>JAZDJA010000217.1:15000-56025 GCA_043804415.1 Candidatus Latescibacterota bacterium | reverse complement strand
TCAACAACATCCACTCCAAATGCAGGCGAAACAGAAGAACAATTATTCCATTCCAGAAAATCGAGCCCTCAAAAGCTCATTCTTTTGTGCTGGTGATGATTTATGAATAATGCAGGTTATGACTGCATCTAATGAAGTATTGTTCTGCGCCTACCCCTCCTTTCCCTTTTTCTGGAGGCGTTGGAGCGGAGGAGTTCCTTCTTCAGAAATGTGGGAAATGTCTCGGAAGGGCAGAAATGTGATGTTTCAAGGAGGAGGAAGGTAATAGACTACTTATTATCTTTGTATAAATAGTAGTAATAATAGGCTAGGTGGATCAGTGTGGATAATTATCTTCTGTATTTTTAACTCAGTAGGCCACTAATAGATACGGATATCCTTTTTGTAATAAATGAGTGGGTAATATGTGGGGGATGTGTGGATAAGTAGTTATGTTATCCACACGGCCAATGCAAAGACCAGTTATCCATAGGTGACCCACATTGTATCCACAAGGTTTGTGGAAAGGTTGGATATTCTTGTGTATAAGTTTTTAAGTAACCGTTCATTTGAATAGTTCTGGGAGCTTTTTTAATTCCTCGCGGAAGGTCGCGTCGTGCTTAAGTTTCTCCTGTACGGCTTTGCACGCATGAATAACCGTGCTGTGATCGCGGCCGCCAAAATGAAGACCAATGGTCTTCAAGGAGCTTTTGGTGTGGGTCTTGGCCATATACATAGCGATTTGTCTCGCCTGCACTACGGATTTCTTTCGGGTCTCGCCCACGATCAAATCCTGAGGGGTGTTGTATTGTGTGCATACTGCCGCTTGAATGGCCTCGATCGTAATGATATTGGAAGGGGTATGCCTGGCATATTTAAACAGACTCTGCGCAAATTCAAGCGTGATATCTTGATTTGAAATGGATGCCGAGGCGAGCAGGCGAATTAACGTACCCTCCAGCTCCCGGACATTGGAGGTGATGTGTTCTGCGATAAACGTAATCACCTCTCTGGGCAACTCAATACCGTCTGTCGCAGCCTTTTTCTGCAGGATGGCGATCCGTGTCTCGAGATTAGGGGACTGAATGTCCGCCACCAGTCCCCACTGGAAACGGGAGATGAGGCGTTCTTCCAGCCCTTTCAGCTCGGAGGGGGGGCGGTCGGTAGTGAGTACAATCTGTTTCCCGTTTTGGTGCAGTGCATTGAAGGTATGAAAAAACTCCTCTTGAGTTGTTTCCTTATTGACGAGAAACTGCACATCATCCACCAGAAGGAGATCGGCATTGCGATAGATCTTGCTAAAGGCTGAACTTTTATTGTGTTGAATAGAGTCAATAAAATCGAGGAAAAATTTTTCCGAAGAGACGTAGATTACGCGCTGTGCTGGATTCTTATTGAGGCAATGGTGCGCGATGCCTTGGAGAATGTGGGTTTTTCCAAGCCCGACCCCCGAGTAGATCAGCAGGGGATTGAAAGAGGTCGTTCCAGGATCTTCCGCAACTGCACGTGCCGCGGCCGTGGCGAGTTGATTGCTGTTTCCAACAACAAATGTGTCAAAGGTATAACGCGGATTGAGCGATATCTTCTCTTGCGGGAAAGTCTGTAAGTTGGGGGGGATTTCCCCTGGCTTGTTGAACGGGGGAAAACCACTGGAATCCTCATCTTCCACGACGTAGAATGAAATATGAGGAACATGGGAGGTAACTTCTAGAACGGCCGATTGAATGAGCGACAAAAAATGTTCCTCCAACCATTCGCCAAAGAAAGTGCTGGGTATATCAACGACCATCTGCTTAGGCTCAAAATGCGAACATTTTGTGGGGCGGAACCACGTTTCAAAGCTCTGTTTGGAGAGTTTTCGTTCGATATTCAACAGGCAGCGCGCCCATATTTCAGCGGGATCCCAAGGCAATATCAAATCCTCCCCAAAGTGATGCACATACTCACAAGCAGTATATGGAACAATGCCAAGTTAAGCTATAGTAGGATTAAGTAATGAACACCTGGACTTCAGATAGAACAAGGGACACTTAGTATATAATAGGTTGGTAATCAATATGTAAGATAGCAATAATGATCGCGTTTGAACGGGGGGTATTGCATGCGAAGGGGTAATCGCGACTCAAATGATGGTGGATAGCGTGTAGAGCAGGCAGATCGCCTTTCGTAGGGCGCAGGAGCCTAGAACAACGTGTTGTCCGTAGAGCAAAAACTATAACATACCGACTCAAAAGTCAAGGGATTTCTTTGGGAATGGGGGACTTTATAAATCAATACGAATGATGGTACAAATATAATAAGATCACGTAACTAAGAGTATCACGGTCAAAAAGACTTGACTTTGTGCTGGGTAAGATTTATATTTGAAGTCTGATATGGCAATTTGTTCAGAATGGTTGGAGTTGTTTTCAAGCGTAATTAGGGAGAGAAAGAATGAAGAGGACCTTTCAGCCGAGCAATAGAAAAAGAAAGAACACCCATGGATTTCGCGCAAGAATGAGCACACCAGCCGGACGGAGGGTGCTCAGCCGGCGCCGGGCCAAGGGTCGAAAGCACCTCATCCCATAGACAGCTGATTGCTGTCTAATGCCGCTTCGATAGGCCCAAAGCTCAGATAGTCCCTGGCTGGGGAAGAGGACGGAGATTGGCTGCGCGCACATTGGAGCGGACTTGTGCAGATGGGCGTATCAAGGGAGGCCCCATGCGAAACACGCTCAAGTCTCAGGATGATATACGGCGTGTGCTCCATGGTGGGACGCGGAAAAGAGGGGCAGTGCTGGAAATCCGCTATCTGGGAGCGGAGCACAATAGAATGGCCATACTAGTGGGTCGCCGACACGGTAATGCTGTGCGACGTAATGGCATCAAGCGCCGACTCCGAGAGGCATGGCTCACTGAAAGGGAGCATCTTTCCGGTAATTGGGAAGTATTGCTGTTGCCCCAAAGGTCAGACCGCGATATCTCACTGTCAAAGTGGGAGGAAGAACTCTCTCACCTGCTGGAATCGTCCGGGTTGATACCGGAAAATCTCGTCCCCTCTCCGCGTGGATTGGAATGATCCTTCTATGGATAGAAAGACCATATTGGCGCTGGTATTGATGGGCCTGGTGATTCTTTTCATGGGCCGTTATCAGAAGAAAGCGCTTCCTCAGAGAACTGTTGAGCAGACCAGGTCGGAGGCGGGGGACTATTCTGAGTCGCGTGCCCTATCAGAAACTCCTTCTCCAGATATCCCAATGGCCGCACCCATTTTGTCGGAGGCTGGTTATTTCGGGTCAAGAGCGGTCGGGGGGTTCGCGGCAAGGCAGATCGTTCTGGAAAACGAAACCGTCCGCGGAGAGCTCAGCACGCAAGGTGGTACGATAGGAAGCTGGCGACTCAAGACCTTTCGCGGCAAAGATGGCATCGAGGATGTGGAACTGCTTGCCGAAGGAAGCAGCGGGCTTTCCCTTGCGCTGTGGAATCAGGAGCTTCGGGCGTGGGAGAATCTGGACCAGATCGAGTGGAAAGACGAAAACGGCTCGGATTCGGTGCGGCTCGTAGCCGAACTGGGCGAGGGAAGACAGATCGAGAAGATTTTCACGCTCTCTCGTACGGGCTATGTTGTCGATATGAGCATTCGTTTTCACGGATTTGAGTCCGGAACCCGAACCCGGCTCGCGTGGACTGGGGGTATGGCGGTCACTGAAAAAGACAGGAAAGAAGACCTGAATGCGATGCAGGTGCGCACCTATATGGGCGGAGAAGTGGAGAAATACGACCTGAAAAAGGGCCAGTCGCTTCAATCTCCTTCTGTTGTGGGGGCGTTGGATTGGGTTTGCCTTCGGAACAAGTATTTTGCCATCGCGTTGATCCCGGCACTCGGGCACGAATCCACCTTCAGCGTTTCCGCGGCCCAATGGGATGGCGCGGAAAGCAAGCGGTACGATGTCTTTTTAGAAAGCACGATCGGCGATGATTCTGAAGAGGGCTTTTTGGTATATCTCGGGCCTCAGCGCTACGCAGACATGGTGTCCCTTGGCGTCGGTCTGGAACGCGCTATGGATCTGGGATGGCGATGGATGCGTTCCATTGCCAAGGTGATGCTGGCCGTACTCACGGCTATGCACCGGGTTATCCCAAATTACGGCGTTGTCATCATCCTCTTTTCGATCATGATAAAGATCCTTGTCTATCCGCTGACCCACAGCAGCTACAAGTCCACGACGAAAATGCAGGAGCTCCAGCCTCTGATCGCCCAATTGAAGGAAAAATGGAGCGGAGACGCACAGCGGCTGAATAAGGAAACGATGAAGCTATACAAAGAGCATGGGGCCAACCCAGTGGGGGGATGTCTTCCAATGCTGCTACAGATGCCGATCCTCTTTGCGCTTTTTACCGTTTTCAGAGGGACCATCGAATTCAGACAGGCTGGCTTTATTTCCGGGTGGATCGATGACCTGGCGCAACCGGATCCTTTTTACGTTCTCCCGGTTCTGATGGGAGTGACGATGTTCATTCAGCAGAAGATGACCATGAAGGATCCGAAGCAGGCTGCGATGGTCTATCTTATGCCGATCATGATGGTATTTTTCTTTATTCGGTTTTCGTCGGGACTGGTCTTGTATTACACGCTGTTCAATGTGCTCTCCGGGCTTCAGCAATGGCTCACGAAGCGCCACACCTTGGCATAAAGTGCCTGTCGTGTTTGGATATTTTGTATTGGGGAGAGCGTCAGGTTCTCCCCTTTTTATTGGGATTTTTGGAAGATGGATGTTAACGACACGATAGCAGCCATTTCGACTCCGATCGGCCTGGGAGGGATCGGTATTGTCCGGTTGAGCGGCCCTCGCGCCGTGGAAATTGCGGACGGGTTGTTTGTCGGATGTGCACGTCCGCCCCAAGCCCTTTCGCGACAACTGCTGTACGGGAAAATCGCAGATGCGGGGAAGGAGATCGATGAGGTGCTTCTCTCTGTCATGCGGGCGCCGCATTCCTATACTACTGAGGATGTGGTTGAGATCAATTCTCACGGAGGGATGACGGCGGTTCAGCGTGTGCTGGATGCCGTGCTCGGGAAGGGGGCTCGGCTCGCGGAGCCGGGAGAATTTACGCGTCGTGCCTTCCTCGGTGGGCGGATTGATCTTGTGGAGGCGGAGGCCGTGACCGATGTCATCCAGGCTCAGACGGCGCGGAGTTTGCGCTTGGCGTATCGATGCATGCGGGGGGAGCTCTCCGAGAAGATATTGGCGCTCAGAAATCGCCTGCAGGAGGACGTTGCTCTGCTCGAGCTGGCGTTAGATTTCTCCGATGAGGAGGTGCCGCTCGTTGATCCGGGGGAGTTGATGGACCGTATTGGCGCGATTGAGATAGATATGAATAAGCTGAGCGCCACATTTGGTCGAGGGAAGATCGAGCGGGAGGGAATCCGTGTGGCCATTGTAGGAAAGCCGAATGTGGGCAAATCCAGCCTTATGAACGCGCTGCTGGAAGAAGAGCGCGTCATTGTGACGCCGATCCCTGGAACCACGCGGGATTCGATCGAGGCGCGGGTAGAAATGGGAGGACTTGCGGTGTGTCTGGTGGATACGGCCGGCATGAGAGAGACCACGGATACCATAGAAAGTGCGGGGAAACGGCGCACCGAGGGCGAGATTGCTGGTGCGGATCTGATCCTCTTGGTGCTGGATGGATCTGCAGCGATAGACGAAGAAGACCGTTCGGTTGCGCGAGCAACGGAGGGAAGCAAGCGGATCGTGGTGATCAACAAGTGTGAGCTGGTTCCTGGGGCAGATCGGGCCGAGATCGAGGGCTTATTCCCGGGCACAGACACGGCTGAGATATCAGCAAGGGAGCGGCATGGGCTGTCGGAGTTGGAGGGGTTGATCGCGGACGTCGTGCTGGGCGGAACCGGTGGAGAAACTGAAGATATTGTAGTGCAGCGTCTTCGCCACAAGGAATGTCTGGATCGGGCGGTCGGGGCTCTCAGAACCGCCAAGAGGGCCATAAGTAGCTCAATATCTTACGAATACGTGGCTCTGGACCTCCGGGAAAGCTTGAACGCGTTGGGTGAGATCGTGGGTAAGACTACTACGGAGGACATTCTAGATGCCATCTTTTCGGAGTTTTGTATCGGGAAATAGGAGCGGGACCACAGGGAACGCAATGAGATGGTGTGGGGAATGAAACACGAAGCGGGCTTTTGTGGCGCGTGGTTTCTACAGTTGGCGTAAGGGAGAATCCAGAGAGAGCCGAAAGACTTTCGAGTCGGGAGTCGGAACTCTTTGGAACAAGGTGAAGGCTGTCATGAGCATACAGAAATACGAAGTGATCGTTGTGGGCGGCGGTCACGCCGGATGCGAAGCCGCATTGGCAGTGGCAAGGATGGGTGCCTCGGCACTGCTGATCACGATGCGGATCGAGGAGATTGGGCAGCTGTCCTGCAACCCGGCCATTGGCGGCCTGGCGAAGGGACACCTGGTGCGGGAGATCGATGCGCTTGGAGGCGAGATGGGCCGCATAAGCGATCGAACCGGGATCCAGTTTCGTATGCTCAATCGCTCCAAGGGACCCGCGGTGTGGGGACCGAGGGCGCAGGCGGATCGGGCGATGTACCGCACCGAGATGCGCCGTGTGATAGCGAATCAGGAGGGACTGAGCACAAAGCAGGGGCAGGTCGCGGAGCTGGTCGTGGAGCACGGGAGGATCCGGGGCGTGATCATGCAGACGGGCGCCCAACATCTTGCAGAGGCAGTGATTCTGTCGACCGGCACCTTTCTGAACGGTCTGCTGCATGTGGGCCTGGTCAGCTTTCCAGGAGGAAGGGCTGCCGAGCTTCCCGCAGTCGGGCTTTCTGATTCGTTGTCGCGCCTGGGGCTTCGTTTGGGTCGATTGAAGACGGGTACGCCGCCTCGCGTGGATGGTCGCACGGTTGACTATGGACGGATGGAGCGACAGGATGGCGACTCGGATCCGGCGCCCTTCTCCTTTGATACCACGGAACTCAAGCTGGCGCAAGTGCCCTGTTATCTGACTTATTCCAATGAGCAGACGCATGGTATTATCCGGGGGGGATTGGATCGCTCGCCTTTATTCTCGGGTAAGATCGAGGGCGTGGGCCCGAGATATTGTCCCTCGATTGAGGATAAGGTCGTCCGTTTTCCTGATCGGGCGCGGCATCAGATCTTCGTGGAACCGGAGGGGGTAAATACTCCGGAGGTCTACATCAATGGGTTTTCCACCAGTCTCCCAGAGGATGTGCAGCTGGAGGCGTTGCGCACTATCCCAGGTCTGACGGAGGCCGAGATCAGTCGGAATGGGTACGCCGTAGAATATGACTTTGTGCCTCCGACCCAGCTTTACCCGTGGTTGGAGACGAAGGCCGTTCGAGGTCTCTATCTGGCCGGACAGATAAACGGGACGTCCGGTTACGAAGAAGCCGCGGCGCAAGGTCTTATCGCGGGTATCAATGCCGTCCTGCGTATTCGGGGAAAGGAGCCGTTTGTGCTGCGTCGCTCGGAGGCATATATCGGCGTGCTTGTCGATGATCTGGTGACCAAAGGGACGAATGAACCTTACCGGATGTTCACGTCGCGCGCGGAATATCGCCTTCTTTTGAGGCATGATAACGCGGATGCGCGGCTATCTGTGTATGCGCAGGGCTTCGGATTAATCTCGGATGAACGATATGGGCGTTGTAGGGCGCGGGTCGAGGCTGTACAAGACGAGGTGGCCAGGCTTCACCGAATACGAATTACGCCGGAAGAGGTGAACCCCCTATTGGGAACGAGGGGGTCTTCGAATCTCCTCGAAAGTCAGGCATTGGCCCAACTGTTAAAGCGTCCGGAACTTCAATATAAGGATTTGTTGCCATGGATGGGGGAGGGGCCTTCGCTGGATGGAGGACTCGCGCGTCAGGTAGAAGCAGAGATTAAATACGAGGGGTATATTAGGCGGCAAAAGGAGGAGGTTGTTCGTTTGCAGCGTTTGGACGATCGGAGGATCCCGGAGGATTTGGATTACGGGAATGTGAGGGGGCTCTCTGTTGAGGCCCGCCAGAAGCTGGGAGAAATTCGTCCGACATCATTGGGCCAGGCCTCTCGGATATCCGGGGTGCGTCAGGGCGATATCTCGGTGCTCTTGGTGGTGTTGGAGCGCCTGAAGAGATCCGAAAAAGGGAGAACATCGGAACATGTTTCACGTGAAACAATCGCGCCATCTCAATAAGAAAACAATAGATTCCGACGAGGAACAGATTCGGTCCGGATGCTTAGAGCTTGGCTTCTCCGTGACGGAGGCACAGGTTGGCGATCTCCTGGCGCATATGGCTGCCATTCGCAGCTGGAGCCCGCGCATCAATCTCGTCGGCCCAAACGATCTTGGGAGCCTTGCGTCCCGGCACATACTCGATTCGCTCACCGCGCTCTGCATCTTTCCTCCCGACGAGACGCTCACGCTTCTTGACATTGGTTCTGGTGCAGGCTTTCCGGGCATCCCGCTTCAGATCGTGCGACCGAATCTGCGCGTGACGTTGCTGGAATCCCGGCGCAAGCGGGCACTGTTTCTCCAGAAAATGGTTGCCCAACTCACGCGGGCGCCTTTCTCGGTTATCCACGCGCGTGCTGAGGAACTTGCACGCGATCCGGACCATACCCACCGATACGACTTCATCACTGTGCGGGCCGTAACGTCGCTCGACCAGGCAGTCCTCCTTGCGGTTCCGCTTCTCGGGCCTTCTGGACGGATCGTCCTTTACAGGGGACCGAATGCCCAGGAAGAAGCTCAGGCGCTTTTCCGCGCATGTCCCGCATTACCCCTCGAGGTGATCTCCCATCAATGCATCCCCGTTCCGTTCCTGGATCGCTCCTCGCATCTTGTGGTTCTGGCTCCAAAAAAGCCTTGACTTTTCCCTAAATTGATCATATTTTAGGTAGCCTCTAACTCGTTGTGCTGCAAATACCGCGAGAGCCCTGCCGGTGAGTGAGCTTCTCTAGGGCGGGAGCGTCGCTCAACACGGCAACCGGCAAGCGAAGCTCTCCCCATTTTGGAATCCAGTGGGTTATCGGTGAAACAGGATATGGTTCTAGCGGGTGACAGCTCAGGCACAGGTAAGAACTGGGATAGCCTCCCAAAGCCAAATCGGTTTGATGACCTCGCCCTTTCGGACCTGTGGGGACGGACGGTTCTCACCGATGGAGAGCTTCCCGAACCCTTCTTCATAAGGGAAAAGCGAGGAGGGCATTCTCGCCTGGAATACTGAAAACGCATGAGAAGCCCGTATCGATGTCTTTTCGCTTTCGATTTGTGTGGGTGGGCTTCCGTGTCCTTTACGGTTCTTGATCGCGAGGGAACGGCTATGAGACGTCCCGCGCTCTGGGTTGCGATCGTTTTTGCCTCCGGGATAGCAATCAGCTATTACGTCCGCATCCCCGTTTTGTTTTGGTGGGTCGGTGCTGCTACGAGTTTGGTGGTTGGAGGAATGGGGCTTTTGCTGGAGAGGTCTCGGCGGCCCTCCTGGCAGGTGGTTTTTGCGCTGGTGGTTTTTCTGTCGGGTGGTTTTCGGCACGAAGCCGTCACGCGGCATTTGCCTGGAAATCACATCGCTCGGTTTCCCGATTTTGGTGAGGCAGTCAGGCTCAGGGGTTCGGTAGCGGACGAACCGACAGAAGTTTCAACGAGGGGGAGGATCACGCTTGAGGCAGAGGAGGTTGTGTGGAACGGGAACCGGGCGGAGGTGTGCGGTCGCGTTCTGGTCACGTGCAAGGAAGGAATCGGCGGGATCGATTTTGGGGATCTTGTCGCGGTGGAGGGGCGTCTTCGCCGCCCGGAGCCAGCACGCAACCCCGGAGCTTTCGACTACCGCAAGTATCTGGAGCGCAGGGGCATATTCGCACAGCTAGCGGTACGAAAGAAGGAACAGATCGAAACGCTTGAAAAAGGAGAAACCCGGTCCTTTTTCTCCGGCGTCGTCCTTCCCACCCGGCGTTCGATCCGAAGCACCGTGGACCGAAATCTGCTCGGAGTGCCCGCTGCGCTTTTGAAGGGATTGCTGCTTGGGGAAAAGCGGACCCTCCCCCAAGACGTGCGGGAGGCGTTTGGTCGCGTGGGGGTGTCGCACGTGCTTGCGGTGAGTGGGTTGCACGTGGGGGTGATCGCTGCGGTGTTCTTCTTTGTCTTTCAGCTTCTTGGGTTCTCCTCCAGAGGGGCAACTGCCGCCACCATCGCGGCGCTCCTGGTGTATGCCTTTGTGGTAGATCTGCAGCCCTCAGTGGTACGGGCTGCCCTGATGGCCGGATTGATCCTCATCGGCTTTGCCGCGGAGCGGAACGCGGACATTGGGAACGTGTTGGGCGCGGCGGCCCTCGCTATCCTACTTCTTTGGCCACAACGCCTCTTCGACGTCGGATTTCAGCTCTCCTTCGCAGCCGTGGGTTCCATCGTCCTGCTCTATACACCCATCATTGGGGTGATTCATCCGATCTTTGGTAAGCCCACCAACCCCGTTATGCGGGGGATCGTTGCCGCCATCGCGGTATCCACTGCGGCTCAGATCGGAACAGGGCCGGTTGTCGCATTCTATTTCAACCGGATCGCCTTATTGTCTGTGGCGGCGAATTTGTTCGTGGTTCCGGCCATGGGCATCATTGTCACGTTGGGATTGCTGGCCGCAGCGTTCGGATTCTGGTTTGTTCCATTCGCGACGGCATTTAATGCCGCAAACTGGGCTTTCCTGTCGGCACTGATTGCAGTGGTCCAGGTGATGTCGAAAATTCCTCATACCGTTTTTATCACCCCGAGTCCGGGGCCGATCTTCTTTGCGGGTTATTACGGGCTGATCGCGCTGATCCTCTGGGGCCGAAAATCGCAGATCGCCCGGAAGACGCTATTATTTCTTGCACTTTTTGCGACAAATGTCTATATTTGGCAGGGAATTCTTCGGCAGGATCGGCTCGAAGTGGTCTTCTTGGATGTGGGACAAGGGGATGCTATTTTCCTGAGATTCCCGAACGGTCGGATCATGCTCGTGGACGGCGGCGGGCGGATGTTTCAGTTTGACACTGGGAAGGAGATCATAGCGCCTTTTCTAAGACACAGAGGTTTTCAAAAGATTGACGTTGTTGTGCCTACGCATTCGGACAACGATCATATCGGGGGGCTGCTATCCCTCTTAGAGGAATTCCCCGTGTCGCATGTCTTGGACAGTGGCCAGTATGCCGACACGTGGACGGACGACCGGTTCTACGAGTTGGTCGAGCAAAAGGGCATTACGCGGCATATCGTATCGGCGGGCGACAGCCTGATCGGATTGGGGGGTGTGGGCATTTTTGTGCTGCATCCTGCGCCCGCGTTTGTATCTTCTCAGCACGATTCGCCGATGGGCAGGAACAATACGTCCGTGGTGCTCAAGATATCCTACAGAGGTGTCTCGTTTTTACTCACCGGCGATGCGGAGCAGGGGGCTGAACGGTTCTTTCTAAACTGGGGAGATCGTCTCCCGGCCACGGTGCTGAAGGTGGGGCATCATGGTTCGAGGGGTTCGACGGGTCAGGCGTTTTTGGATGCGGTGCGTCCGGAGATTGCGATTCTCTCGGTGGGCGCAGGGAACCGGTACGGACATCCCTCGGAGGATGTGGTGTCGAAATTGCAGGCAGTCGACGCAAAGATATTTCGTACCGATCAGACTGGGGCCGTTCTCATGGAGGTCGGTGAGGACAGTGTGAAGGTCGAGACGATGCGTCCATGATGGTCGATTGGCAGGAGGATCTCCCCGAGTGCTCTCCACCCGTACCTGCTTTACCTGCCTTTCCTCCTCCCTGCCTATGGCAGGGCCTGCGATGATGGGTTGCGGCTCCCCCGGCTCGCGAACCGCCGGGGGAGGATGGGAGTGGATCATTTGCTCCCCAACACAATAAAGGAGCGGCCCTTGGACAAAATCGGCGTTCTAACCAGTGGCGGGGATAGTCCCGGTATGAACGCGGCGGTCCGTGCCGTTGTGCGCAGCGGCATCTATCACGGTTTGTCGGTGGTCGGTATCCGGCGAGGCTTCGAGGGTCTTGTAGCGGACGACATGCGCGACATGAATTTGAGCTCCGTCGCGGGGATCATCGATCGGGGGGGACGATTCTCGAATCTGCCCGGAGCGAGGCCTTCAGGACGAAACGAGGGCAGAGGACGGCTGTCACGAATTTGAAAAAACAAGGCATCGAAGGACTGGTCGTGATCGGTGGGGATGGGTCTTTCCGAGGCGCGCATGAATTGGCGGGTGTGTGGCGGATCCCCACCATAGGTGTTCCGGCCAGTATCGACAACGATATCACGGGCACGGATTTCTCCATTGGCTTCGATACCGCTTCCAATACAGCGTTAGACGCCATCGATCGCATCAGGGATACCGCTGCGTCCCACGAGCGACTGTTCGTAATTGAGGTCATGGGGCGTCTCTCCGGAGCCATCGCGCTTCAGTGCGCCGTAGCTGGAGGGGCTGAGGAGGTACTCATTCCGGAGACCGTATCCGATATTCCGGGCATGTGTCAGCGTCTCGTGGCGGGTCGAAAACGCGGGAAAACGAGCAGCATCATCATCATTGCCGAGGGAGACGAGACCGGAGGGGCATTCAAGGTGGCCGAGCAGATTTCCGATCTGTCCGGGTACGACGTGCGCGTCAGCGTATTGGGCCACCTGCAACGGGGGGGGTCCCCGTCGGCTTTGGATCGCGTGCTGGCCAGCCGATTGGGCGCAGCTGCTGTGGAGCAATTGATCAGAGGACAGAGCGACAAAATGGTGGGTGTTGTGGCCAATCAGATCGAAGTATCCAATCTGGACTACGCGTGGAAAGTCCGCAAAAGCGTGGATATGAACCTGTTGAGTCTATTGGGTGTGCTGGCAAGCTGACTGCGCGGGGGGGTCTTTCGAGTGGGTACGAAGGAGAAGTGTCCGGCACTGGGAGCCGATGTGCCGGTGTGGTCGAAGAAAGAGGAAGGCGGAAAAGACGTATGAAGGAAATCTGAATACGGTCCGATGGCAGATCACGATCATGTGACAGGGGCGAAAACCGCCTAAGCTGAGAAAGGAGCGAATGGAAATGAGAAAGATTGAAGCGGGTGTATTGGCCTTGGGGTTCTTCGCGTTGCTTTTGTGGATGGGTTGTGCGGCGGCTCCGCGTCGGGAGATAAAGCAGGCGACCAAGGCGATGGAGGAGGCCAAGGAGATGGGTGCTGAGGCGTATGCTTCGAGCGAACTTCAGACCGTTCAGGAACTGTGGGACGAGATGCAGGCACAGATGGAGGCGAAGGATTACGGGGCTGCCAAACAGTCGGCGCTGGAGATAGAGAAGCAGGCCCTGGCGCTAAAAGACCTTGCCAAGACGCGCAGAGCCGAAGCGCGCAGGGATGCGATGATCGCGCTGGAGGGGGCGCAGCGGGCGTTTCTCTCGGTTCAGACGGCTTTGGACAGCGCCTCAGCGCTCGGAGCTACGGGCAACCGATTGGGAGAAGTCAAGGCCGACGCAGCAGCAATGACCGTACTATTGGAGGGAGTGCAGGCTTCGATGGACAATGGGGATTTTGCTTCGGTGCTCAAGGAGTCGCTCCCCATAAAGGACAAAGCGACTCAGCTTGCCGATGAGGTTATGAACGCCGCGGAGGCAGCGATTCTGACATCCGATCCAGACGATCTTGGCGAGGTGGCGGTCATCCAGACGGCGTTTGGCCGGATCGTGTTTGCGTTTTATCCCAAGGATGCGCCCAATCATGTAAAGAATTTCAAAAAGCTAGCCAAGATGGGATTTTTCAACGGGACTACGTTTCATCGGCTGATCCCCGGCTTTATGATTCAGGGAGGAGATCCCAACACCAAAGACGACAACCGTGCCAACGACGGACTGGGGGGGCCTGGGTATACCATTGATGCTGAGTTTAATGCCCGCAAGCATATCAGAGGCACGGTTTCTATGGCGAGAGGCCCCGATCCCAACAGTGCGGGAAGCCAGTTCTTTATCTGCGTGGCTCCAGCAGCACATCTGGACAGGAGTTACACGGCTTTCGGTGAGGTGACCCAGGGGATGGACGTGGTGGACGAGATCATGAAAGTCGACAAGGATCGAAAAGGAAATCCCATCAAGAAAGTCGAGATGACGGTTTCGATTGTAGATCGTGCGAAGGCATCCAAGTAGAGCAAGGCAGGCTTTGGGGAGGAGCCCAACGGTTCCGCCTCTCCGTGCGCTGAATGAAGAAAAGAAAAGCCGCTCTGAGCGTGAAAAACGCAGGGCGGCTTTTCTTTGTTGTGGATCAACTGTGGATCTTCGGAGTTTGGACAGAATGGGCTATGGATGTACGGTTTTCGGCGGATTATGCCTTGAATGTATCACGAATCCGCTTGGTGAAGCCTTCTTTCTCCTTGGGCGGTGAGCTATGCTCAAAAGAGGCCAATTCCTGAAAAAGCCCTTTTTCCTGTGCGTTCAGTTTCGTGGGCGTCCATACCAACACCTGAACCAATTCATCTCCTGTTTGATATCCGTGCAGCTCGGGGAGTCCCTTCCCCCGAAGCCTCAGGATCTTCCCAGATTGAATGCCAGCGGGGATTTTTACCCGCGCCCGTCCCGTCAAGGTCGGGACTTCCACCTCGTCGCCCAGTGCGGCCTGGCTGAAACTGATCGGAAGCGAGTAGAGAATGTCCTCTCCGTGCCGTTCGAAATAATCGTGCTCGGACTCGGCTACATAGACTACCACGTCCCCGGGAGGCCCTCCTCTGGGTCCCGCGTTTCCCTGTCCCCGCATGGGAATGTAGTTGCCCGAACTCACTCCGGGCGGAATCCGAACCGCGATGGTTTCCACTCGCTCCGCACGGCCCTGGCCGCTGCACGTCGGACAGGGCTCTTCGATGATCTTGCCCTCTCCCTGGCACTGATCGCACACAACCACGTTCACAAATTGGCCAAAGAGCGAACTGGAAGCCTGTCGGATCTGGCCGCTCCCCTGGCATTTTGGGCAGGTTTTCAGTGCCGACCCCTTTTTGGCCCCCGTTCCTCCGCAAGTGTCGCATTTGGTCATTCTCTTGAGGCGGATTTTCTTGTCCACGCCTTGGGCGATTTCCTCCAGGGAAAGCTCCAGCGTCACCCGAAGATCCGATCCTTTTTGCGCACCGCCACGTCGGGTCCTCCCTCTCCCAAAGAGGTCCCCGAGTCCTCCTCCTCCGAACAGATCCCCGAGCACATCCTCAAAATCCATAGTATGGGTGAAGTCTGACCACTGGAATCCGCCGCTCCCAAAGGAATCGCTGACTCCCTGGTGCCCGAATCGATCGTATTTGGACCGCTTTTTCGGATCGCTCAACACCTCGTAAGCCTCCGACGCCTCCTTGAAACTTTCCTCTGCTTCCTTATTGTCGGGATTTCGGTCGGGATGAAACTTCATCGCCTGTTTTCGATATGCTTTCTTGATTTCATTCGCATCGGCGTTTCGATCCACGCCGAGTACTTCATAGTAATCACGTTTTGCCATGGAACCCTCTTGATATGGTCTGTGCCCGTTCAGGATGCCTTACCCCTGAGACCGCAAAGATCGCCGACTTCAAAAGCAAAAGGAGACACTCAACTGCGGGGAGGCTAGGGCGTTGTCTGTGCTGAAATCTTTTGAAAGAACGATGCCGACTCTCCAATCCTCTGTTTTGGCGGCAGCGCCGGGATAGTGGAAAAACGGTCAGGAGCCGCACCTGAGAGCCCGTTTCCTGCTCACAAAAGATACGATATTTCCTCGCAGGGATCAAGAGAAATATTTGCGATCCCGTGTCCCCCCAAAGGGGTGATCCTGTCGAAGTGGACCATCGAGGCGACGCAGTCGTAAGAAACGACTTGGCTCTCCTGTCGCGATGTGATTCGCTCCAGAGATGGGGCGGGCCAAGTCCGATCCTCCCCTGTCTGCCAGCGTCCGCCTGGGCGAATGGCGTGTGCCTGTGGGGGAATCAAGATCAGGCTTTGTCCTTTGGCATGAGGTTGTCGTTCGCGCCAAGGAGGACTCTTGCCCAGGGACGAAATGCCTCCGCCCCATTTCCCCTCAAGTTACCAGAAACGGTCTTTTTTTGAAAAGGGAACAGGTGATTCTCGAAAAAACAGCTTCTCAAAAGGATGCCCGTTGATGGGAGAATTGGCCACTCCTGCGAAGTATCGGATCGGGGAAAAAAGCGGATGCATGCTTGCGCAATCTATTCCCCCAAACATTTTTGCACGGAACTCTAAGATGTCGTCTAAGGAGGGCGAATTTTTCTTCAGACGCGCAAAAGGGCTTGACAAGAGGGCATATAATTCGTACTATTAGACATTCCGGAACTGGCATCGGAGATGGGATGCCGGCCGAAGCAATCATCAACCCAGGAGGCTTTGTGAAACAACCTCCAGTTCTTTATCATCAACATTCAAGGGAAGGAGGCCGATGTGGCCATCACCAAGGTATCTATCGACGAGGACGAATGCACACAGTGTGGGTTGTGCGAGGACACTTGTCCCGAGGTATTCGAGTTGGGCGATGACACCGCCATTGTCAAGGCTGGAGCGGATCTGAGCATGTATGAGGATGAGATCCGTGAGGCTGCGGAAGACTGCCCATCGGAAGCGATCGATGTAACGTAACATCCGAAACCCAGATGCAGCGCAGACACGAAATGGGAGGATTGGTGGGTGGGAGGCGGAGCAGGTACTTGCCCGCCAATCACCTATCGGGGAGGGGTGGAAAAGTGGCCAGAGAAGGATTTGTCGTTTGCAGTAGGTTTGAGCTATGAGCAGGTCTGGCTTGGTCTCCATTCCTCGTTTGCAGAGGGAGATGTGCAGGTAAGGGCAACAAGACTCCTTCGCGGATGGAGTTCGAAATAATAGGAAGGGAAGGGAGGAAAAAGCATGGAACATACTTTTCCGGAATGCCTGAAATGCCAGACGGGGATATTGGTGCCCTTGTCGGACTATGGAAGGGATGGTGCCTCCATCCGATACAAAGCATGGGTATGCACCAACCCGGAGTGCGGGTTTCATCTGAGAATCGACAATGGGGAAGTGACGATTGGAAGGGATATTACGAAGTCCTACAAGTAGTCCGGAAAACCTGGGTTTCTTGGGTAAGATGGCTTGTGGGGTGGAATATTCCACGCTTGCAGATTTTGGGACGATGGCTGTAGCTTCATCCGCGATATGAGTTTTTCAGACGAATGACACGGTCGCTATCACCAATGACCACATAGAGGTGCCCAAGCCATGCAGGGGTTCTTTGGAGATCATTGGGGAGCCAAAATAGCCGCGCTTGTCTTGGCGATCCTATTGTGGCTTCACGTCCTGACCGACGATCCATATGAAGAACCCTTGACCGTTCCTTTGCGACCCGAGCGGATAGAGGGGGTGCCGGATGGACTGGTGATCGCCAACCCCGTCAAAAGTGAAGTGACGGTTCGATTCAGGGGAACAGGCAAACAACTGACGCGCTTGCGGTATTCCAAAGTGAATATGGTGCTTCGCGTCACAGGAAGTCAGGTTGGCAAAGAATCTTATCTGCTGTCCGCCTCCGACGTTCGTATTCCTCCGGGGCTTGAAGTCGAGGCCGTGGAGGTGGTGTCCCCGCTTGCCATAGAAATCGATCTGGACCACCTGCTGAAAAGAAAACTGCCGGTGGAGGCCGATGTTGCAGTCAAGATCGCACCCGGATACACGAAGGTGGGGCCGATCCTGTTTGAGCCCGACAGCGTCTGGGTCATAGGCCCCCGGCGCTTTGTCGAGGACGTGCATTCCGTCAGGCTGAATCCCCTGAAGCTCAGCCAGGTGGACGCAGATGTCCTCAGCCTCGTTCGCGTCATTCCGCCGCCGGGGGAGAATGTGGTCTGCACCCCGGAGGAGGTCCGGGTCTTCTCGGATATTCAGGCGATCAATGAACAGTGGATAGAGGATGTTCCGATTCAACTGACCCATGCACCGCGAGGTGCGAAGGTGGTTCCTCCCACTGTGGATGTGAAAGTGCGGGGCGGGATCGATCAATTGATGTCCCTCCAGACGGACGACATTCGCGCCTATATGGGGTATAGCGCCCTGGCGCCCGAAGAGGAGCAACCTCCTCAACCTGTGTTCATTCTGCCCCCGGGGATCGTGCTGATGGAGTGGCGGCCCCAGACGTTTCGAATGGATGTACCGTAAAGAGAGGGCAGGGCACCCCAAGTGCGTTGCCATTCTTCATTTTTCAGTTGGCGGAAAACGGGGGGGGTACGGGTGCGCGTGTTGGGGATCGAAACTTCCTGTGATGACACCGCCGCTGCGGTGTGGGACGATGAGCGGGGCCTGCTGTCCAATGCCATTTCCTCACAGGAAGAGCATCACGCGTTCGGAGGCGTGGTGCCGGAGTTGGCATCTCGGGCGCATCTTCGGATGGCGCTTCCTATGATTCAGCGGAGTCTGGACGGGGCGAAATGCTCTCTAAGGGAGCTGGACGGGATTGCGGTGACGTATGGACCCGGGCTGGTGGGATCGCTCCTGATAGGACTTTCGGTGGCAAAGGCCCTTGCTTTTTCTGCCTCAGTTCCCCTGATCGGTATTCATCATATTGAAGGACATATTTTCGCGGGTCGGGTGGAGCATTCGATAGATCCTCCTTTTGTCGCTTTGGTGGTATCCGGCGGGCATACGGAGCTGATTTTCGTTCCTCAGTTCGGGGTCTATGAGTCCCTGGGGCGCACCCGGGACGACGCGGCCGGGGAGGCGTTCGACAAGGTCGCGAAGATGCTGCAGATCGGCTACCCCGGCGGTCCGCTTATCGATAAACTGGCTCGGACGGGAAAGGTCACCATAGATTTTCCGCAGTCCCATTTGGAGTATGGGAGCCTCGATTTTAGTTTCAGCGGAGTGAAGACGGCCGTGTTGCGCCATGTGGAGAAACGGTCCTCGGCGGATGTTGCCTCAGAGCTTTGCGACATCGCGGCGAGTTTTCAGCGCGCGGTGGTGGCGGTGCTCGTGGATAAGACGCTAGAGGCCGCGCGAGCCGTATCCGTCAAATCCATCGTCGTTGCCGGTGGAGTGGCCGCAAATTCGGAGCTTCGCCAAACGTTGTGCCTGCGGGGGGAGCAAGAAGGATATAGCGTGTTTGTCCCCTCTTCTGTCTTTTGCACGGATAATGCCGCCATGATCGCAATGGCCGGGGCATTTCGCCTGGGACGGGGAGAGCGCTCCGATATGAATCTGAATGCAGAACCGCGTTTGACACTGAGTTAGGGAAGTCAGGGGAACGGCAGGTAAAACCAAAGGTGAAGGTAAAGGTAAAGAGCGCCGCCTCCATACCGTGACCGTCATCTTCACCTATCTTCCAGGAGACGAGCGATGAAAGGATTTCTGACCCGGTGGGGAATTACGGCACTGGCGTTGCTTATTGTCACGCATCTCTTTAAGCGCATTCACGCGGATTCGACCCAAGCTGTCGTGGTCGCAGCTCTGTTACTGGGCATCGTCAATGCTTTCATTCGACCCGTCATTCTGATCATCACGCTTCCACTCAACCTACTTACGTTGGGCCTGTTCACCTTCCTGATAAATGGCGTTCTGCTGCTTATTGTGGCGAAGCTGGTGGCCGGATTCACCATAGCCGGATTCTGGACAGGTGTCTTTGGGGCGTTGATGATAAGCCTGATCTCGATCGCGCTGTCCGCGTTGATCGGAAAAGGCAAGGACTGAGGCCTCGGCCCCGGATGCCATTTGCCTCACAACACCGCTGGGCATCCAATGGCAGCTATTTAAACGAGGAAACCTTTCCCCTTGTCGGTTTGTGGGGTGTGTTTCAGGGACACGGAGGGAGATCCGCATGAAAAAAGACCTGGTATCGATCTCGGATGTGAGCGCCGATGAGATCGCAAGTTTGTTTTCTCTGGCGTTGGCGATCAAGGCCGGAAAACAGGGCCATGGCGGGCTCCCCAACAAGACCCTCGCCATGATCTTCGAGAAGCCGTCGCTTCGGACGCGGGTCACCTTTGAGACTGGGATGACTCAGATGGGAGGGCACGCCATCTATCTCGGCCCCACCGACGTGCTGATGGGCAAGCGGGAGTCCGTGCCCGATGTTGCTCGGAATCTGAGCCGATGGGTGGACGGCATTATGGCGCGGACCTTCTCTCATCAAGCCGTAGTGGATCTGGCTCGGCATGCCACCGTGCCGGTGATCAATGCTTTGACGGATCGGGCGCATCCCTGTCAGGCGCTGGCCTTTGGGTTGACCATGCTTGAGCATTGTTCAAGTCTGAAAGGGTTGCGGGTGGTCTTTGTGGGGGACGGAAACAATGTGGCGCACTCGCTTATGCTGATGGCGCCGAAGGTGGGCATGGATTTCGTGCTTGCGTGTCCGGAGGGCTATCAGGCCGACGATCAGATCAGCGTCCAAGCGCGGCGTCTGGCCGAAGAATATGGGACCGTCTTTGAGATCACGGAGGACCCCTTAAAAGCCGTCCGGAAGGCCGATGTGATCTATGCCGATGTATGGGCGAGTATGGGTCAGGAGGAGGAACAGGAGATCAGATCGCAGGTCTTTCGCCCCTATCAGATCAATCGGGAGCTGCTGCGGGAGGCAAAGGAGGGATGTCTGGTCACCCATTGTCTACCGGCCCATCGGGGAGAGGAGATCACCGGCGAAATCCTGGACGGCCCCCAATCCATTGCCTTTGACGAGGCCGAGAATCGGCTTCATATCCAGAAGGCAATCATGCTTCGGCTGATGGGATAGCAGAATGAGGATATCAACGCCCGGAATGGAAAGAAATCCGATCTCCCCCTGCCGTGCGATCCGTCCCTTTTCGATTGCCATCCTCCCCCTTTCATTTGTATTCTCGTGCATGCTGTTTTTCTCCTGCGCCAAGCAGGGCTTTCCTCCTGGAGGGCCGGAGGACAAAAAGTCTCCCGAGATTTTCTCTTCCCGCCCGGCAATCGGATCGGTTGAAGTGCCCCTCGATGCGAAGATCGAGATCGCCTTCAGCGAGCGGATGGAGCCGCGTTCGGTGGAAAGGTCGGTTTTTGTCTCGCCCAATCCGGAGGGTGCACTGGGCTTCGATTGGAACGGGAAGAGCGTGGGCATCAAACTGCCGTCCGGGTTGCAGGCGGATCGGACCTACGTGGTGACTGTGGGGACCGACGCGCGGGACGAACACCGCAACCGTCTCCTGGAATCCTACCGTTTCGCATTCTCTACCGGGGCAGCGCTTGCCCGGGGGGAGATCAGGGGAGGCATTCGCGCGGAACGGAAAGTCGGACCGGGGGTCTATGTGCTGGCCTATGACCTGAATGCCGTACCCGAGCCTGATCCGGTGGTGCACCAGGCCAATTACATCACGCAGACCGCGGAGTACGGAGCCTTTGCGCTCACCTATCTTTCTTCGGGCGCGTATCGACTTTTCGCCTTTGAGGATGAGGATCGGAACGAAAAATACACGCCGAGCAAGGATCCCCTGGGCATCTGCCCGGGCGACGTGGTGCTGTCGGATTCGGCCGGTGTGGTCCAGATGGGACCGCTTTACCTGGCTGTGCGGGATACCACCGCGCCTGGAATCCTGACCGTGCGGGCATCCGACCGAACGCATCTGACGGTGCGTCTCAGCAAAGAAGTCGAGGTTGCGTCACTTGCAGCCCAGATCGACGGGCTGGGCATCGAAGCACACTATGTGCTTCCGGAATCGGGTGAATCAGCCTATCCGACTATCGCCTCAACACTTCATCTCAGGACCCAGCCGCAGCATCCGGGATCGGAATACCCCATTTCGCTATCCGGACGCGACCGCTGGGGACATTCCATCACAGAGGAGACCCGCATCACTTCGTTTTCAGGCAGCGCGCACCCGGATACCTTGGGTCCCCGCCTGGTTTCCTACGCGCCTTCGGGGGAAGCAGCGAATCTGATGAGCGATTTCCCGGTGGCATTGGTTTTCGACGATGCAATGGGAGAGACCATGTCAGACAGCGCGCTGATCTGGGAAGCACCGTTGACTTCACCGGTCGGTACCTGGCAATGGAGTCATGCCAATCGGGTTTGTTTTGTGCCGAAGGCGGGTTGGCAGACGGGAACTGCGTACCGTCTTGCAGTTGATCCGGGCCGTTTTTTTGACCGGGCGGGAAATGCCTCCCCCGACAGCGCCTTTGCCGTCTCCTTCCGAATGCTGTCCGCGGACACGCTGGGAGTTCTCTCCGGCGACCTTTCCGACGAGAGGGAGGGGGCCGGGGCTTTCCACTTGGAAGCCGTAAAGATTGGGCGCACACAGGAGCGCTACGAGACCGTTGTGTCGGAGGAGGGAAGCTACTCATGGGGATTGCTTCCGGGTTCCTATACCCTCTCCGCCTATCGCGATGAGGACGGAAACGGCCGCTTGAGCCTGGGGCAGGTGAGGCCGTTTGTCCCCGCAGAGCGCATGGTGAGCTATGCGGATACCCTGACGATACGATCCCGTTGGACGACTTCCGAGATCAACTGGCGGTTCGCAAAATAATCGAAATGTTCTTTTTGGGTCTTTTTTACCCATCGCAAGCGTGGGGCGTTTCCGTTTGGAGTGCCATTGCATCTGTCGTGGTAATCTGGGTGTGTCTCCTCCTTGTTCCCACGGGGGATGGTCAAGTGAAACGGGAAGGGGAGATTTCCGTTTCCGGTCTTTGCAGAATGGCTGAAGCCCGTCCGCCCAGTGCTTCTGTTCGTTGGCGTTTCGGTTCCTTGTTTCTGAGTTGATTTGGCAATTCGTTTCTTCGATCTGAGCTGTCTGAGGATGTATGAAGAAAGGTGCTGCCAGGCGTCTGGCAAAATACGGGATCGCAGCCTTGCTGGTCGGAGGGGCGCTTTGGTGGCATGGCTTGCGTCGGCCCCATGACGAGGAAATGATCGCAGATTCTCGTTTTTATATGGACACGCTGGTGACCATCAAGGCGTGGGGGGGCGATGCGGCACAGATCGAGGCTTTGCTCGACAAGGCCTTTGGGGAGATCGAGCGACTCGAAGGGGTGATGAGCGTCCAGATACTGGACAGCGAGGTCAGCCGCATCAACGAGGGTGCCTCCGGGGCATGGATGCAGATGTCCTCGGACGTGGCTTCGGTGCTCGGAAGGGCGCAGTTTTTCGCAGAAGCTTCCGATGGCGCCTGTGACGTCACGATCGCTCCGGCATTGCGTCTGTGGGGATTTGCCACGGACGCGCCCGGTGTGCCCGATGCGCAGGACATCGGTGCAGCACTCGATCGCGTGGGCTTCGACAAGATCGAGATAGATAAGGACAAGGTGCATTTTCGGAAGCCCGGTATGGCGGTAGATCTGGGAGCCATTGCCAAAGGGTATGCCGTGGACCAGGCGGTACGCGTGTTGGAGGATGGGGGTGCTTCGGGAGGACTGGTGGAGGCGGGAGGAGACCTCCGTTTTTTCGGCACCAAACCGGGCGGAAAGCGATGGCGCATCGCACTGGCGCATCCGAGAAACCCAGGTGAGTTGATCGAGATCGGGGAGATGCCCCTGCACAGTGTGGCGACGTCGGGGGATTACGAGCGGTTCTTTGAGGAGGATGGCAAGCGCTATCATCACCTTATCGATCCCCGGACCGGGTACCCGGCTCGGAGAGCGGTGAGCGCGACGGTGTGGGCGCGGACGTGCATGGATGCGGATATGCTTTCTACTGCGCTTTTTGTGAAGGGTCCGGACGGCATTGCCTGGGTTCAGGGGTTGGGCGACGTCGAGGGGTGGGTGATCTACGAGGTGGACGGGGGACTCCGCTCTCGGGCTTCTGCCGGCCTGATGGGCAAGGTGCATTTTCCGTCCGAGGGGCAATAGACCGGCCAGACGGCGCAGGCATAGATGCCAAATGTAAAATGGGAATGGCGAATGGTCAAGGGGAAATGAACCCGTCAGAACCAGCAGCCACCAGTTACCCATCACGGGAGGAAGGGAGGAGGGGGGGGGGATTCCATGGCCTGGACCAAGCGGTTAGAGAAGATTGGAAAGCGGCTCGGGGTCTGGGTGTTGAAGGTTCTTTATCGACCGGAGGGGCTGGAGAAGGAGGATTTCGATCGGGAGCGTGTGCAAAAGATTCTGATCGTTCGTCTGGATGATCGGATCGGAAACCTCGTGCTGATTACGCCCCTTATCCGAGCGGTCAAGGCCGCTTTTCCGGAGGGGCATCTCGCCCTTCTCGCGGGAGCGCGTTTTGCGGAGCTCTTATCGAAAAGCCCGGACATTGACGAGTTGATAGTGCTTGAGGATCGGAACGTTTTTGCCCATCCCATCCGATTTTTCCGTTTTCTGCATCACCTGAGAACGCGAGCCTTCGATCTTGCCCTGGATGCCAGTTCCATGCACGGATTCTCCTTCACCCACGGCTATTTCACGCACGCCACCCATGCGCCGTTTCGGGTAGGGTACGACCGAAAAGACAGCGGATTGTTTCTGAACTTGCGCGTGCCTCCGTTGGAGGAGGTGATGCACGAGACGGAACTTCATCTGAATTTGCTTCGATATCTGGTGGCGGACGTCGCGGATACGCCGATGCGGCTCTGCGTATCTCAGATGGATCGCCGGCGGGCGCTGGGGGTTTTTACGAATCGGGGGATCGGGGAGGATGAGTTTGTGGGGGGGATGCACCTGGGGGGACGTCGGGGAAAACGCTGGCTCGTGGGGCGTTTTGCGGCACTGGCGGATCGGCTGAGGTCGGAGTTTGGCGTGCGGGTCGTCGTGCTCTGCGGACCGGACGAGGAACAGGCGATCCGTCTTTTTGACGCGGAGGTGCACTCCGCTCCCATCGTGATCGCTCCGAGCTCGGTCGGGCATCTGGCTGCGCTGATCGAGCGCTGTCACGTGTTCATCTCCGGGGATACCGGACCGATGCACATGGCCGTCGCGTTGGAGGTACCGACCATCGCCATTTTTAAGGTGAATGACTACTGCCGATACGGGCCGAGAGGCGAGAGCCATCGCATCGTCTATGATCCGGAAGGAAAGGTTGGTGTGGAGGATGTGCTATTTGCCTTCCGGGATATGATGAAGCAATGGCGTGTGGAAGTGGGGGGCGAGGAACGCAAAGAGCAGCGAAAAGGATAAACCGGAGGTCCCAAAGGCAGCAAAACGAGCCGGAACAGGGCTATTTACAGAGACTGCGGAGCATTTTTCGTGCTATCCGAGGAGTCGAAGAGCCGAAGCAATCACGCTGAAGGCTTCTTTTGCCGGAACCTTCCGTGAGTGCAACATGCGGATGAACGGGGATGGGTGAGATTGAAGCCCATGATCAATAACCAACACGAAAGGAGTCGCCGATGAGACGCAGCACGCTGTGGAAAATCGCATTGACCCTGGTGGCCATTGCCGCTTCAATCTGGTACCTCTATCCCACGTTCAAGTATTATACGGCTTCGGAACAACGGCGGGAAAAGTTTTCCAGTGAAGAGATGGATCGCCTGAAAAGCGACGCAGTCCGATTGGGGCTCGATTTGCAGGGCGGCATGCATATGGTTCTGGAGGTGGATCTTTCCAAGCTCCCTCCGGACGAAGCGCGGGATGCGGTGGATCGGGCGATGGAAATTATCACCAACCGCGTGGATCAGTTTGGAGTTTCCGAACCCGTGATCCAGCGGCAGGGCGAGCGGCGGATCATCGCAGAGCTTCCGGGACTCAAGGACAGCCAGCGGGCCACTGACCTGATCGGTCAGACTGCCCAACTGGAGTTCAAGTTGCTCAAGGAAAAGGAATCCCTTGGCGCGCTCCTCACAAAGGCTGACCAGGCTTTGGCCGACCCGGATGCGGCCAAAAAAGTCGAAGAAGATAAGGAAGCTGCGGAGCAACTTTTCGAGGAGGCCGATCAGGACAGCATGTCCCTTCAAAGGCCGTTCACTTCCCTCCTGAAAAGCTTCTATACGGGAGATCTCTGTGTTCGGGTGAAGGAGGTGTCGCGTTTCAAGGAACTATTGAGCGATACCCGAATTACGGCGCTGATCCCCTCGGATGCACAGTTTCTGTGGGCGAACAAGCCGGAGACGATGAATGGCGAAGACTATCTGCTGCTCTACTATGTGCGGAAGCAACCGGAGATGACCGGCGCGGTGGTGGACGATGCCACGCCCACGGTGGGAAGCGGATTTGATGTGCAGACAGCTGGGAAACCCATAGTCAATTTTTCGGTATCGGACCAGGGTAGAAAAGTATTTTCCCGGATTACGGGAGCCAATGTCGGTCGCCGACTCGCCATTGTGCTGGACGGGAAGGTCTATTCCGCGCCGACAATCCAGACCAAGATCCGGGATGGTCGCTCGATCATCACCGGAAGTAAGAGCATGGAAGAGGCCACCGATCTTTGCATTGTGCTCCGGGCAGGTGCGCTGCCCGCTCCGGTAAAAATTGTCAGCAAGCAGCTGGTGGGGCCCTCCTTAGGTGCGGATTCGATCCGGATGGGGGTTAGAGCCGCGCTGATCGGCCTGGCGATAGCAGTGGTGTTTATGGGGATCTATTATCGGTTCGCGGGGCTATTGGCGGACGCGGCGCTGGGACTGAATTTAATGTTCATGGCGGCAGTGTTGGCGGGTTTCCATGCAACCCTGACCTTGCCGGGCATCGCAGGGATCATTCTGACCATCGGGATGGCAGTAGATGCCAATGTGCTGATCTTCGAGCGGATCCGGGAGGAATTGAGAACGGGCAAGACGGTCCGGGCGGCCATAGATAGCGGCTATGCGCGGGCCTTCCGAACGATCTTGGATTCTAACGTGACCACGTTGATCACCGCCGTCGTGCTGTATCAATTCGGGACCGGCCCGATCCGGGGATTTGCGCTGACCCTGTCCATCGGCATCATCGTCAGTATGTTCACCGCGTTGATTATGACGCGGGCGGTCTTCGATTTCGTCACGGACCGATGGAGCATCCAGAATCTGAGCATTGGGAAGAGTCTGTTCAAGGATCCGGGCATCCGGTTCGTGGATGTGCGCCGATGGGCGTTCTTGGGCTCGACGGGGATCATTGTCTTGGGGCTGTTTTCTCTTGGGATCCATCGGGGACCGAATCTGAGCATAGACTTCGAGGGCGGGACCCTGTTGGAGATGCACTTCGATCCGGCAATTTCCGTTGCTGAAGTGCGGGACGCGCTGAGCAAGGTGGATGTGGAGGGAAAGACCGTGGATCTCAGCCGGAGCGAGATCAAACAGTTTGGGAATCCCAACGATATTCTGGTTCGCATCGAACGGGCCGGAGAGAACGAAGCGGCCGTTTCCAGCGCTGTGAAGACCACGCTGCACCAAGCCTTCCCGGAGCACACCAAAGATCAGGAGACGTGGCTCCGCCGGGAGGTGGACGTGGGGCCGAAGATCGGAGAGGAGTTGAAGGGGAAGGCGATCTGGGCGATCATCTGGGCGATGGCCGGGATTTTGATTTACATCACCTGGCGGTTCGAGTTCCGGTTCGCCGTGGCCGCCATCGTGGCCCTGTTGCACGACGTGGTGATCACGGTGGGCGTGTTTTCCCTCTTGGATCGCGAGATCTCGCTGGCCGTAGTAGCCGCTTTGCTGACCATCGTGGGTTACTCCCTGAACGATACCATCGTGATCTTCGACCGCATCCGGGAGGACCTGCGCGTGTTTCGGAGGGAGGCTTATCCTGAGATTATCAATCGAAGCATCAACGAAACGCTGAACCGGACGCTGATCACTTCGCTGACTACGTTAGTGGCCGTGCTGGCGCTGTTGATCTTAGGGGGAGAAGTGATCGGAGACTTCGCTCTGGCGCTGTTGTTGGGTGTGGTGGTAGGTACGTATTCCTCGATCTACGTGGCCAGTCCGATCCTCGTGGAGTGGCATGCCCGAACGGAGCAGCGGGACCGGGAACACCGGGCGGCAAAATAACCATGCGCTCTCCGCAGCCGACCGGGGCGCATTGAGAAAGATCCGTCCTCATCCGGAGCGCCTCCCGGATGCTGTGGTTGTCTCGAAAGCTCCTTCCACGAACCAAGGGAAGCGCCCGGTCCTTGCGCACGTCGGGCGCGCATGTCCCCTTGACTGACACTCCTCATAGGGAGCGGGTGCCATGTTTACAATCTTGCTGGTGGAAGACAATGCTCAGGAGCAGGTGCTCTATCTGGAGGAATTGCGCAATGAGGGATATGAGGTGATTCTGGCGTCCGATGGACGGCAAGCCCTCAAGAAGATGCAGCAGGGGATGCCCGATCTTGTTATTCTGGATATCTGGATGCCCGGGATGGATGGAATAGACGCTCTGGGATATATGTTAAGCGAGAAGAGAACCATGCCGGTGATCCTCTATTCGTCCGATCCGAGCTACAAAAGCGATTTTAGAAGTTGGTCCGCCGACGCCTACCTGGTCAAGTCATCTGATCTGTCGGAGCTGAAGCAGACGATCCGGTCCCTGCTGGAAAAGAGATAAACCTGGGGCAGGGGTCGCGGTTCGGGTACAAGCGCTCTCTCTTGTGAGGGGGATCGATATGGACGCGAGTTCCAGACGTTCGCTTCTGAAGGGTACGTTGACGATTGTTCTGGGAGGGGGCCAGGGGGACCGGTTGTATCCCCTGACCAAGGATCGCGCCAAGCCCGCCGTTCCGTTTGGCGGCATCTACCGGATCATAGACTTTACCTTGTCCAATTGCCTCAATTCGGGCATCCGAAAGATCGCGGTCCTGACCCAATACAAATCGCAATCGTTGGAGCGCCATCTCGCCCAGGGATGGAACGTCTTCCACCGGGAATTGGACGAGTTCATCTACACCGTCCCGCCCCAGTTTCGGAGCAGCCGGGATTGGTACGTGGGCACGGCGGATGCGCTTTACCAGAACGTCTCTCTTCTCCAGCGCGAGCGCCCCCAGCGCGTGCTCATTCTTTCCGGAGACCATGTGTACAAGATGGACTACGGGAAGATGATTGCCTTCCACGAAGAGAACGAGGCCGATCTGACGATCTCGGCAGTGGCATTCGAGCGGGAAAAGGCCTCCTCCCTGGGCGTGGTCGAGGTTGACGGCAGCAGCAGGGTGATCTCTTTTCAGGAAAAGCCGGAAAACCCCATGGGACTTCCGGACGATCCCACGAAGTCTTTGGTATCCATGGGCATTTACGTCTTTCGAACCGAGCAACTGGTCCGGGCCGTGATCGAGGATGCCAAGACGGACAGTGCGCATGACTTTGGCAAGAATGTCATTCCCCGGATGATCCACCCCAAGAGAGTCTTCGCCTATCGTTTCCAGGATGAGAACAATGCGGAAGTCCCCTATTGGCGCGACATAGGTGAGATTGACACCTATTGGGAAGCCAATATGGATCTGACGCGCGTTTCCCCGGTTTTCAATCTTTACGACACCAACTGGCCGATCCGAACCTATCAAAAACAGTATCCTCCGGCCAAGACCGTATTTGCTAAAGAGGGCGTGCGCATGGGCGTGGCCGTGGACTCCATGACATCTTCGGGCAGCATTGTAAGCGGTGCTCGCGTGGAACGCTCCATTCTTTCTCCTGGCGTGCATGTCCACAGCTATGCGGAAGTATCCGAGTCCATTCTGATGGACCGGGTCCAGGTGGGACGCCACGCGAAGATCCGCAGAGCGATTGTGGACAAGGGGGTTCATGTGCCCGATCACTTTGAGATCGGGTACGATCTGCAGCATGATCGTCGCTTGTTTGCCGTGTCTCCCGGCGGGATTGCAGTCATCCCGAAGGGCATATCCCTGAGGAGCTCATCGGAATCTTCCGGATAGCGTAGGGTCTTAAGAAGGGGGCATGTGCAAGGGGGGGCTCAAAATCCCAGCAGCGCGCAAGAACGTGAGGCAGGAAGCGTGCCATGGAATCACCCAGTTCGCCATTCGAGGGAGCAGAGGAGCACATAGGTGCTTTTGCCCGATATCGCTGATTGGCAATGACCGGGCGGCCGATGCACTCCGATGGGGCATGCCCACCGCGGCCAGTCAACCATTGGAAGAAGGGGGAATCCTCATGTCCATGGAAACGATTCTGGTTGTGGACGATGATCCTTCAAGCCGGGCCCGGCTCACTGAATTCTTGACGAACCTGAACTACCAAGTCCGGCAGGCGGAAAGCGGCGAGGATGCGCTCCGGTGTCTGGAACCCGGACCCGTGCACCTGGCGCTGGTGGACCTGAAACAAGTCGGAATGGATGGCATCGAGACCAGCAAGGCCATCAAGGCGAGAAATCCGAGCACGCTGATCATCATGATGACCGAAGAGCAGAGTACCGAGTCTGCAGCACGGGCTCTTCGATACCAGGTATACGAGTGCCTCGTCAAACCCTATCGTCGGGCTGGATTGAAAAATGTGATCCAGCATGCCTTGGAGCAGCAGCAACTTCAGTCGGTCGATCGGGATCTGCGAGACGAAATCTGCGACATGAATCGGCGTTTGCAGATACGGATCGAAGAGCTCCGCTTTCTGAAGAAGATCGGCGAGGATATAGAGGGCAAAGGGGATTTGGATGAGATTCTACGTACGGTACTGACCGCACTCACTACCGGAGAGGTTTTGGGATTCAACAGAGCCTTCTTGTTCCTGCTGGACCCGGACAAGGATGTGCTGGAGGGGGTAATGGCTGTGGGACCGGCAGACCTGGCGGAAGCGCACCGTGTCTGGCGGGAACTGGCCGAAAGTCGCTGGTCTCTCGGGGAGATCATACATCCCAGGCATGCGGGCGAGGGGGATCGAATTTTGACCGCTCTAATCCGGGAACAGAAGGTCTCGATGGCTCGGGAAAATATACTGACCCGTGCCATCAAAGACCGGAGAGTGATCAATGTCACGAAAGAAGGGACCCCCGAGTTTGACGACCCATTCCCGAGTGGGATGCAGGCCGACCGATTCGTAGCCGTACCCCTTCGTGTCAAAGAGGGCCCCGTGGGGGTTCTCGTCGCTGACAATCTATTCACCCGCAGGGAGATTACCGAGCAGGACGTTCAGATTCTGATGACATTTGCCCATCAGGCAAGCGTGGCCATCGACAATACCCGCCTCTCCATTCGCTTGGAGGAGAAGGTTCGGGAGCTGGCGAATGCGCATCAGGAATTGCTGGAGAATCAAGCGCGGCTGCTGACTGCCCAGCGGCTGGCGGCCATGGGAGAGATGGCAGCTCAGATCATCCACGAAGTGAAAACCCCGCTCGTTTCTATAGGAGGATTTGCCCGCCTGATCCGGAAAACGCTTCCGACCGAAGACCCCAATCTTTGCTCCTACCTGACGATTATTTCCGAGGAGGTCAGCCGATTGGAGCACGTCATCGAAAACCTGCTGGTTCTGGCCAAACCGGCACATCCCAATGCGAGGTCGGATGACCTGAACGAAGTCGTGGAAAAGGCGCTGCTTTTGGTGGGCGAGAGCGCAGAAGAAGCGCGCGTCCAGGTGCACACCAATCTCGATTTCGGGCTTCCTGTTTTCGAATTCGACCGAAATCAGCTTCGCCAGGTGCTACTCAATCTCTTTCAGAACGCCCTTCATGCGATGCCCGAGGGGGGAAGTCTCCACGTGAGTACGACGCAAAGGAAATCCTTTGTTCAGGTTGTGGTGCGGGATACGGGTTCGGGCATACCCGATGAGAACATGGACAAGTTGTTTACTCCCTTTTTCACTACCAAGCCTGACGGCGCCGGATTGGGACTATCCATCACCCAAAAAATCCTCCAAAATCACCATGGCTTCATCCAGGTGACCAGCAAAGAGGGGGTGGGTACGACCTTCGTGGTGAATCTTCCCAAAGAACAACCTTCCCAGGAGCCCGCCTGACAAAATCGAACCACGAGGGGGCAGGGCTTTAACATCCGGTTCTTCAATCCCGTAATCCGAAACTACCAATCGGAGATCTCCCAAAGGGGCGATGTGTACTTTCTCTATAATAGTCTATGGGTGTTGGCTTTTGTGGTTTTGTCCCCCGTCGTTCTGGTTGGCGCCCTCCTGGATTGGAGGGGTTTTCGACAGCGACTGGGTTGGGGTTCGGCGCAATCCACCGAGGGGCATCCCGTCTGGGTGCATGCGGCATCTATGGGAGAGGTGCAGGCGGCGGCGGCGATTCTTTTTCGGCTGAAGCGCCAAATGCCCGATCTGCCCATCGTGATTTCCACGACCTCGCTGACGGGTTACAGGCGGGCAAACGATCTTTTGGGCGACTTGGTGGAGCAGGTCTTCCTTGCGCCACTGGATTTCTCGCTCATCACGCGCCACGTATTTCGCCGCCTTTCGCCCCGGGCGCTTTTGCTCGTGGAGACGGAGATCTGGCCCAACCTGATCCGGGAGGCCAGCCAAATCGGCTGCCGCATCGCTTTGGTGAATGGAAGGCTTTCCTCACGTCATTTTCCCCGGTATCTTCGCATCAGAGGCGTGATCGCCGAGTCGGTGCGCCAAATAGAGCTTCTTTGCACCCAGTCCGAGGACGACAGACGCCGCTTCCTCGCGTTTGATGCCCGCCCCGAGACGCTTTTCGTCACGGGAAACGTAAAGGTGGATGTCTCAGAGACGGCGGTGGGGAAACAAAAGGTGCGTCGGACCTTGAAGCTTCCGGAGAGGTGCAGCGTTTTGGTGGGGGGCAGCACGCACGAGGGAGAAGAAGAAGCGCTTTTGGACAGCTTTCGGGCCCTTCGCCGATTCCGAAAATCGCTGAAACTGATCCTGGCACCCCGGTATCTAAAACGGGTCGATGCAGTGGCGTCGCTGGTTCGGACCATGGGGTACTCGGTGGTCCGAAAAAGCGCGCTGGAGGATCAATCGGAAACCTCCTCCTACGATGTCCTGATTGTGGATACCATGGGGGAACTCGGATGGATTTACGGTGCGGGCGATGTGGCTTTTGTGGGCGGAAGTCTTGTGCCCGTGGGTGGACACAATCCGTTTGAGCCGCTCTGCGCCGGAGTGCCTGCGGTATTTGGCCCCCACATGAACCAGGAAGGAGCCGAATCGATGCTTGCGGCTGGTGCTGCGCTTCAAATCAAAGAACCGGAGGAACTTACCGCGCGATTGAGGAAGCTTCTCGATTCTCCTGAGCGCCGAAGGGCCATGGTCGATTCCGGAAAAGCCCTGATGAAGGATCGAGAGAAGAGTGCGGAGCAAACCGTTGCGTTATTGATCGAAAAGGGGATTGTTACGGAGATCGGACCCACGAAAGGGACAACGTGAAGCGGAAAGGGAGCTCTTTCCAAATCGAATTTGCCGCGCACCCATCACCGATCGTCCATAATATTATGGTATGGGAAAAGATCATAGATCCGAATGAGAGCACCTGGGGACTGCGCATGCTCCGGCGAGGACTGGTAGGCTTGTCGGTCCTTTTCGGTATTGTGGTGCGCACGCGGAGTCTGGCGTATCGGTCCCGCTTCCTTCTGCGCGACTTCAGATTGCCCACCCGGGTGATCTCGGTGGGGAACATCGCTGTGGGAGGAACGGGCAAGACTCCCTTGGTGATGCTTCTGGCCCAATATTTCCAGCGGGCTGAAAAGCGGGTCGTCATCATCAGCAGGGGGTACAAACGAAAGGGCAAAGGCGTGGTGGTTGTCTCCGACGGCCGCCGGATTCTGGTGGATCGGGCGCATGCGGGGGATGAGCCCTATCTTTTCGGGCAGAAACTTTCCGGTGTTCCCGTGGTCGTGGGAGAAAGCCGGCATCTTGCGGGATGGGTGGCGATCCGGGATTTCGCGCCGGACGTAATACTCGTGGACGATGGCTTCCAGCATTTGAAATTGCGGCGCGATCTGGATATTGTGGTGATAGACGCCTCCCATCCCTTTGGGAATGGTATGCTCCTTCCCGGGGGGATCCTTCGGGAGCCGCTTTCCAGCCTGCGAAGAGCGCACTTGTTTTGTCTCACGCGGGTAGATCAGTCCCGACAATTGAAGCAACTCCGGGATCAACTGCGGAGAATCAATCCCAGGGCGCGACAGATCGAATCGGTACACCGTCCCAAACGGCTGCGCAGATTGGGATCGGATGAGGAGGTTTCCCTGGCCTATCTGGAGTGGCGAAAGGTATTTGCGCTTTCGAGTCTGGGGAATCCCCACTCGTTCGAGCAGACCCTAAGGGACCTCGGTGCCCAAATCGTGGGGGGCGCCCGGTATCGGGATCACCACGACTACACGCAGGAAGAGTTGGCAGTATCGTGCCAACAAGCCAGGGACCTTGGAAGTGAGGCCATCGTGACTACGGAGAAGGACCTCGTGCGGTTCCCGGGTTGTTTCGATCCGCTCGCAGCGCATCTGGGCGTTCCCGTGTTTGTGCTGGAAATTGAGTTGGCGTTAGTGGATGGGCAAGATGCGTTTGAAGAGGTGGTGGGAGCCCCTTTAAGGGAGACTGGGATATGCCACAGGGTTGCTTCCGCTATCGTCTAATCCGTTGTATCCAAAAGAGCAAGAACCAACTCCGCGACTTCCTGGACCCCGATGGCCTCCATGCAGGTGCGATGGGGGCAGCGCTTTCGGTTCAGCGTATCACAGGGCGAGCAGTCCATCTCGTGATGGAGTACCCGGACGGTTTTTCCCCGCGGACCCCAAATACGCGGGTCGGTCGGCCCGAACAGTGCACCGGTTGGGGCTCCGACCGCAGCAGCAAGGTGGGTAATTCCGGAGTCGTTTCCGATGAAAGCGGAGCATCGCTGGAGAAGTGCCGCCAGTTGAGGAAGTGTGCTGTCCGAAACGCGCAGGGGTCTTTCCCGCATCCCCTGTAGCATCTGGATCCCGGCCTTTTCGTCTGCGGGTCCGGTGATGAGGAGAACTGCTGCGGAGAGGGATTGTATGGCCCAATCGGCGATCCGGGCAAAATGGTCCGCAGGCCAGCATTTGGAGGCGCTGCCGCTGCCGGGATGAAGTGCGAGGACGGGTCGGCTGGAACAGAGGGAGTGGGTGTCAAAAAACTGGGCCGCAAAGACTCTATCCAGAGACGTTGGAAACAGCCCGGGCGCATGGTCCGAAGACGTAATGCCTAAGGATTGAAGCGCATCCAGGAGGTGGTCCGCCTCGTGGATGCGCTTGGTGGGGAAGGGGGGCCATGCGATTACCCGGCAGGTGCCTGTTCTTTGGAGGTTGATGATGAGCGGGCCTTTCACGTCTGCCGTGTAGGCAACGATCAGATCAAACGCACCGAAAGTGCGCCTCAATTTTTCCGTGATCGGCGCATCTGGGAGGCATAGCTGTGCCACCTCTCTTTGATCAATGGAAGAAACCGCATCAAGTACCCTTTGTCCTTCGATGAGCGCCAAGGTATGAGGATGTCCCATGACTTCCAGATAAGCTCCGGGAAATCGCTTGCGCAAGGCGCGAAGGACCGGTAGCGTCAAGATCAGATCTCCTATGGCGCCGGCCCGGATGACCAGAATACGCTCCGGTGTGCAACCGATTGGAATCGACGGTTCCTTTCTCATAGGTTTTTCTCCAATGGTGCGCAGGTCCTTTCCTGCCTAGGAGGAGCCCATATCCGGTGCGATCTCTCAGGGGCTAATGTAGCCCCAAGCCGCCAACCTGTCAAGAGAAAAGCGGTTGGGCGCCGAGCGCCCTTCGGAGATCCGTGTTCTATCGAGGAATGTGTCCTGAAAAGGGAACTGATGGGAACGGTCTGGAGGCCGGATTCTGAGCAGGACTTCTCTTCTTTTGAGGCGTCTGGATCGGCTCTCAACAGCCATCAGATGCATAGGTCTCGGCACTCCATGCGCTTGGCGGGGGAGAATAAGACCCATCGATTCACGGAAAATGCCGCGCATTTTCTTCTCTTGGATTACTCAGGTGAGAACACGATGCTCGTATTGGGAATAGAGACGGCGACCTGGCTGGGCAGCGTGGCTCTGGTAACAGAGTCGGTTGTGATCGCCGAATATTCGCTCAACATCCGGCGCACCCATTCCGAGCGGCTGATGGGTATGATCGCGCGGCTTTTGTCGGATGCGGATGTCGCCCTCGAGGATCTGGACGGCATCGCCGTGTCCATCGGTCCCGGGTCCTTTACGGGACTTCGGATCGGCTTGAGCACGGCCAAAGGGCTCTGTTTCGCCAACGATCTCCCGCTATTGGCTGTCCCCACCCTTGAGGCGATGGCTTCCCGGTTGTGTTTTGCCCGACTTGAGGTGTGTCCGCTACTTGACGCCAGGGGGCAGGAGGTCTACACAGCCCGGTATGATGTTTCAGACGGGGGAATGTGTGCGACCCTTGCGCCGTGTGCGATTCCCATCGACAATCTGTTGGAGCACATTTCCCGGCCCACCATTTTCTCCGGCGACGGCACCACGATATTCAGGGCATATATCCTGGACAAACTTGGAGACCGGGCGTTCTTTGCCCCATCGGATATGGCCCATCCCAATGCGGCAGCGGTGGCCCGATTGGGATTATCCTCAATTGGGCAAGGTGGATGCGCCCCCATTGTTGAGCTGGAACCCATCTATCTGAGACGCTCCGAGGCTGAAGCAAAGGGGACGGCGCGCACGAGCCGGAGCGATGCGCAGCAAGCCGCGATCGCCCCGGTGACGGCACAGGAGGAGGACCCATGCGGAAAGAGCTGACGGAACGGCAGCGGGAAATCTATGATTTTATCGCGGATACCATCGTGCAGCAAGGCCTACCGCCCACGATTCGGGAGGTTGGCGCGGAATTTGGGATCACTTCCACCAACGGGGTTCGCGCTACCCTCGAAGCCTTGGAGAAGAAAGGCTATATCAAGCGTCACCACAGCCGATCCCGAGGCATCGAATTGACTGATTTTGTGGAGCGAAAACTGCTGATGAGCGAGGTTAGAAATGTGCCGATCCTCGGTCGCGTGGCCGCCGGAGCGCCCATTCTCGCGGTGGAGAACGTGGAGGGGACGTTGGCAGTGGATCGCAGTCTGGTCGCATCCGAGGAGGTTTTCGCGCTTCGCGTGCACGGAGACAGCATGATAAATGCGGGCATCCTGGATGGCGATTTCGTTTTCGCGCACCACCAGTCTCAGGCCTTACGGGGCGATATTGTGGTTGCGGTTATTGGGGAGGAAGCCACGGTGAAGCGCTATTTTCCGGAGGAGAAACGCGTCGTTCTGATGCCGGAAAACGAATCCTATGAGCCCATAGTGGTGGATGATTTTTTGGAGGACTTTCGAATCGCGGGGAAAGTGGTGGGGTTGATGCGCAAGATTGGCTGAGGAACCAGTCGGATGGTCGTGGGACAGAGGGGGCGGTCCCTAACATAACTTGGTTCTTCTTTGCTGGAGGAGAAAAGCATGCGATGGAAAATCCTGATAGGAATTTCCGTTTTTCTGGCCACCCTCTTATCGAGTTCCATGGCGCAGGAGCAGATCAAGCTGGCCACGACTACCAGTACGGACAACAGCGGCTTGCTGGAAGTGCTGCTGCCTCCGTTTGAGAAGCGGTTCTCCGTGCAGGTGGCCGTGATTGCCGTGGGTACAGGCAAGGCGCTCAAGCTGGGTGAAAACGGGGATGTGGATGTGGTGCTGGTGCATGCGCGGGAGGCGGAGGATCGTTTTGTGGCAGAGGGACACGGGGTGAATCGTCGGGATGTGATGTATAATGATTTTGTATTGGTCGGGCCCAAAGGCGATCCAGCCGGGATTAGAAAGCTTCCCGATGTTGTTTCGGCGCTCATCGCGATCTTGGAGAACGGCGCACCGTTTTTGTCGCGCGGGGATGATTCGGGCACGGATAAAAAGGAGAAATCACTGTGGAAGGCGGCGGGAGTCGTCCCAGAGGGCAGCTGGTATCTGGAGAGCGGACAGGGGATGGGCCCCACGCTTCTGATGGCGGATGAGAAACGCGGCTATACCCTCGCGGACCGGGGCACCTTCCTGGCCTATCAGGGGCGGATCGAGTCGGTCATTCTCTCCGAAGGGGATCCGTCACTCTTCAATCCCTATGGCATCATAGCCGTAAATCCCGATCGGCATCCGCATGTGCGCTATGTGCTCGCCATGGCGCTGATCGGATGGATGACCTCCCCAGAGGGACAGAAGATCATCGGGGAGTTTGCCGTCGGGAACGAACGGTTGTTCCATCCGAATCCTACGGCCAAGGTCCAGAGGGAACCCTAGGATCGCCCGCATGCAAGAAGGGCGGATACGAACTCTCCTCCTCTGATGGAATCTGCTGGATACCGGGGATCCTCGTTGGGGAGGCGAGGAGCAGGGGAAGGGGGGAGCGGCATGGATTACTTCGCGGAGGGTTTGTCTGAGGCATTCCGCCTGATCGGTTCGATGGACCGGGAGATGTGGCATGCGGTGACGGTGTCCCTCCGCGTTTCCTCGGCGGCGATCCTTATTGCCGGTGTTTTCGGGATTCCGCTCGGATTATTCCTCGGGATTCGGGAGTTTTTCGGCAAGTCGCTGGTGGTGACCATACTCAATACGCTCATGGCGCTTCCTACGGTGGTGGTTGGGTTAGTGGTGTACGCGATTCTTTCGCGCCGGGGCGCATTGGGCGTCTTGGGATTGCTCTATACCCCGAAGGCGATGGTGATCGGCCAACTGATTCTCGCGTTCCCGATCATCGCAGCGCTGTCCCTTTCCGCCACCCAGTCAGTGGATCCTCGCGCCCGACGGACGGCTATGGCGCTGGGAGCAAGCCCCGCACAGGTCTCGTGGACGATCTTGCGGGAGGCGCGGTTCGGGATATTGGCCTCTGTGATGGCCGGTTTTGGGCGCGTCATCGCGGAAGTGGGCTGCGCGATGATGCTGGGAGGAAATATTCGGGGAACCACACGGACGATGACCACTGCTATTGCGTTGGAGACGGGCAAGGGGAAGTTCGGGTTGGGCATCGCGTTGGGGATCATACTGCTCCTGATCGCCTTCTCCGTCAATTTGGCCACCCAGGTGCTTCGAACAAACGGCCGTTCCTCCTGAGTTCCCGGAGGGCGTCGTTATTCCGGGAACGCCAAGCTGAATCCCCGATGTGAGGTCCGGGAACACCCTTCCGATACCAGCCGAGATCGACCTGGCTTGATCCGTGAGAATCCCTTCAGTCCGTGTCCCGTCTGTTTTGAACTTGCTTTGCAGCTTGCTGCGCGGTGTGTTCCGTCTCCCTGCGGAGCGCGTCCGCAAGGAGGTAACGGTGCCGTGGACCTCTCGGGGATGACTGTCGCTCAGATACGGTCGCTGATCGATCGGGAGGAAGTCCCGATCGATCAGCTATTGCCGCTTTTGGAGAGCGATCTTCGGGCCGGGGTTCGAGCGCTATCCGGACGAATTCGGCGGCAGGGCATCCAGGAAGAAAGAGAGCGTCAGCGGGTGGAGAAACTGCTCCGATTCGAGCGGGAGCTCTGGCAAAAGGGAGTGCGCGCCATTGCCGGCGTTGATGAGGCGGGACGGGGCCCCTTGGCGGGACCGGTGGTGGCCGCGGCGGTGATACTTCCTCAAACTTTCTTGCTGCCGGGGCTGGACGATTCCAAAAAGCTCTCCGAAAGCCGTCGGGAAATCCTGTTTGATCTGATCCGCTCGCAGGCCGTCGCCGTATCCGTGGGCACGGTGGGTCATGAGGAGATCGATCGAACGAATATTCTTCGTGCCTCGCTTCGGGCCATGCGGGAGAGCCTGGAAGGATTGTCCCCTCCACCGGATCGCGTGTTGGTAGACGGGAGCCAGCTTCCGGGTAGCCGGTTTCCCGAACGGGCCATCGTGGACGGTGATGCGCGTTCGCTCTCCATTGCGGCAGCTTCGGTCATTGCCAAAGTGACGCGCGATCGACTGATGTGCGCCTATGATCGAACCTATCCGGAGTATGGGTTTGCCCGGCACAAAGGATATGGCACGGCTGAGCACAGGGACGCCCTCAGGGAGACGGGCCCTTGCCCCATCCACCGGAAGTCTTTTCGGATCGTGGGGGATCTTTGCTCGACCTGGTCGGAGGATTTTCTGATCTTCCGTAAGGGGCTGGAACAGGCGGACTCGCCGGATGCCCTTTTGTCCATGGGGCGGGCGATTGCGCGGGTCAAGGACGATCTGGATGGGGCGGAGCTTTTGGCGCTGCGCAAAGAATATCAGAAGTGCCAGGTCCAGATGGCATCCGGAGGCCGGAAGCGCACGGGCGGACAGGGAGAAGCGGAAGCGGCCCGATTCCTGGAGGAAAAAGGGTATCGGATCCTGGAGAGAAACTGGCGGGACGCAAGCGGCGAGTTGGATTTGGTGGCCCGGTTCGAGGAGATCCTGGTTTTTGTGGAGGTCAAGACGGGAAAAGCCGCCGCGTTCGGTCCTCCCGAGTCGTGGGTGACCGGTGCAAAACAGCGCCAAATTGTCAGGGTGGCCCAAGCGTATCTTTTGGCGCAAGAGATCGGGGAGGCGGATATTCGGTTCGACGTCGTGGGGATTGAGATCGCCGGGAAGGCGCGGAGGATCGTGCATATTGAAGATGCTTTCTGGGAGGGGGGATAATTCTCCGGGTCTGGGGCTTGGGGATCGGGGCATCGATTCCCCCAAATCCGATTTTCCCCCCCCGACACAAGAGCAGCGCAGAAAAGTGATCTGGGCCTGGTGGTCGTATGATTGGGCCAATTCCGCCTTTGCCACGAGTATTCTGGCGACCCTCCTTCCGTATTACTACCGGACCGTCGCAGGGGCTTCTCTTTCCGGCAATCGTGCGACGATCTATTGGGGGTATACGGTTTCCATCGCCCTGTTTCTCATCGCTGTGTCCGCACCCATATTGGGGGCTATCGGTGATCATACGGGAAGCCGAAAGCCCTTTCTGGCGTTTCTGGCGGGATTGGGAGCTTTCACCACGGGCTCTCTCGTGTTTGTCGGTTCCGGGGACTGGCTCTTGGCCTCGGTGCTGTTTGTGGTGAGTAACATGGCTTTTGCAGGGGCCAATATCTTCTATGACTCGCTGCTTCCACACATCGCCGGGCCACAGGAGATCGATCGTGTTTCCGCAAAAGGCTATGCCTTGGGATACCTGGGCGGCGGGCTCCTGCTCGCCCTCCATTTTTCCTGGATCGCCTTTCCGGAGATTTTCTTTCTGGGGAGTGCCCAGCGGGCGATTCGGGCTTCTTTTTTGAGTGTGTGCCTGTGGTGGATACTCTTCTCCATTCCCATCCTCCGCTGGGTGCCGGAACCTTCCCGGGGATCCCATACTGGAAACACCGGGCATCCCATCTTGGGTGGATTTCGATCCCT
>JAZDJA010000217.1:0-10000 GCA_043804415.1 Candidatus Latescibacterota bacterium | reverse complement strand
AACACAGGTCTCTGCTAAGTCGTCAAGACGACGTATAGGGACTGACACCTGCCCGGTGCTGGAAGGTTAACAGGAGGGGTTAGTTCTTCTTTTGAAGAGCGAAGCTCTGAATCGAAGCCCCAGTAAACGGCGGCCGTAACTATAACGGTCCTAAGGTAGCGAAATTCCTTGTCGGGTAAGTTCCGACCTGCACGAATGGTGTAACGATTTGAGCGCTGTCTCAACGAGGGACTCGGCGAAATTGTAGTTCCGGTGAAGATGCCGGATACCCGCGACAGGACGAAAAGACCCCGTGAACCTTTACTATAGCCAGATATTGGTTCTCGTCATAGCATGTGTAGGATAGGTGGGAGACTTTGAAGCAGGGGCGCCAGCTCTTGTGGAGTCATCGGTGAAATACCACCCTTGTTCTGCTGAGATTCTAACCCAGGTCCGTGAATCCGGATCGGGAACAGTGTCTGGTGGGTAGTTTGACTGGGGCGGTCGCCTCCTAAAATGTAACGGAGGCGCCCAAAGGTTTCCTCAGCGCGATTGGTAACCGCGCGTAGAGTGTAAAGGCATAAGGAAGCTTAACTGCGAGACCGACAGGTCGAGCAGATGGGAAACCAGGGCTTAGTGACCCCGCGGTAGGAAGTGGGACTGCCGTGGCTCAACGGATAAAAGGTACTCCGGGGATAACAGGCTAATCGGGCCCAATAGTTCACATAGACGGCCCGGTTTGGCACCTCGATGTCGGCTCATCGCATCCTGGGGCTGGAGAAGGTCCCAAGGGTTGGGCTGTTCGCCCATTAAAGCGGTACGCGAGCTGGGTTTAGAACGTCGTGAGACAGTTCGGTCTCTATCCGTCGCGGGCGTAGGATACTTGAGGGGAGCTGTTCTTAGTACGAGAGGACCGGAATGGACGAACCGCTAGTGTACCAGTTGTTCCGCCAGGGGCATTGCTGGGTAGCTATGTTCGGAAGGGATAACCGCTGAAAGCATCTAAGCGGGAAGCCCCCCCCAAGATTAGGTATCCCGTGGCATAAGCCACCTAAAGGCTCCTGGTAGATTACCAGGTCGATAGGTCGCAGGTGTAAGCACAGCAATGTGTTCAGCCGAGCGATACTAATCAGCCGTGCGGCTTGACCAAATTTCTTACGCTTGACAGACGACTCACGATCTATGTTGTATCCATTCTTCAGATTCGATTGAATTTTTCCGGTGACCATGGCGGAGTGGAAACACCTCTTCCCATTCCGAACAGAGAAGTTAAGCGCTCCAGCGCCGATGGTACTGCTTGGGCAACCTTGTGGGAGAGTAGGGCGTCGCCGGGATTCTTGAGTACAGAAGGCCCCGTTTGTAATCTAAACGGGGCCTTCTGTATTGTACATGATTGGGGCTGATTTTGTCGGGGGGGATGCTTGGAAGGGAAGGAGCGCGTTTTTTATACTCTCACAAGGAGGCATGACATGGCCAAGCGCAAGGTGGGCGTGATGATCGAGTCCTTCCGATTGGGCATCCGGGAGGGGATCCGGAAAGCTGCCGAGATCGGCGCGGATGGTTTTCAGATCTACGTGACCAGCGGCGATATGCATCCGTCCCGGATGAGTGGAACCGCCCGTGGGGACTTCGTGCATTTCGTGGAAAATCAGGGATTGGTGATCAGCGCGCTCTGCGGGGATTTCGGGCACGGTTTTCTGGATGCGGCGAAAAACGACGAGTTGGTGGCCAGATCGAAAGCGTGCGTAGATCTGGCGGTGGATCTGGGGACGGATGTAGTAACCACCCACATCGGGCAGCTGCCTGAGGACAAGAAGGATGCAAGGTGGGGGGCGTGCCACCAAGCCATCTCCGAACTCTCGGTGTACGGAGAAGCGAAAGGCGTGTATTTTGCGACGGAGACGGGACCGGAGAGCGCGGATCATCTTCTAAGCTTCCTGGAATCGGTTCCGGGCACGGGGATTAAGGTAAACTATGATCCGGCAAACCTGGTGATGGGCGGTTTCGATGCGTTGGGTGGGGTGAAGGTGCTCAAGGACTACATTGTGCACACGCACGCCAAGGACGCCGTGTACGTGCTGGGCAAACAGGAGGAGGTCCCCTTGGGTGAAGGAGACGTGAATTTCCCTCTGTATCTGTCCGCTTTGGATGAGATCGGATATGACGGATTTCTGACCATCGAGCGGGAGGTCGGGGCGGATCCGGTGCGCGACATTGTCAAAGCCGTGGAGTTCCTGAGAGGTTTCTGAGGTTCCTTGTTTCAATTAAGCAGGACACGGAACCATGCGGATGCAGACGGATGCCTTCGTATCAAGACGCAAATTCGTGTGGGTCTGGGTCTATCGGTGTCCAGTTCTATTTCCTCTCAACGCAACTGAAAAGCCAAAAGCGCCATTGATGAAAGAAGAGCCCATCATGATAGCGGACGTTCATTGGTTGGGGCATGCCAGTTTCAAGATCACGGGAACGCAGGTGATCTACATGGATCCGTGGAAGGTGAAGGATGGGGAGAAGGCCGACCTCATTTTGATCACGCACCCTCACCACGATCATTGTTCACAAGACGATGTGGCGAAGATCTGGAAGAACGGGACGGAGATTGTGGCTGTGGCCGATTGCGAGGAAAAGCTTTTGGAAGAAATACTTGTGGTCTCCCCTGGGGACACACGGACGGTGCAGGGAATCCCAATTGAGGTGGTGCCAGCGTACAACACCGACAAGCCCTTTCATCCCGTGAAGAACGCCTGGGCGGGTTTTGTCGTCACGGTGGCGGGCGCGCGGATCTATCATGCCGGGGACACAGATTGGATTCCGGAGATGGTGGACGTTAGGGCGGATATTGCGCTGCTTCCGATCGGCGGCACGTATACGATGACCGCTTCGGAGGCCTCTCAGGCAGCGGTTGCCATCGCTCCTAAGACAGCCATTCCCATGCACTGGGGCGATATCGTGGGGTCCAGGGCAGATGCGGAGCAATTTGCGAAGCGCTGTGCTGGAAAGGTGGTGGTGGAGATTTTGGGGGCCGAGTAGACGGTGGGTTGGCAAGAGGATTTTCAACTGACAAGAAAGGGCCGTGCTTCAAGCGTGGCCTTTTTTTGTCCTTTCTTCCTCATCACGGAAAACATCCCCTTGTCTGCGACACGGATTGTGCCTTGCGGTTTCCGCAGGGCAAGCGAGAAAACTGCGCGAGATAATCTGCCGTCATCCAATCGTGCCGCCCTATTGTGCTGGCTGAAACAATCCGTGTGTTTTTGTCCAAGCGACTGGAAGTCATTGTCCGATCTTCCGCCATTTCCCTGCTCATCCCGCTTCCAGATGTGCGAACTTGGCCATCAGCCGCCGCTTCCGACCATCTCCAAAACGTACCACCAGTCTCGTGGAATCCCCCAAGCCCGACTTCTCGGCGACCTGCCCCCGCCCAAACGACGGATGGATCACCCAACTGCCGACATCGAAGGGAAACGATCCGCCCTCCAAAGGCACATATCGAACCGAATCGCCCGACGGAGTTCCATTCTCCTCAAAATGGGAAGAGGGGGCCTGCTTCTTCTGACCGACGCTGCCTCTGCATGGCGGGCGGGGCGTTCCACCAGAACGCGGCGGAAGGGACATCTCCTCGTTCGGTGGAGAGGTCCCATATTCGAGCAATTCATTGGGGATCTCGCGGAGAAAGCGGGAGACCTCCGCGCCGTACCCAAGGCTTCCCCATCGGCGGCGCTGGCGTGCATGGCAGAGAAAGAGTTGCTCGCGTGCACGGGTGATGCCCACGTAGAAAAGCCGTCTCTCCTCCTCCAGATCCGTCTCTCCATCCGCGCGGATGATGGGAAACAGACCGTCCTCCAGCCCGGTGATGAAGACCACGGGGAATTCAAGTCCCTTCGCGCTGTGCAGGGTCATCAGAGTGACCACGTCCTGGTTCTCGTTCCAGGTGTCAATATCCGTAAACAGAGAAACCTCGGACAGAAAAGCCTCCAGGGAGGGATCCTCGGAGCGTTCCACGAATTCCTCCATCGCAGAAAAAAGCTCCCGAACGTTCTCCACGCGCGTCTGCCCCTCTTCGCTCCGATCCTTTTGAAGGTCCTCAATATACGCCACTCCCGCGCCGATCTCCTGAGCCAGCTGCGCTGCTGAAAGCTGTTCTTTCTGTTTCCTGAAAGTCTCGATGCATTCGTGGAAGGCTTTCAGCGATTTTGCCATGCCAGCGGAGAGTCCCTCGATTTCCCCTGCCCGTTCGAGCGCGCCGTAGATACTGATCGCTTTCTCTATAGCGAAGTCCTGCACCTTTTGGATGGTAACGTCGCCGATGCCTCGCTTGGGCACGTTGACGATGCGGCGCAGACTGAGTTCGTCTTTGGGATTGGCCACAAGTTTGAGATAGGCCAGGATGTCCTTGATCTCCCTGCGTTCGTAAAAGCGCAATCCTCCGATGATGGTGTAGGGTACCGAGGCTCTTCGTAGTTCGTCCTCTAGTGCTCTGGATTGGGCATTGGTGCGATAGAGGAGCGCAAAATCGCCGAAGGTCCGCTGTGCTTCCTTGCGTTCTTGGGTGATTGCTGAGAGCACCCGTCTGGCCTCGTCTCGTTCGTCCATTCCCTGCAGAATGGAGATGGGTTTGCCTGCGTCGTTCTCGGTCCACAGATTCTTCTCTTTGCGGGTGCGATTGTGTTTCACCACTGCGGCAGCGGCTTTAAGGATCGTCTGGGTGGAGCGGTAGTTTTGCTCCAGGCGGATCACCCGGGCCTCAGGGTAATCGCGCTCAAAGTTCAGGATGTTGGTGATGTCGGCGCCGCGCCACTGGTAGATGGATTGATCATCGTCTCCCACAACGCAGATGTTTCGGTGCTTGGCGGACAGCAATTTGGTGAGCAGATATTGCAGGTGATTGGTGTCCTGATATTCGTCGACCAAAACATACTCAAATTGGTCCTGATAGGACTCCAATACACTGGGGTGCTCCTGGAACAGCGTTACCGCGCTCACCAACAGGTCATCGAAATCCATGGCGTTGCGCGCGCGCAGGAGCCCATGGTAGGCGCGATAGATCCTGACCACCTGCTCGGCGAAGGGACCGCTTCCACTGGTTAGGAAGGCCTCAGGATCGGCGTACCCATTCTTGGCCTGGCTGATGCGGGCACGGGCCGACTTCGGAGGGCACTGATCCTCGGAGATCATCAGATTTGACATGGCCTCCCGAATCACCGTGAGCTGATCGGAACTGTCGTAGATGACAAAATCCCGCCCATATCCGATCCAGTGGCCTTCGCGGCGCAGGAGACGAGCACTGATGGCGTGAAACGTACCGAGCCACATGGCGCGCATTGCCCCGCCGATGAGTTTTTCCACCCGCTCCCTCATCTCCCCGGCCGCCTTATTCGTGAACGTCAAGGCCATAATTCGGGAGGCGGAAACGCCCTTTACCCGGACGAGATGGGCGATGCGATGGGTAATGACCCGCGTTTTTCCGCTTCCCGCCCCGGACAGGATCAGCAGGGGGCCGTCCGTACAGCACACTGCTTCCTGCTGAATGGGATTGAGCGTAGCGACCATAGAGGAGCTCCTTCTGGAGTGATTCGCCTGAAATGTTCAATAAGGGCAACGCTCCAAAGATTGTGGGTGACGCGGTCTGTGCATGGTCCTGGATGGATCGCAGCAGATGGGATTCCTGCCACCCGTCTAAACACGATCCCTTCGATTGGGTTAAGTGGGGTGCCTTCCCTGATAGGCGCCGTCCGGTCCGGCACATCTCATTTCGGGTTTTCCTTCGTTTCCCTTGCCCCATTGCGCAAAGAGAGCTCTTTATTGATCAGGCTTTGCGCGCGTACGTGCTCCCGGAGCGATCTGCTGAAAAGATGTGTGCCGTCGCCCCGTGAGACGAAGTAGAGGTAGTCCCCTTCAGCGGGATAAAGCGTGGCCAAAAGGGCCGCCCTGCCGGGGTTTCCGATGGGTCCCGGGGGAAGTCCCCGATGCAGATAGGTGTTATACGGAGAGTCTGTCTCCAGATCCTGATTGCGCAGCCGGGGTTTCCGTTGCGGGAGCGCATATTGAATCGTGGCGCAGGATTCGAGGGCGCGACCAAGCCGCAGCCGGCGATGGAAGATGCCGGCAATGAGGGGACGTTCGGAGGCCAGCTGCGCCTCTCCCTCGACCAAGGAGGAGAGGATCACGACCTGGTGCGGAGTGAGTCCCAGATCGCGCGCCCGTTCTCGGAGTGAATCGCCAAAGACCTCCCAAAAACGGGCAGTCATCGTTCTTAAGATGGTTTGTTCCTCCATGCGATCCAATAGGTTATATGTATCCGGGAAGAGGTATCCTTCGAGCGAGGAAGCTTGCACCCCCAGTTCGTGACAAAAGGCCGAATCGGAGGCCAGCATCATAAACCGGGTGGAGTCTGCGGCGATCTCCAGGTGAAGGATTGCCGCGATCTCCCGGAGGGTTCTGCCCTCCGGAATGGTGACGTTCTTGGGGATCGCTCCGCCCCGTGTCAGTTGCCACATAGTCCGATAGGTGGAGTCAAGACCATTCAGGAGGTATTCGCCGGCCTGAAATTGGCCGTCGATTCCCGAGAGTCTGGACAGAAGTGAGAGCAATCGGGTGCTTCGTATGATCCCTTGATCCCGAAGTAATTGACCGATCTGGCGAACGGTCATTCCGCTCGGAATCACGATGCGTTGTGGGTGGACCAGGCCGGTCGGGCGGTTCATGAAAAAGGGGATGGACACGCTGGCAACTATGAGAATCCCAACAAAAATATGTGACAAACGTTTCGGAGAGATTTTCAGGGGTCGAGTCGGAGGGACGCTTTCCGGTTTCTTCTCTTCGTCTGCGACCCCGCCGGTTTTTGCCGGATGCCCTCCGATTCGCGCCAGATAGGCGGCCAGGCGAAAAGGGCTCAGGAGCACGTGGAAGACGAGCGTGAAGAGGATCAAGACAAAGGAGGACGCGAAAAGGAATATCAGTGACCCGGCGAAAAGGGCGGACTTCCGGAGGAACTGTGCTGGGTTTTTTCTCGGGGGGGTCATCATGAAAGGGCTTCTTCATTGGGAATTTCGGATTGATGGGACGGCGCCTGGAGAGGCCTATGATCCATCGCTCTGCGTGCTCAAATACTCCTGGAGCATCAGAGTCGCGGCGATACGATCTACGTCAGGTTTTCTGCCTTTGGTTCGGACGCCCATCTCGCGCATTGTTCTAAGGGCGGCTTTGCTGGTCAGGCGTTCGTCCCAGAACCGCACGGGAATCGCAGTTCTTGTGGATAGCGCTTCCGCGAAGGCTTGGGCAGCCTCGGTTTGCTTGCTCGCCGTGCCGTCCATGTTTTTGGGCAGGCCGACCAAGAGGGTGCAGACCTCGGACTGGGTCGTGATCTTTGCGATCCGCTCGACGGCCTCCTCTTGGGATTGTATCTGGAGGGTCTCCAATCCCTGTGCGGTGATTCCGAGGGGGTCACTGAGAGCCAGACCGACGCGGCGGCTGCCGAAGTCTATGGCGAGTATTCGGTTCAAAGGGAGGGTCCTTCTGATGAGGAATCTAATGCTCGAGTCTCACATTCTGCATTTCAGAAATCAAAATATACGATATCGGCATTCTTTTGTCAACCCAAACTTCGGCAAGCCCGTGGGAGGGGAACAGCCTAAAACGCGAGATATCCCATGGGCTGGGGAGGTTTGTCAGATTCCGATCAGCTGGACTTGGCCATCCGCGGGAGATCGGGATGGGGGAGCAACTCCCTCGGGCTTATAACTTTTCGGAAATCTGGCAAGCTTTTTGGGATGAAACAGGATGCGTTGGAGGCGATGCGTTTTATCACGCGCTGTGCTCCCGGGCAAAGCGACCGTCTCCGCACGGCACAAGGGACGCTAAAGATCGCAGCGATGGGTTCGCTTGATCGCGAGCGAGAGGGGAGGCCCGGATATTTCGCTTGTCGGAAGTGCGGGAGATGCCTGCGGCGCCATGCGATCCGAACCATTCGGTGCGAACCTCGGAATCGATCGGAAGAGCTTCGATCCGATGAAGGGAAGCAGAACAGGAGGGGGGACCTGGATGGCCTCGCGCAACACTAGTGGGGAAAGAACAGCAACCTGTTGCGGCTACCCGGCCGATCCCTTCCTTCCCCAACCGTCCTATCAGCGCATCGTCCAGAGACAGATCGCGGCTCCGGTCCCGATTAGCGCCGCGGAGGGGAGCCACAAGAGACGGTAGATACCTTTCATCTCGGCTTGAAAGTGTTCCTTGGTCAGGATCAGGCAGAGGTGCACGGGGGAGAGAATCACGCCAGCAAAGCCCGAAGCATAGGCCAGTACCACATAGCCAATGCCGCTCCCGGTCAGGTCGATCAGGGGAAAGACGATGGGGAAGGCAACGCCCACAAATGCGACGGTGAGCCCGGACACGAGACCCACCAGAAAGGGGAGGATGATAAACAGAGGGAACGGCGGAATGCCATAGCGGGAGAATGCATCGGCCATCGAAGCAATGACGCCGGTGGTCTCCAGCGTTTGCTTGAAGGCCATAATACCCACCACGAGAAAAAACGTATTGAGAGAGATGCTCTTTTTGAGCACGTTGGGAATGGGATGCTTGAACTGCTGGCGCTCCATCGCGACTGCCAGCGCGATTCCGACCAGGAAGGCAAAGATCAGGTGGAGTCCGATTCCGATGGAGAGCACAATGACCACCAAAATGGGAAATATGGAGTAAAACATCTGCCGTATTGGATGATCGTGGGTCCCCATTTGCGGTGAGGAGGTGGGCGGCGGGATGTCTCTGAGAGCCGTCAACGCGCCTGCGATTATGGCTACCGCGGTTAGCGGGAGCTGGTAGAGGATGAATCGCCCGAGCGGGTATCCGGTCAATTCCACGGTCAGGATGACCCCTGGATAAAGGGGCCAGGAATACTCCCAGATGTGGCGAAACCAGTGATTGATGAAACTCTTTTTCTCTGCGGATATCGGGATGTTCTCGAACGCCGAATCCACCATCGGCGCAGAGAACAGGGCTCCGCCGGGCATGGGAAGAAAACCGATCAGTGCGGGAAGTCCTGCCGCCACAAAGCGGGTGGAATGCGCCAGTTGTTTCAGAGAGGAGGTCAGACGATCGAGCGTGCCGCTTTCCCGAAGTACAGCACTGAAGGCCGTGATCAGGGTAAGGATCACGGTCAGCTCGAGGGTGGTCCAATTGGACGCTGTTATCCCCTTTTCGGCTGAAAAGGATATCTTCCCCAAGGTAAGCCAGCCGATCTGAGCGAGGCCTGAAGGGCCCTGCCCATACAGGAGGGCCAGTGCTGTTGCACCGGAGAGCATACTATATCCAAGCGGCCATTTGATGCGCACGAGGACGATGATCAGGCTGAAGGCAAGGAGGATCTTCAGGAGTTCGATCATGAGGGTTCCTATGGTGAGAGGGGACTGGTGAGAGGCGAGTGAATGGTGAATGGTGAATATATCCCAAACTGCGGGGGAGCGCAAGCCTTTTTCTGAAAAGAAGGGGGACATGGATGAACGGAGTTTCCCGCAATGAGGCCGTGAGTTCCTGGAAAGCGCTGGAGCAATGAGGCTAGTTCGGGAGTGCGGAACCAGGAGAGTCTGGTGGGTCGGACCCGAGCCTCTCTGTCCCGAGCGACCGATGACAGGGACGGTATCAGGCCTATCGAAAACGAGTGCCACAGGGCGAACCCACTCTCAGGCATGCCCGATTATCTTCGAAAGGGTGCCTCATTTGATTTCTGGCGCAACGGGGCCCGAAAAACAGGCGCGGGGCCGCCAACCCGTCTTGGGGAGTAATCTCCAAAGAAACATGCATCTCAACCCTATGCCGCCCAATTCTCCCCGCAGTCTCCGGGGACGAAACCTATCGACCAAGAAGGCAAGGCCAAATCTCTCGGGAATACTATACCACTCCTTGAAATATGTTAGTTGACTTTGTGTTGAAAGGGCAGTAGGTTAGAGAAGTATTCGTAAGTTTTTTCTCCTTTACCCAGCCCTCAGAGGAGGACTCCATGCCTGCTCCTTATTTTGCCAAGCCCTAT
>JAZDJA010000216.1:0-8138 GCA_043804415.1 Candidatus Latescibacterota bacterium | reverse complement strand
CGAAGTTTTCTCTCAATGCAGGCAATCACTTCCGGGGCCATCTTTGTGCCTTGAGGTTTGCGACGACGTTCCTGCGCCTTTCTCTAAGCCTGACCAGGCCGGTATCCACGCTGACCACGGTTACGCTGTATCTCCCGGCCGTTCGTCGAACAATCCCTCCCCAGAATCTTTGCTATCCTCCTTTGAGAAACATCCTCATGCAACAACGCATAAATCTGGTTACGTTCTCCTTCGGTGAGTTGGCTGTACAACATTCCCATCGTGCTCTCCTTGAGTAGAGGGATGATTTGTTGGCGAAAATATTATAGTATACGCCAACTCACTATCTCTTCCTACAAAAGTGTTGCACTTGAGAGTTGAATCCACCTAAACGGGGGCTTTTCTACACTTGAACACCTTGTTGCCAAGTTTTCTTATACGGCAACTCTTTGCTGTGTAAACTCATGGAATCTTGCTTCCTTTTCTCTCAGCCAAGATTTTCTCGGAGATAAAGATACACATAGAATAAACCGTTGTCAAGAAAAAAATCCGCCCCAAGCGAAACTCAGGGCGGACTGCTGTGAAAGAACGCACGGCTATGCCAGATAGAAGCACACGGCCCAGATCACCCAAATCGTCCGGTCCAGCGGGCAAACGATATTTCGCTCCTTCGTCGCAATGCCCTTCAGATGCACTGGAGCAACGCTCCGATCCTCCAGAAGCCAGAGATTCTCCCACGGGGAGAAGTCCAGATGAAGCTGTCGGTAATCTCCCGCGATCTCCCCGTATCGGGCGCACGCAGTCAACATCTCGTGTTTAGCCTCTCCATCGAACAGCCGCGCGATCTCCTCCAGATGCACAGGCTCACCTCCTCTCGCGAGATGCGCCTCTTACTCCGCATAGCGGAACTTCAGGACCATATCGTACGCCTCCTCCAGGCCGATCTCGCGATCCGCCAATCCTTTTAGAATACACTTGACGGTCTGGCTGGCCTCCAGCATCGGAATCTTCGGCTCCGGACGGATCCCCTTTTCCTCCAGCCAACGCTTCACCGCATTCAGATCGAAGCGGATCAGCGAAACCTTCGGAAGCCTGTAGCACGGGAGTCCCTGCTGGATCCACCGGTAGATCGTCACCGGGGAGACCTCCAGCCTCCGGGAAATATCCCGGATGTCCAGTAGATTTACCCCCTCCGGTGGAGGAAGTGCCTCCTGAGGCTTATGGCTCGCTTCCTCCACGTCCTGCTGAGACGCCGTGGCCTGCATCAGCAAGCGGAACGCACGAGCATTCGTCAGATTAATCTTCCGGGCGCGCTCCAGTTCTTCGATGGCTTTTCCGCATTCGCCTTTTGCGATGTGGGTCTTGCCCCGCCCAATAAGTTCCCGCATCACCTTCTCGTCGAACTCCGGCCCCAACCTGTTCTTCTCAAATTCGTTTTCTACCATCCGAATCATCTCCTCTCTCAATTGTGCTCTGCCTTTGCGCAGCCTGTTCTTGACCGTGTGCAGCGGCACGTTCAGAAACCGGGCGATCTCCTGGTAGGAGAGGTCGTCTATGTAGCGCAGCGTCAACGTCAGACGGCTCGATTCCGGTATCCGCGCCAGAAGGACCTGTAAGGCCACTCTCCGCTGCGCTTCCGCCCAAGTCTCCGCCGGAGTAGGCGCGTCCGCGGGGAGTTCCATCGCTTCCTGATCCAGCCGGATATCCGTCGTTCCGCGACGCCTGCCCCAATCCAGACACGTGTTGGACACAATCCGCTTGAGCCACGCGGCAAAACATCGGGGATCGTTCAGCCGGTGGAGGTTCGTGTAGGCTCGCAGAAGCGCTTCCTGTGCCAGGTCCTCCGCGTCCGGGAACGATCCTACCAGATGAAAGCCCAGGCCATACACAAATCCGCGATACTTTTCGACGAGCCCGCCAAACGCCTCGGTGTTTCCGGAAAGCGTCTGTCGGATCAGTTCGACATCCAGCATCGGCCTCCTCCTTTCGGTATTAAAGACGAAAGGGAGGGAAATAAGTGTACGGCACGAAGAAGAAAGAGGAGCTTTCGAAATTCCGACTGAGCGACTGCCCCATCCCTTTTGCACCTATAGAAATAGACCTCCGAGGTCTGGCTGACCACGGAGGTCTATGGCGCGGAATGGCGCAGAGCGAAGCGGCCCGCTATTCCTCGTCGAGTAAATCCAATTGTTCGGCTTCCTTGAGCTTCTCGAGATCAATTTTGTCTTGCGGCCTGCTGCTCGCTTTCTTTGCCAGGATCAGGTCAGTCCTCGAGATGAACGGTATCTCAAGGCCATCCAGTTCGACGGACTCACGGTTTTTCCACGCCGCTTCAAATTCGACTCCTGGAATTGACATCATAATATCAACCCGCAAGGGAGGTCTTCCCATCTGATAAAAGCAGTCCTTCTGAGTGAAGTCAGTTGCGGTAAGGTTTGCCAGTGGCGCACCAAATTCCTTCAATGCGATATACACCGAATTTGCATTCTCAGGATCGGTCGCTATCCACACATCAAGATCTTTCGTGTATCTGGGCTCGCTATACTTCATTACCGCGTAGCCACCCACAACAAGATAGCGAATATCATGCTTTTCGAAAAGATTCAGTAGTTCTCTGAAGTCGGAATTGGTTAACATCTTCACCTCGAATCAAGAAATAGTCATGCAGCATGTCCGATACGGCCTCAAAAATGGCACGATCGCCTTGAGATTGCCAGAAGCGGATGTCGAATGAACGCCTGTCATCCGCCATAGGCTGATAATTTTCCTCTATGGCTCTCATTTTTCCTCCTGCCGAACGATACGGTTCAGGCGCGTTCTTCTGGCCGACGCCTGCATCCGGTGCTCCATATTCTCAACAGTCTCGACGGTTGCCCTTGGATCATCATAGCGAGGGCGGCAGCCAGTAAAGGAATCTCGTGGTCCTATCGAGTCATCTCATGATCCTCGCTTCCCCTTATACAAAATCACGCCCTTCGAAAAGCGTTCAGCGTTTCCAGATAGCTATCGGGAAAACCGATGTCATAGCGGCGCCCCTGGACGACGTACCCGAAAAACCCATCTTCCTGGCGGAGACGATCCAGACAGGAGGTCAGCTGAAATTCCCCGCGCTCGCGAACATTGTTTACGATGTGCTCTTCCAGGTAATCGAAAAGCTGCGGCTTGACGACATACTGGCCGAAAACTGTGAGATATTCCCCTTCCTCAAGCATCTCAACGCGCAAGTTTGTTCGGGCATATTCCGCGTTCGGCTTCTCCGCAAATTCTGAGACCGACAGGAGTCGTCCGGGCTCCTCCCAAATGCCCCCAACGACCCCGAAGTTTGCGATGTCCGATTCCGGAGTCTTCATCAGCCCGAGTACACTGGCTCCGCGCTGCTCATGGGCCTCGATAAGTTGACGGGCGCATGGCGTCTCCGTATCCGAGCCATACAGATGATCGCCCAACATCAGGAGAAAAGGTTCGTCTCCGACCCAATCGCGTGCGCAGTAGACCGCATGCCCAAAGCCCTCCTGGGCATCCTGCGTGAGAAAAGTCACGCGCCTGCCCACCTCGAGCAGATGTTTGGAGTATTCCTGGAAATGCCGGGGCAGCTTGTTGTAGTTCTCGATGGAGACCTGGACGCTGAAAAACGATTCAAATGCCGCCAGATCGCAGGACTGAACCACGATGCACACCTCTTCGATCCCGGCGTTCAGCGCCTCTTCGACGATCAGCAAGATGGCGGGCTTGGCTATGCCATCCCGGTCAATGATGGGAAACAGTTCCTTTTTCGTCGCCTTTGAGGCAGGAAAGAGACGCGTTCCGAAGCCTGCGGCAGGAATCAGGGCTTTGCGGACCCGACTGCCCGCACGCTGACAGAGCTTCAGACAGGGCATCTTCAGATCGCGCTCGATGATCTCCACGATTTTCTCCTGAGACGCCTGGTCCCTGGCCACAAACTGTGCAGTGCCATCGCCCTGCGAACCCACGCCCTTGCCACCCCAGACACATTCCTGAATCGGGGGATATGCGAGCACCTTATGCAACACCTCGGCTGTGAGTTGGGACGGGCACGCAGGGCCCAGGTACCGATCGAACAGTTTCTGGGCCTCCCGCATCAGCTCCCCGATGCGTGGGGCGTCTCCAGCCACAAGGGCCTGCCGGGCCTGGTCAACGATGCGTTTGTTAATCTCCCCGAGATAGCGCTGAACCCCCTTCTCCACAGCGGTTTCCGCAACGGGATAGCTGCGATTGAGGCGGGCCAGGATTTCCATGGTATCCTTTTGCGCGCAGAGATCCACGATGACAAAGAACAAATCCTGCTTCACGCGCAACTCGGTGCAATCCAGATGCTCGCCGTCGAAGGTCATCAGAACGGGTCGGTCGCCAAAAGCACACCCTTGGTCCATCCGTCCGCAGCGGGAGGGCGTGAGGATCTCCCCCTGATAGGCCATTTCCATCTCGCCGCGCACGGTCATCTTCAGATCATAGATCCGGTTGAATGCGCGGGCTGCAAGAACGGATATGGCCGCGCTTGAAGAGAGCCCCTTTTTCACGGGAAGATCCGTTCTGTAATTGTCGATCCGAAGGCCACGGACATGGTAATGCGTCATGATCTGATAGGCCACCCCGGCGATGTAGCTGAAAAATCCCCCTTCCTGCGCCTCTTCGAACAAGGAACGTTTGTCCATGGGGATCGTTCTGGGCCCCACCGTTTCTCCGTCGGGCATCAGGGAGGTGATCACCAGCTCAGTGGGATGGGAACTCACCTCCGCATAGATGCCCTGGTTGGTGCCCGCAATCAGCGTGTATCCCTTTTCGATCGTCTTATCGATTCGCCTGTACGCACCCGCCCAATCGGAGTGCTCTCCAAAAAGACAGATGCGCCCGGGAACGAAAATTTTCATAGGGACCTCCATGTAGCAAAAGGAAAACATAGGGAAGCGGGAACGTGCGCAAGGGAGCCTTTGATCGAAAGGTATTGCATAGGCCTCCTGCAAGATTCATAGAATGGCAGTCATTTCGCAGGGGGTGGTAGGTCAGACATTCTTGTCTGACCTGGATGACCATGAAGTGGAACAGACAAGAATGTCTGTTCCACCAATCGCCGGTAAGACAATCATCCGATAAGGTTGCATCGGTTCATGAGATTAGTGGAACCATTTCGCATAAGTGAACAAAACGGCGCCTGATCGTTCGTCGGACTTTTGCAGGTGGCTCGCATGTCAGCTATTTTTCTCACCTTCACACCTTCCCATGTTTCCCCTTCCTCCCTATCTTCACAAACCTTTCCCCCAGGAACCTGCATGCGCGAGAAAAGTGCTATTTGTTCGCGCTCTAACTCCCAATATGTGACAGCCGTCAACGTTTTGGAATGTCTTCCAGCGTATATTCGGTAAACGGAATTCGTCTTCCCCCGGATCGCTGAGAATCCCCAGTCATTTGTTTTCTCAGCTGCTTTGTCACACGTTTCGATAAAGAGACAGGAGGATCGCCACAATGACAAAATTGCTGCCCCTTATTTCCAGAAGCCTGACCGCAATTTTCGATGCCCTCATCCCTGTTCTGATTTTGGGCATCTTGGGGCTGATCGGCTATTATGTGATTCATGGGGTATTCTGATACGCCTGCACCTGCCGCTTGGCCTTCTCAGAAAGGCACCACCGGTGTTCTGCTCTCCGCGATCATCCCATCCCGCCCCTTTCGGAGAACGATATACCGCTGCCAGGCTGTCTCATCCCGGGGTGTCGGATGCTCGTCGTCCGAATGCGCAAAATACAGGTGCGGCCCTCTGGATTCTGTGCGCATACAGGCCGCGCGCATGACCATCTCAGCCACGTCGAAGAGATTGATGGTCTCCAGCGCAAAGGCCCATCCTCTCTCGTCCGCGTGGATGCCCTCGGCTCTCAGAATCGAGAGTGCGTTCAGACCTTCCGTCAAACCTTGCTCGGTACGCACCACACTGGCGGATCGGGAAAGCATAGTCTGGATCCGAGTCCGAACCTCTTCAGCAGGGAGTCCCTTTGTTCGATCCGAAAGAGTGCTGAGAGTGGCCTGCCACTCAGCAATCCGATCGGCTTCGATCGGCCCCCGCTCTAGTTCTTTGGCCTCCTCCGCTGCCGCACGTCCGGCGATGTCTCCGAAAACCTGCGCGTCCATCAGCGCATTGCCCCCGGGTCGATTCGCACCGTGCTGCCCACCGGCCACTTCACCGGCTGCATAGAGACCCGCGACCGTGGTGTCCGCCCGCGTCCGAATCTTCACGCCCCCCTGAAAGTGCTGAATCGCAGGAGCCAGCTCGATCCGGTCTCCGCCTTCCAGATCCACCCCATGCTCCTTGAGCCATGCGATGGACGCCGGATTGATTGTTTTCAGGCGATGGAGCGGCGAGCGATTTCGGTCTTCTGGATATCCCTCCGCCTTGATCTCTGTCTGGTACCGGTTCTGAGCCTCTTTGGGAAGCTCCTCGAAGAGGAACCCCTCCGGATTTTCCGAGTAGTCGAGATAGACCGTGTGCCCGTCCCGCAGTTCTTTGAACACCGCGATGTCGATCACGTGAGACGCCTCCTCATTGGACACCGGCCAACTGGCGCCTTTTCGGAAGACCACGTGGTAAATATCCTTCAGTGGTGTACCATCCGGGAAATATCTTGGCAAAAACTCTTCTCCGCACTCATTTACAAAGCGGGGAAGTGCGCGCATCAGAGATCCGGAGCAAGCCAGCTGGGTCTTGGTCGAGGACAGTCCGATCTGGATAAACTCCATGTTCACCAATTCTGCCCCGGCCCGATACGCCATCGCGTATCCGCTTCCGTCCATGCCTCCCGGAAAAACATTCACCGAAAACGCCTGTCCCGCACCACCCGTTCCGAGCACGATGGTCTTCGCGGAGACCACGACCGGATCTACGTTCCCGGATTCCACTTCGTTGCGCGCGATGCCGAATGCTCCGATCACCCGGCTGCGATCCTCGGAGAGGATTAAATCCACGATCATCGCATGCTCGATCACCGGGATATCCATCGCGCGGATCTTGCGGACCAGGACCTCCTCGATGTGATTGGCCGTCCGCGGCCCGGTATAGCAGGCACGGGCGTATTCGGACCCGTCCGTGATGAACTGATCCGCGCGCCCATCTTCTTTTCGAACAAAGGGCACACCCAGATCGCTCAGGTATTCAAATGCCGCTCCGGAGCGCTTCCCGTGGAGTGCCGCCAGATCCCAGTCGGAGACGCAACCGCCGATGCGGTATATGTCATCCGCGTGCATCTTCCAGCTGTCCTCGGTTCCGGGCTCGGTATAGGGCAGCGTGGCGTGAAAGGCCATGCGATCGGAACACGCGATGGCGGTGACACCGCTTTTTCCCAAGGCCCCCTTGGTCACGACCAACACGCGAAGCTCCCGAAAGGCCTCTTTGGCGGAAATGGCCGCACGGAGGGCTGCCCCCCCCGCGCCAACTATGAGTACGTCGCACGAATAACTTGTCATTCTTGGATTTCCTTTGCGCCGAGATAAACGTCAATAACCCATAAAGGACTAGGCTTGCCGTTCTTTCCAATTCTCCTAAAAGAAGGGACGAGAATGCCCCGATGGCACTCCCACCCGCTCCGATAGAGCCCACCCTTCTCCTCGTCCATAAAATGCCGCTGTCTTCCGGGGGGAGCTGGCTATGTGTCGCTGTGCCGGTATTTGACCACCCCGACCTGCTCCATCGTGATCAGCCCGTCCTCCACCGTTTCGTCGAGAAAGGGGATAAGCTCATCAAGGTGGGCTTTCGTGTCCACAATCTCGATGATGATAGGCACATCCTCCGAGAGCCTCAGAAACTTTGCGGTATGCATTCTGCTGTGCGCGCCAAATCCCATGATCCCGCGCGTGGCCGTCGCACCTGCCAGATGGAGTTCTCTGGCCTTCAGGATGATCTGCTCGTAAAGCGGCCTGCCTTTATGTGTCCTGACGTGTCAAGGAGTTTACACATTGGTCGACAGATTCCTCCTCAGGAGGTTCCATTGAGTCGGTTTACGCTGCTCTAGGCAGGGCAAGAGATTTCCTTCCGCAGAAGAAGCCCTGGCTAGGCGTAGTGTATCCGTTTTCTTTTAGCTTGTATCCTTGGTGACTTCTATCGAAGTTGTATCCCATCATGAAAGCATCCAGATCCTTCTGTAGCTCCTGCAAGG
>JAZDJA010000215.1:0-14160 GCA_043804415.1 Candidatus Latescibacterota bacterium | reverse complement strand
CCACTTGTCTCCACGGGACTCGCCACCAATGTCCGCACCTTCTGTCCCAGGAGGTCGTAAATCGCCAGCTCGACGTGTGCCCCTTGGTGCACATCCGGCACGCTGAAGCGAATGGTCGTGGATGGATTGAAGGGATTGGGGGTGTTCTGAGAGAGCGTGCCCCTCTGCGGAAGAGGCGTGCCACTCCGGTCCTCCACTTCTACGTCTGTTAGTCTGGGAAGAATGACGACAACTCTTTCGCTTTCTGACAGGATTTCGACATCCATCGAGATGCTATCGTTCCAGTATGGCGGTTGACCCCGAAGAAAATCAAGCGCACCATACGTGAAAGGCGCCATGTCACCAAATGAGAAATGCCCTGTGCTATCTGACTCAGAATCTCTGATATCCGGGCAAAGGCAATCCACGCATGGTCCAAATAGTCCCATGATCAGTACGCCTTCCACAGGGCTTTGCCCCCCTCTTTCGGTTTCCTGGAAGACAAATCCATCAAGCACTCTGACCGTCGGAAGCGCTGTTATCTGTGCATGCTCAAGAAGATAGGTTACAGATCCGGCCTTGGATCGCGTCACTCGTTTCACACACCCGATATTGGGAGCGAACCATTCGTCGTTTAGTCCTGCGTCGGAACTCCACACGGAGAATCGAAAATGAACGCAATTCTCAAAAGAGCCGAAGGGCGTTGTCACCGTATCTGATATGCTCACGAGCGTCATCTTGACACCGTTCATTTTATCGTTATTACTGAATCCCTCGCTATCCAAGGTCCGGGACGAGCCGACGGAATCGCCAAAAGAGTACCAGAAACGCCTCATAGTTATAGGCCCGGAATAGTCAATTTCCTGGATGCTGCCGTCGCCTCTCCTGGAAAAGTGACGGGTATTCCCGGCGTAGCTCAAAAACTCGCCGCCATCGAAGTCGTCGGTTTGGTCTGTCATGCCCTCCGGGGCAATTGCATAGCCGTTTTCGAGGGTTCCGGGCCCAAACAGCCAACGGCTGCGGATTTCCGCGGGAAAGTAGTTTCCGTTATGAAGGATCTGTCTGACCTCGGCGACGATATTCTCCGCGCCCAGTTGCTCAAGGGAAATCCTTCCGTTGACCAAACCATAGGTGCCTAACTTCCCATCCTCTGAGCGCTGAAGAAATGCCAGTACCGCTTCTCCGGAGACATACACGGGTTGATCTGCTACCCACGTATGCAGGTCTCCGATCGTCCCTCCGGGCACCTCCACGGTGGCCACCGTGTCTGGCAGCACTCCCTTGAGCACCTGATCAGGCTTGATGGTGGCTGAGGTAACCACGGTCGTCCCTTCCTCGATCAAGCGACTTTCGACACGAAGAACCTGACCGAGGACGATGTGTGAAGCCCCCTCTGTGAGTTCCTCGATGCTCATCGGACTTATTTCGCATTGAGCCGGCACCGTGCTCAGGAAGATCATCGCAACAACAGCCATCAAGATGCCGAATCGCCGGATCGCGCGATTCATTTTTCCTCCCTTTGTGTAGTGTCCTATCGGATCAACACCATCTTTTTCGTCTCCGTCCATTTTCCACCATCCACGGTCAGGCGATAGAGATAGACGCCGCTGGACACTTCACGGACCAGATTATCCCGTCCATCCCACGCCACTTCCATCGCACCTGCGGCCACGGGACTCGCCACCAATGTCCGCACCTTTTGCCCCAGGAGATCGTAAATCGTGAGATTGACGGGCGTCCCGGAGTTCGTCTCCGGCACGCTGAAGCGAATGGTCGTGGAGGGATTGAAGGGGTTGGGAAAGTTCTGTGCCAGCGTATATGCAGAGGGTCGCTCTGCGCCACGAGCCTCTTCTACACTGGTGGAACCGGGGAGTATTACCCCGCCTTCACGATAAACAGACATACCTCCACTGGAAGTACCGATCCAGAGGTTTCCCCATCCATCCATGTCAACGGCCCAAACCTGGTTGCCCAGTAACCCGGAGTTCCCTGTGTGATATCTTATCCAGTTTTCTCCGTCAAACCCGACCAAGCCGCCAAGAGTACCAAGCCATATGTTTCCTTGTGAATCACATTCAAGAGAAACTACAATGCTGGACAAAAAGGAGAAGATTGGGATTGTATATGCCAGCCAATTCGCACCGTCGAGCTTCGCGAAGCCACAACAGGATGTTTCGACCCACTTGTTATCCTGATTGTCAATGGCTACGGCTTGCACCACATTACCTGGTAGACTGGAATTATCCCTATAATAGACCGTCCAATGGGTTCCGTCAAATTTGGCCAACCCACCGGGTGGATAAAAAGAACCAGAACCTTCGAAACCAGTTCCAACCCACAAGTTTTCCTGGGAGTCAAAAGCAACGGCCCTGACATAGTTATCCGGCAACTCCGAGTTACTAGTATCATAGACTGTGAAGTCATTTCCATCAAACATTGCCAGGCCTCTACCCAATGTACCAAGCCATATGTCTCCTCGTTGAGTTACCTCAATGACGGTCATCCAGTCGTACGGGAGATTGGAATTTTCTTCATTGTAGACAGTCCAGTTGGCTCCATCGAATTTCGCCATCCCCTTCGTGGAAGTAGCAATCCAGACACAGCCATACGGGTCAACGGCGAGGTCGCTAATTGTATTACTGGGCAATTCAGTGTTGGAAGTGTCATAAACAGTCCAATGGGCTCCGTCATACTTTACCACTCCTTCGCCACCAGTTCCAATCCATATGTCTCCCTGCTCATCAAAGGCGAAAGCACGGATTGAATTGCACGGCAGGCCGGATTGATGGGTTTCATACGCCGACCAGTTTTTTCCATCAAGCTTTGCCAACCCAGCTTTTGTGCCGATCCAGATATTGTCTTGTTCATCTATTGCTATAACATTGATATAATTTGATGGCAGGCCGGAATTTGTTTTGTTAAACAACGAAAAATCAATCCCGTCAAACCTTGCCAAACCCCTGCCCTGCATGGTTCCAAGCCATATATTTCCTTGCATATCAATGGCAAAAGCCTGTTCCAAGTTACCCGGCAACTCGGAATTCAAAACGCTGTATGTCGTCCAATATGTGCCGTCAAACTGTGTAAATCCAAATACATCGACAATCCAAATGTTATCATCTTCATCAATCGTGACCAAATTGATAGAGCGATCATTCAAACCAGAATTATCAGTGCGATATACGTTCCAGTTAACTCCATCAAAACTCACCAAGCCTTCAGATTTGGTTCCAATCCATTTATTCCCTTGAGAATCAATGGCGATCGAGGTGATCCCATCCATTGGCAGCCCGGAATTTCTGGTGTCATATACTGTCCAACGAGTTCCATCAAACTGGACAAGTCCATGAGAAGTCCCGATCCATTTGTTTTCCTGCTCGTCTATACAAAGGGCATTTACATCATTACCAGGCATCTCAGAATTATCCGTGTTGTAGACTATCCAGGTCTTTCCATCAAATCTCACCACACCACCGCCCTGTGTTCCTATCCACACTTCTCCTTTCTTGTCAACGACGATAGCAGCTATAGATTTTTCAGGTAGTTCAGAATTCGTTCTATCATAGTAGATCATATTGCCAGTTTGTTTATTGAACTTTATGAGTTTCCCACATGTCCCAAGCCATAGGTGGTCTCCGGCGTCACCAATTGCAAAGATCTCTGCATCAGAGGTATAGTTTACCCACTCCGGATTTTGCGAGCATGCGCCTGTCGGGAACAGCACTACTGCAGCGACAACTATGCCTGCCAGCGTCAAGGCCAGCGATATGAAGTAGGCAACGCGGTTCATACAGCCCCCTTTTGTTTGGTCATAGCCGTTGCGGAAATGCTCCCGTGAACTTGAGAGAGAATCTATCGAATCAACACCATCTTTCTCGTCTCCGTCCATTTTCCGCCCTCTGTGGTCAGCCGATAGAGATACACGCCGCTGGAGACTTCACGGCCGTGGTCATTCCGTCCATTCCACGTCACTGCCATGCCGCCTGCTTCCACTTGACCCTCCATCAGCGTCCGCACCTTTTGCCCCAGGAGATCGTAAATCGTGAGATTGACGGGCGTTCCGGAATTCGTCTCCGGCACGGTGAAGCGAATGGTCGTGGAGGGATTAAAGGGGTTGGGGACATTTTGCGCCAGCCCGAAGACGGATGGGACCTTGTCGTCCGGCCCCTCCGCGTCCGTCCCCCCGCCGATGCTCAGCACCAAGTCATACCGCATCTCGGAGAGGACCGAAGTGGGCGAGCCGCTTCGATAGGAAGCTCTTGCCACCACATGCGCGGATCCCTTTTTCCAGCCTTGGGTGGGAAGCACATACAGAAATCCCTGGAACGCGCTGACAGGCTGCATCTGAACGGTGAAGGCCGCACGGCCCGGAGGGGTGATCTCGAGTAAGGGAATTTCCTCCAACGGCACCGTGGACGAAAAAGAGATCTTCACGTCCTCCCCGAGCGCGGGGCTGAAGGTGTCCACCGTCACCTGCGGGACCGCGAGGCCTTTGTTTTCTTCCTCTCCGGAGTATCCAGCCTGCGCACCGCGTGCAGAAATGTCCTGGAAGCTCGCGGTCCATTCCGGTGCATCGGGCACGTTGCCTTCAGCCAGCATCTCCTGCCATGCCTCGTCCGTCAGTCGGTCGCTCAAGGGATGGGCAAATTCGTAGTAGGTGAAAAGCGCCCCCTTGGTCACCTTGATGCGGCCCGCGACCTGGGCGATCACGTAGATCTCAGCGGGATTCCCCACCGCCTCTTCGAGCACCCTCCCGGTATTGGGATCGGTATGTACGTCCGCCACCAGTGCCATATTTTTGTCCGTGTCGCTCTCCCAGGCCTGGGCGTTCTCTTTGGGGAAGGTCAGGATCTCCGCCAGCGCATCCCCGACCGTGACGATCCGCTCGAAGTCCTGATAGGAAAGCGGGGTGTTGGACAGCTCCTTTTGGGCGATCTCCCCAAGATGCAGCTGGAGGTTTTCAAAGGCGGTCAGTTTTCCGGCGAATACGTCCAGAAGAAGGCCTCTGGACGACAGCCCTTCTTTCATCAGCCCGGCCAGAGAAGCCAAGCGACCGAAAACCTCGGGGATGGGTTCCACCATGCCCTGTTTTGACGCGGGCACAGGCGGAATGGGTGGCTCAGCAGTAACGACGACCGTGTAACTTTGCTTGGCGTAGAGGATGGTATCGTGCCGAAGCTCGGTCCACGAGCCCAATGCCGCAGTGAGTTGCCGGTCCGTCCAGGCCGCATTTTGCATGAAGGGCGGATAGCCCGCTCCCTTTTCCTCCAGGAGCGGCATCAGGGCATAGAGCCAGTTCCAATAGAGATTCTGCGCCCAGACTTCGGGGGCAAGTGTTTCAAACTCCGCTTTCAGCTTGGCCATCTGCTCCGAATACTTCTCATACCCATCCTGATGGTAGCGCCCGATCAGGTGTTCCAGCGATCGCTCGGACCCGAGGACCGACATCACGTCCAGCCCCTTGGGCATCAGGCGCGGATTGGCCTGCGTGCCGACGTTCGTGTAAACCAGCTGCCAGAGCATATAGGAGTCGGGGATGAAGCGCTGGCCCATGAAGCGAAAGGACTTGGTTGCCCTTTTAGGATCCCGCGTATCCAGCACCCACGAGGAGTTGATCAGCGGATCGCGCAATTTTTTGGCCTCCTCAATAAAGGCGAGGAGCTTGTTCCGATCATAGAGCGCATCGGGCGAAAGACTTTGCCAGTTTTCGCCGTAAATCTGAGCGATCAGGGTGCGATAATCCCCGACGTGCAGGTCATCGGACTTCCCCACGAAGAAGACCGTGGGATCGTACATCGAGCGCCAGATATCCAAAGCGGGGCGACCGTCCACCATCAATCCGCATAATGCCTGGACGATCAGGATGGCCTGATAGGTCTCCTCGATGCCCTTCTCCTTGAGGGCACCGACGGAACCGGGTTCCACCCGAAAGGCCATTCGCCCGTACCACATCATGGACTTGAAATAGGTCGCCAGCGTCTCGTTTCGGGTGTAATGTCCTCTCGGCACGTATTGGCTGTAATCCTCTACGTAGTCCAGAGCCTCGGGAACCTGCACGGAGAAGATCGGGGAGGGCGCAAAGCCTTCGTGCGCCTCGATCAAAGCCAGTTCAGCCTCCACGAGATCGGCGACCGAAGGAGGGATGGCGAACGCTTCGTCCTTCAAAACGGCCGCTACGGAGAAGAAGGCCAGATTCTTGTGGAGAATCGCCCGGACCGAGTCTTGGCCCGAAGCTGCGATCTGCTGCTGGGTTTCGGCCACCAACGCCTTGTTCAAGAGGTCCAGATCGTCGGCGAATCGTTCCACCTCCAGCGCTCGCAGGGCATAGTCATACAGGATGTGGAAGGTGTGGAGCATCGCGTCCGTGGTCACGAAGATCGGGATCTCCCGATCCTTGCAGTCCTGATAGATCTCGTGGAGGACCTGGCCTCTGGTCTGCAATCCGGACTCACCGTATTCTTCCACAGAGGGGCTCGGCTTGACGACAAACAAGTTTTGGGCAAGCAGGAGCCGGTCGGCTTCGGAGAAATCAAACTCAGCGAAGTTCCCGACGTTGGAGAAATCTTCCGCGACCTGATAGCTTCGGGCCTTCGGCGTGATCTGCACGGGATTGGGGTGATACGTGCCGAATTCGGTCTGAACGTCCCCGGTGATGGTGGCGATCACTTCGGCGGAGAGTTCTGTGTTCCCCCATGCCATCATTCCAGCGGCCACCAGGGCGAATAACAGAAAGGTTCCTTTCATTTCAATCGCCTCCTCGTTCAGGGTTAGGATGACAAAGGACTTAGCGGATCAGTACCATTTTCTTCGTTTCCAACCACTTCCCATTATCTATACTCAGTCGGTAGAAGTAACTTCCGCTGGAGACATCTTGACCGAGGTCGTCGTTGCCGTTCCACGTGGCCTGGTGATCTCCAGATCTCAGATCCTCGTCCACTAATGTCCGCACTCTCTGCCCCAAGAGGTTATGGATTGCCAATTCCACCTGCACTTTCGATCCCCTAGATTCCGGCTCTGAACTCGGGCAGGCGGGAACGGTGAAGGGAATGACCGTCCGGGCGTTGAAGGGATTGGGATGGTTTTGGGACAGACGGAAAACGACAGGCGCCTGGGGAATGGTCTCATCGGTGACAGCCGTCGAGACGGACAGCCACTCGATCGCTCGCTGGATCAGCACCACACGGCTCTCCGCATCGATGTTCCGAAAACCTGTGGCGACGAATACAGCCCGATATATGCCCGTGTCCACCCGGAGCGCGTAGGTTTTGCCATCGCTCCCCTTAAAGAGGGGCACGGCCGGAGGCAGTGCATGGATGGGAAGGAGGTTGTAACTTCCCCCGCCTATGGAAATCTTCATTCCGTCGCTTATGGGGTCGCCCGGCATTCCGAACAGGGGTTGGTTCATTGATCTGGAGCCGGGGCGTTCCGAGTAAAGCCGTTCCCAAAGCTCCAGATACCATTGGGTTGGGATGCGTTGTGCGCAGAGGAAGACCCGCCCTCCCGCGTCCAATCCATCCACCAGGGCTTCCAAGACAGGTTGTTCATATTGATTACCATCTACCGTTGCGTCTGCTTCCCCGACCACAATTCCTTGGGTGGAGTAAAGATATTCGTTCAGCATCGATTCGGTTTCGGCTCCATATAGAGATCTGTCCCACAGGTCATAAGGAATGCTGCTTGCGGCCAACGCCGCCTCATACGCTTCCTGCGCGAACTGGCTACCAGGAAGAAGGAGCACATCGGACTGCTTTCGGAAAGGTACCGAGCTGAAACGAATCGCTTCGCTTGTCTTTCGATTTCCGCATAAATCCGTTGCCACAATGATGATCTGATATTCCATTGTTCGCGAGGGCGAAAAAGTGCCGCTGAACTTCTCGGAAGATTGGCCTTCCCGTCGTAGGACCGCTGAATCCACGGCGATCGGGTTTCCCACGGCGAAGCCATAGGCAACAACGGACTCCAGCGCGGTCTCTTTCTCCGTGACCCAGCAGGTCACCCGAGCAGAATCTCCCACGGCTGCAAATGGAGGATCAACGGGGGGATCCATGAACGGGAAACGTATTTCGGGCGGAAATACATCTGGTCCGATGGAAAAAAGAAGTTGGCCGCTTTTCCCAATGTTTCCATACGCGTCGGTCGCGACAGCCGTTATGGCATACTGGCCCGGTGGATGGTGGGACGGGACCCATCCTGTAAACTCCAATATGGTCGGGGAGATCTGTTGTGGGGAAAGAAAGGTGACCCTGTCTATGATCACGGAGTCGGGAAGGCTCATTATTTCGCCGATTACGGAGTCCATCGCTGCTCCATCCACCACCCTCGATTTGGCGATCAGGCTATCACCGGGTAAGATATGATGCGAGCCCTCCGAGCCCAAGTCGAGTGACACGGATGGCGGGAATTCGTCCTTCCCCGACACCGTAATCTTCAATGAATCCCTCCATGCGAAGAACTCATGTGTGATCGACAGATGCACCGTGATGGTATGATCGCTCGGGCATTCGGAAGCGATAAGCATCATCTCTATGGCATCGTATTTTCTGAGAATGGATTGGCCGGGAAAAGAGCCAAAAAACCAACGTTTGCTAACCCATCCCTCTATGCGCACGAAAGGATCGGTTATGGCCCATTCAGTCGGCACCCCGTAGAGCGAAACGGAAGCACTGTTCTCCAGGGAGATGTCCAGAGAAAGGCTTTCACCGGGCTGTGCGGTCCCACCGCTGTTGCCCAGTATCTCTTCGTTTCGGATGGTATACGAATGGATACGAACGGGTCCAGGAGGGCGAAGATCTGCTACCATATCTTCGCCCTCGCGTCGAATGTCAGTGATGCGAATCCCGCTCGCCCGATGGCTGCTGGGGTTCGTGCTTGGAGAGAAATCGCGATATAGAATCCCGTCGAAAACGTCGGTCGCATCGCCCAGGTTTCCGTTATGGTCTTTCCGATACGCTTCATCGCGCGCCCAGAAGTCCAGATTGTCCCGTCCGGAATCGGGATCAGCGATCATACCGGGGTAACCCCGATCGGCATACAGTCCATCGGCGCATTCCAGATCGACCTGTTTGCGCTGCTCCCTGCCATTTTCCCCAGGAACGAATATGCGCCAGATCAGCAATCCGTCCCCCGGGATATGTCGATCGTAAAAGGAGCCCTGCCTCTGCCGGTTGGAGAGGAGGAGATATTCGGACTTAGCAAACGGCATTTTGTACACCTTGCCGCCAGACCACAGAGGTCGTATGCGCTCATCGGGGAGGTCGCTTCTTGCCACCACGAGCGTGCCGTCCCCCTCGCTCAGCCACCCGAGTTGTTCCAAGCTCCAAGCACAGAAAGGGGTCGGACCGTCATTCCCGTTCCATCCCAGTGTCCCGTGTCCCATCAGTCCCCATCGGCCTATCCCCGCCGAATCCTCCTCAGGAGGCTGATCCGGATCTTCTAGAAACGACTTATCATACAGATCCCGAAGTCCCAATGCGTGCCCAAACTCATGTGCCATCACCCCCACCGCAACCGCAAATTCCCATGCCCGCTGCGTCGCACCATCCCGGATACGAATAGTGCCCCCATCCTTTGCGGGATCATCTGTTATAAACTCCTCCTCCAACCCCAAAGACGCTATCCCCGTTGCCGGGCCGAAGAGGAAGTTTCTCGGCACACTTCGCAAGTTAACAAACACGAAATCCACATACCCGTCATCATCCCCGGAATTGGGCAGGCCATCCGGTCCGTCGTTGTCGTACTCCCCAAAATCCACATCCCGATCGGCCTTTCTCAGAATCTCCCAGTTGAACCGACCATAGTTCCCCTCCGAGGTATCGTTCTGTGCCAGGTAGTACGTCCCTTCCTGGTCCGAGACATACCGATTCCTCAGATGGGATCCGGTGATGGTCAGCCTCCCACGGGACATCTCCGAATAGAAATGGCTCAAGCTGCCCTCCAGATCCAGGTCAAACAGATCCTCCGCCCAGCCTGGGGCTGTGGTATCCTCATGGGCCTCCCCTACAAACTTGGCAAAGAGGACCAACACCTTCAGGTTTCCCTCCGAAGAAAACACCTTGTCTGCGATCTTCCCGGCTCTGGTCGGGCCCTCCTCGGTTCCTTCAAGAGCCCCTGCGCATATGAAGTCCGCTCCATCGGCTGTAGAAGCCCTTGCGAAAACCAAGCAGAGTGCACTTAGTATCAACCAGAACACGTGTTTTGCTAACATCCTTTTTCCTCTCCAGTTAGGCACAAGGGACAAGGGGCACCTTTGCGGGGCTCTCAGGATTTGCCTTCCTTTGCCTCTTGTGCCTTGCCTCTCCCCTTTCTCACCGTACAAGCACCATCTTTTTCGTCTCCGTCCCTCTTTCGCCATCCACGGTCAGGCGATAGAGATAGACGCCGCTGGAGACTTCTCGACCAGAGTCATCCCTTCCATCCCAGAGGATGCTATGCTTCCCACGGTCAAGCACTCCGTTGACCAACGTTCGCATCTGCTGTCCCAATAGACTATAAATCACCAGCGTTACCGTTCTCTCTGCACTGTGAGGGGCAGAGGGGGAACCGGGGATACTGAAGAAAATGGTGGCCGAGGGATTGAAAGGGTTGGGGGTGTTCTGAGAAAGCGAAAAGTCAATAGGACCAGTTGCCCTTCTATCTTGATTCTGCACAGAGGTCGTATCCAGAGCAAGATGAAACTCGGCCCATTCCAGCGCATAGGAGGGATAGGATGCCCGCTGGCCATCGTTTTTGGTGACTTTTCGAGCCCAAAGCGCCCAATAGTAGGTCTCCCCGGGAATAAGCAGAATGGAGTCCGGCTCTATCGAAACCGAGGTAGCATCTCCATCGATCTCTCCTGATTCCCAAATTACGTTCCTCAAAAAGGTGTTTGGACAGGGCCTTGTATCCCAGAGCACAACCCCCCATCCATCAGCATCGGGAAGTCCTTTCCACCGAAAGGTTCGTTCAGGCTCCCTGATTACCTCATCAGCGGGAGAGATTAACTCCAAAGGCAAAGACAAGGGATCGGCGAAGGTGTATTCGACATAGTCCGTAAAGATCATCGCCGAACCAGAATCTCCCTGAACTTCTGCGAAATGTGGTGGCCCCTGCGATCTTCGATTGGTGAGTTCGCAGAAACCATAGATCCAATCTCCCGGCTCTCCATCAAAGTGAAAGCCGTCATCGTACAATACGTGACCACCAGCTGCCACCACCTGGATCTCCCCAAAATACTCTGATAAATCCTTTCCAAACTCCCGCTCAAGATCCCAGTGCAGGAAGTTCCAGAAGCGTCCCCCTGGCCAAGCCTCATCGATGTCTGGGGAAAGGGCTACCGAATATTCGTACCCGTGAGCTTGTGTTAAGAAAGGGATGCTCGTCTCCACTTTGGGAAGCTCGCCCGACGGAAGGCAGAACGATCTATAGGCGTGGTTGTTGCCTTCGTTTAGCTCTGGGACCTGATCCAACGGATCGACGAACACGGATATCCGATGGATACCTTCCAATCCGGCTGTATCCCAGACCACCTGGGCCTCGCTCTTTTCTCTCGGGGCAAGTTCGGAGATCCACTGATCTGAACCGATCTGGGGAGGAACTTCTATGGGACCGCAAGTTTCGTCTCCGAGATAGCCCTCATAGCATCGAATCAGGATTTCTCTCGCACTGTCCGCCCCCACATTGTAGACGGCGAGGGAGATGACTCTCTTTGAACTGCCAGGGGATTCCTCCAGAAGCTGGATGTCGCGGTAGCTCACCTTCAGGTCAACTCCTGAATTCAGAACCAAATCGTCCAACGACCCAGAGTCTCTGGTACCGGGTGTATGATATGCCTCCTCCGCATCTTGAAGGGAGTGCGCTTCCACATCCCTTGGAAGAGAAACGCCGAGATTTGCATTTACAGCACCCGCGAGACCAATGTAAACTGCGATACAGATTACCGTGACAAGACCTGGTTTGTTGAATAGAAGTAGTCGTTCCATCGGCTTGCTCTCCCGGTCTTCAAGTGGTTTTTCGGCCGTCATCAGCGTTTTCTGTCATTCGCCATCTTCGAGAGCTTCTGGGCCACATCGAAGGTGACGTTGGTGCCGAGGGTGATCTCTGCGTCCCCGATCCCGCTGTAGTTGCTCTGATAGGACACCCCGCCGTCTATCGCCAGCCAGGAGGTCAGGAAGAATCGGATGCCCGCGACGCCCAGCCAAAGTCGGGAGACCGCCAGTTCCTCCGTGTCCTGATCCAGGTTGTATTCGGGAACGGATTGCACATCTGCAACGATCTTCGTGTGGGCATTCTTCTGGTACTCTATTCCAGCAAATGCGGACACCAGATTTTTCTTCAGATCCTTGAGGCTCTTCCATTGGGCATCCGTAGTGGAGGCGTATCCATCCCGTGTCCGCACGTCGGTCAGGGTGAGTCCTCCGTGCAATCGCCAGAGCCCAACGGATTTGGATGCGACACCGTAGAGGATCGTGAAGCGGGAATTGAAATCCACACTTTCCAGAGACTTCCCACCTACCGTGAAGTCGAGAGCCGATTCAGAGAACATCGAACGCATCGCAGACCATTCGTTCCAGTCGGACACGCGAAGCGCGATCGACAGGCTGGGTCTTCTGCTCTTCTCCGAGCACAGTTGCACTTTGAATGCGGATATGGGGAAGATATTGGCCTCCTCTGTGAGACGATTGACCGTTTTCGTGGTGCTGATCTCGATCTCTCCAACGCCTCCCAGCCCGGCGCTTGCTCCCCAGAAGGAACCTCCGCCTTCCACTCCGAATCCCCGGCCTGCACACAGGTTCACTGCGAATGCATTGAGCACCTCTCCCTTGGGGATCGTGAAAAGTCGGGAAGGCTCCGGGGATTTTCCCGTTGCCTCCGTGCGATAGACGGTTCCACAAACAATGAGTAGAACCAAAGCGATGCGCACCCCTATCCCTGCGATCCGCGGATCTTTCCGCATTCAGCCGCTCCTTTCTAGAACCCGATGAATGTCGCTTTCACCTGCCCCCATGTCGTTCGCGTTACCGAAGCTGTGCCTTCATAGCTTATGCCCCGTCTCTCCGCCTCGCCCTTGATGGCCGAGGTGATCAGATCCCCCAAATCGTTTTTCGATCCGCCCGAAACCGAGCCCTCCATCATCGCCTCTCCTCTGGTACCGCTCTCCCAGTCTTCGCGCGCAAAGAATTCTCCTTCGTCCCCCGTCCAGGTGCTGTCCCCCTTGGTGTAGGTCACTTCCGGCCCACTCCGGGACACGATCACGGTGTCGCCATCTTCGGCAATGAACACGTTTTCATAGGTCAGCCACTCGAACACGCCCTCCGTGCCCTCGGCGATCTCGGTGAAGATGCGCACACCCTCCGCGCCGAGTCCGCTGCATCCGATGGCGTAGATGATGATCCACTGATCCAGCGCCACCTGGATCTCGTCGGTATAGGAATAATCGCCGGGATAGTTCAGTTGCGGCGGTGCATCGGCAATCAGGAAGACCAGCTTGAGCGTCTCCTGATCCGGATCCCAGTTCATGTTGCTCAGTGTGACGTGCAGGGCCTCGTTCAGGCTTTCGGGATAGTCACCTCCTCCGTTGGCCTCGATGCCTGCCAGGTTCTCCACGATCCGGTCGATGTCCGCGGTCAGGTCAAAGGTCTTCGTGACGTATTCGTCGCCCCGGTCCCGGTAGGTGACGATGCCAAAACGCACATCCGGCGCGGGATCCCCCAGTGCGATCTCCGAGATCATCTCCCGGATGCGTTCCTTTACGGCGCCGATTTCGTCGCCCATGCTTCCCGTGCTGTCCAGGAGGAAGACCACGTCTATGCGAGGGGCCTGGGCCAGGCTGGCGGAGAAGAGCAGGAGCGTCAGCAGGGCAGTGAGAAGAACTTGTTTCATAGCGTGCTCCTTTCTGGTGGGGCGTGAAGCGTGAAATGTGAAACGTGAAGGGTGAAAGGTCGCTCTGGACCTCCTACAGGCTGGTATATGTTGGGCGAAGCGTACGCCTGAATTCTGCGCCGAAGGTTCGCGGGAAGACCTGCGGGAGGTAGGGAACCATTTTCTGCGGGAACCAAAGGAAGTCTCTGATCCCGCTATCTTTCCAGAAAGAACGATTTGATTTCCCCCCAGGGCATGCTTCCAGTCGCTGTGGTCCGGGATTCGTCTTGGGGCCGTATTGCCTGGAGATTCTCGAGAGCTAAAGTTTCGGCTTGCCCTGGCGCA
>JAZDJA010000214.1:0-6663 GCA_043804415.1 Candidatus Latescibacterota bacterium | reverse complement strand
CACGAACTCAGTGGGGAGGATTCCATCATTCACATGGTTCCCCGAGACTCCAATGATACGCCCGTCAAACCACTCAACCCAAACGGGGGCGTGGTGGTTCGCTTCCTGCCGGATGCGATCAGATTGTCGATACAGGAGTAGCACAGCAAAGGATCTTCTCTCAAAGTATACGGTTGGATCGGTGAGAAGATAGGGATTGTCAGAGATTCATTTCTTTCGTAGAATAGAGAGTCCTCAAGGCAAACTGTTCTCGGAAAGGAGTGATGATATGTCAGTGGCAATCCCCAAGGGTATCTTCGGCTATGCACGGTATAAAGTCAAGCAGATTTCTCGCCTTGAACAGCCTGGTGAGGTAACCGTTGAAGTTGTAAGGGATCGGAGGCACAACCACCTGTGTTCTGTTTGTGGGCAGAGAGCGTCTCCTCAACGCAGAAAGGAGAGAAAGGTCAAAGACCTTCTCTTTCACGAGTGGAAGACCTCCGTTGCTGTTGAATACTATGAAGTCAGCTGTGAGCAATGTGGAACGCGTGTTGAGCCCATACGCCAGGGCAACCAAACGTCTTGAAGAAGCAGTTGCTTGGTTATGTCAGCACCTCCCATTATCCGTCGTAGCCGTATACTTCTCTCTCAACTGGAAGACTGTTAAGGGTATAGACAAGGCACATCTTCAACATAAGTTCGAGGCTCCAAGTTTAGACAACACAACTGTTATTGGGATAGATGAGGTCTCCTACAGAAAGGGACATAAGTATCTGACCTGCGTCTTTGATTTGAACAACCCACGCCTTCTATGGGTTGGCATAGGAAAGAACAAGGAAGTTCTATCACAGTTCTTCGACACGTTGGGTGACCAGGGATGCAAGCGTATCAAGGCCGTTGCCCTAGATATGTCCAAAACATACATAGAGGGAGTAAGAGAACACTGCCCCCATGCCCTCATAGTCCATGATAAGTTCCATATAGTTCAGGACTTCAGCAAGGTAATCGATCGTATAAGGATTGATGAATTCAAAAAGGCAGACAAAGAACATAAGGGCTTCTTCAAGAAGACAAAGAGGCTTCTTGTTATGAACCCCGAAAAGCTCAAGGATGAGGCCAGGATACGCTTGAAGCAACTCTTGGACATCAACACGCCTCTCAACACTGCCTATGCCCTTCTTGAGCAACTCAAACAACTCTGGGAGTGTCAGACAGTGGCTCAGTTCAACAAAGCTCTTGACAACTGGTGCGAGATCGCGTGGGAGAGCAACATACGCCCCCTAGCCGACTTTGCAGATACTCTCAATACACATAGACCTGGTCTTTGGAGCTATTGCTTGTATCCCATAAGCACGGCAATCTTAGAGGCGAACAATAGAAAGATCGGACTCATCAGAAGAAAGGCTTGTGGATTCCACGACCTCAAATACTTCATCCTCAAGATCTTTCAGGCCGATAACCCACTCCCCATACCTGTACCACAACCGTAGAAAATGGGAGAAGGTCCGAAAAAAAAGCCGGATAGCTGCCCGCGATGAGTCCCACAACCACGGCAACGCCGACCATCAGCAGCAGCAAGACCGGATTATCGAGATAGTTGAAGTCCAGTTTCTTGCCGACGAGACCGTTGAACGTGGGGAGAAGGAGTTCCACCAAAGCGAAGGCGAACACCAGAGCTACGCAGCTTAGTAAGATGGATTCTCCGAGGAATTGTTTGATCAACTGACTCCTGTGCCCCCCCCCCACGACTTTTCTCACACCGACTTCCCGGGCCCGCGTCGCCGAATGGGCGGTGGTCAGGCTCATGAAGTTGATACAAGCGATGAGCAGGATGATGACGCCCAGAGCCGAGAGGACGTAGAGAGAAGCGGGATTGCGGCTTTGTCCCATCTCAACTTCGACGGACGCCCGGCTGTGAAGGTGGATGCTCATCAGAGGCTGGAGCGCCAGACCCACCCAGTCGTACGAACTTTTTTCCACGTATTTATCGGTGAGCACCGACAGCCCGTAGGCCATGTTCTCCGGGGAATAATCCTCACGCAGTTTCAGATAGGTCCAGATGCGCGTATCCCAAATTATCTGCAAAAAACTCGGACCCATAAAATGCTTTTAGACTCTCGAAGGAAGCTATGAAATCGGCGTGAAAATGGGAATTTTCGCGCATCTCCTGCAAAACACCGGTCACTTTGAAGTCCTGTTTACTGTAAGTCAGCACCTTGCCTAAAGGGTCTTCCTCGCCGAAGTATTTGCGCGCTCTTTCGGGGGTCAGAACGATGGAGAATGGCTCTTTTAGCGCCGTTTCCGGATCTCCCTGAATGAGGAAAAGGGTAAATACCCTTAATATCTCCGGGTCTGCAAAAAAGAGCCTGCCCTCGACAAAGAGCTTGTCTCCAGCGCGTACCAGCCCCCCGAATTGCCCCAGACGTGCCGCGTGTTCGATGCCCGGCAGTTCCGCCCGAATGATCGGCAGGAGCGGCGCTCCTGTATTGACGCGCTCTTCAATTCCACCTCCCGGTTCGTACCGCACCTGGCGGATGACCCGGTATATCCGGTCCGCGTCTTCGTGATGCCGGTCGTAGCTCGACTCGAACCGCACAAAGCAGAAAATCAGAAAAAAACACGCCATGCCGATAGCCAGGCCAGCTATATTGATGAAAGAATAAACCTTGTGCCTCACCAGATTCCGCACGGCGACGATCAGGTAATTTCTAAACATGATGCTCCCCCTTCATATTCTCCGTCACGATGTGCCCATCAAACAGATGCACAATGCGATGCGCATACTCCGCATACGCCGGGGAGTGCGTGACCATCACGATGGTGGCACCGGCTTCGTTCAACTCCACCAACGACTTCATGACTTCCTCACCATGAGTGGAATCTAAGTTCCCCGTCGGCTCATCGGCTAAGATCAGCTTGGGGCGTGAAACCACCGCTCTGGCTGCGGCAACGCGCTGCTGTTGTCCACCGGATAGCTGCTGAGGGAAGTGGTTCTTGCGCGGCGTGATCTGCATCTGATCGAGCGCTTCACCCACCCGCGTCTTGCGTTCGGAGGACGAAACCCCGAGATACAAAAGCGGCAGCTCGACGTTCTCATACACGGTCAACTCATCGATCAGGTTGAAGCTCTGGAATATGAAACCGATGTTCTCCTTTCGGAGATTGGCGCGTTGGCGCTCGGAATAGCCGGATACCTCCTGATCGAGGAGGAAATATTCCCCATCCGTGGGATTGTCCAGCAACCCAAGCAGATTCAACAACGTGGACTTGCCGCAGCCCGAAGGCCCCATGATGGCCACGAATTCTCCTGCCTTGATTTCGAGGTTCACGTGGTTCAGGGCCGTGGTCTCCACCTCTTCGGTGGTGTAGATTTTCCTGAGGTTGTTGGTCTTGATCATGACGTTCCTCCTTGTGGTTGTGAGAGGTGGGATGGGAAACGTGAAACGGAAGATCATGGATTTTCTTCATTCTTCGTTGTCGTATTCGCTCTCGATCAGCACCCCCATCGCTTTTTTCAGGCGCGCCTTCCCCAACATATAGTTGTAGAGCGCATCCACGTGATTGGCCTCCGCCTGCGCCAGCTGCACGGAGGCGATGATGCGATCCAGCAGGATGCCCGCTCCGAGGCGGTAGTTCTCTTCGGCCAGTCTCAAATCTTCTTGGGTGGCTCCCAGATTTTCCCTGGCTGCCGCGATGTGCTCTTTTGTCGCTACGATCTCATTGAGCGCGTTGCGGATCTCCAGGGCAATCTCCAACTGGGCGCTCTTTTGCTGTTCCTGCCTTTGCCGGAGCGCGATGTCCGCCTGTTCTATCTGGGAGCGCGTCTGCAGGCGATTGAAAATGGGGATGCGGAGGGTGAGGCCGTAGCTTGCGCCGTCTATTTTATCCACGTCCGCAAGTGATCTGGGCAAGGCCACGTCCGAAAAACCATAGCTGGCAGAGGCGCTCAGGCTCGGAAACAATCCGCTCCGTGCCGCTTTGTGCTGCTCGACCGCGGCTTCGGACAGCTGATCAAGGGATGCCAGATCTTTTCGGTGCGTCCGCGCGCTCCTGAGTGCTTCGTCAAACGGGATGGTTGTCCCGCTGGTGTCAATCGTCACTTCCTCCAACCGGGCTGTTTCGGGGACGCCGTCGATTCCGAGGACAGAAAACAGATCGGTGCGGGCACGCTCGGATTCGATTTGGGATTGGATCAGAGAAAGCCGGTCATTTCCAAACTGCACTTTCTGCTTCATCACGTCGGCTCTCGGGACCGTGCCCACCTCGAGCATGGCCTCCATCTTCTCGAGCTGTGCCTTGCTTCTCTGAAGCGCATCCCGGGAGATTCTTACGAACTGATCGGCTTTGAGGCAGGCAAGATAGCGCTGGATTACGAGCAGCGCAATGTCCTCCCTGGTTCTTTCGTGGGTCAGCTGGCGGGATTTTTGGATACGCTGACTGGCCCGGTAGCTGGCACGGTCCCCAAATCCGTTGAAGAGGCTGTAGTTTGCGGAGAGATCGAAGCGATAGTTTTTTTTGGTCCTGACAGGCCCTCGGGTTTCGCTGGTAATATAGCGAGCCTCATCCTGCATATTCACGCTGAACTGGGAATTGAGGGAAGGGAGGAAGGGTCCCAAGGAGGACCGCAGGTCCACCTTCGAGCGTTCCTCGTCCAGTCCGGAGCCGATGAGATCCGCATTATGCTCCAATGCAATCTTCAGGCACACTTCCAGATTCAGCGTCTGAGCCTCCTGAGCATGGCTTGCCGCAGGGCAGAGCAGTGCGACGATCAATAGGATCTTTGCGGTCATAGTTTCTTCCCTTTCTAATCGTTGGGTGGACCGGAATATCCGGAAGGAGGCCTGTCTGTGCGAGGTCGTCTGCGCAAGGGGGAGAATGCCTCCCAGCGCCTCTTGCACCACGACAGAGAATGTGTCCTGGTCATCTTGCGAGGGAATCCCAGGGATACTCCTCTTGCGGGCTTCTGGCAGCTGATGGATTTTGTTGTCTGTCTCAGTGGGGTCATTGGGTTCGGATTTGGCCGAACAAGAATGGCCAAGCGAGGGTGTGCCCATGCCCCCTGTGCAATGAGTTCTGTTTCCGAGGGCTGCGCGGGGGCCAGCGAAAGCTCGAGAAAGCGCCGAGACATCCGCCGGGTGGGCATCCCTGCAATCCTGCTTTTCCGAGAGACAAAAACGCAATTTGCGTGCCAGTCCAGAACTGGGACGGGAAAAGGGGTGGGCTTTCCGCTGTTTGATGAGGATTCGCCAGCAAAGAACGCCGAGGGAGGATGACGCAGAAGGCGGCAAGAAGGCATGGATGTGCTCCCTGCTGTTGCACAAGGGTGCACCGCTGTGCGGCAAAAGGACACAGGAATCCGATCTCCGCCGTGCTTGGGGAGGATGTGGCTATCCCAGTTGGTGCGCCAACGATTGTCCGCGCACCCCAAGGAATATCTTCGCGATGTGCGTGCCTCCCAAATTGGCGATATACAGCTCGTCGAAATCCGGCCCGCCGAATGCGCAGTTGGATGGATTCTTGAGCAGCCCGGTAGCATCCTCCGCGGCAGTCCACGTCCGCCCATCCGGGGCCACGGCTATGATGCGATCGGAGCCATGGAGCGTCACATACAGATTTCCAAGTGCGTCCAACGCCAAGCCATCCGGCGTCCGATCCAGATTCTCCACATAGACCGACCGATCTCCGATCGTGCCGTCCGTCCGGATTTCGATGCGGATCACATCGTGGGCATTGCTCTCCGCGACAAAGAGCACGTTTTCGTCGAGAGACATGGCCAGTCCATTGGAAAAGGAGAACCCTTCCGCAAAGCGTTCGGCCCGCCCATTCGGTCGAATGCGGAAGAGCGCATCGCCGGAGTTTGTGACGTAGAGATTTCCGTCCAGGTCGAACACGGCAAAGTTGGGAGCGCCCAGGCTGTGTCCGTCCGCGTGATCGGAAAAGGTGGAAACCTTGCCCTCCGGCGAAATGCGCAGCACCGCGTGCAACTCCGGATCGCACACGAACAGATCGCCCTCCCGATTCAACGTCACCCCTAAGCCGCGTCCCTTCGTCCGGGTCAGCAACCGGACTTCGTGCTGGGGTGAAATTCGGTAGATTGTTCCGCAGTCGCATGCGGTGTATACATATCCTGCCCGGTCAATGGCGACGCCTTCGGGATGCGCCAAGTGATCCGCAAAGACCTCGATCTTGGATGGTTCGGACAACGTACCTCCCGGGTGGGTAATGGCTCATCGGTCTTGGAAACGCGCGTGGCATGTTTCATCTGGATTATTCAAGTCCGCATCAAGGGTCACTTCGCCGGAGCGGAGCACTTCAGCTTTCGATAGGTATCCTCAAGGGCCTCGGACATGACCTTGGTGTCTCCCACCACCGGCATAAAATTGGTGTCTCCTTCCCAGCGCGGAACGAGGTGCAGGTGCAGGTGATCCGCTATTCCGGCTCCGGCGGTCCTTCCGAGGTTCATCCCCACATTGCACCCTTGCGCGCCCATCCGATTCCCAAGCGTTTCTACCCATTTTCCGGCCAGATCCATCAGTTCTCTCTTCGCCTCATCGGAGAGTGCATTCAGGTCTGCGGTATGCCGGTAGGGTATGATCAGCAGATGGCCGTTGTTGTATGGAAACAGGTTCAGCATCACAAAACACGTCTCTCCGCGATAGAGGATCAGGTTTTCTTCATCCCGAT
>JAZDJA010000213.1:0-4358 GCA_043804415.1 Candidatus Latescibacterota bacterium | reverse complement strand
TCTGCGAAATTATATACCCACCAAAGCCAAAATGAGAAATTATCCTGAACATCCCTTATTCTTGAATGCAGCGTTGAACTTTTGGAATATCTTAGCAAGCTGTCTATCATTTGTTTTGAGTTGATGTTATTTAACGAAATAATTTCATCGCCGCTGGCAAGATGAACGGGGGAATAATCCTTATCGACGAATAGACGGCTATTTTCAACCTTGATGCTGACAGGAAAGTATCTGCCTCCTTTCTTGTCAAAAATGCTTTGATCGATCCAGTAGTCCGGACTGACAGAAGTATGGCTCAGTTTCAAGTCGTTGCATATCGGAACAAATACCTGCAGAAACTCATGTCTTGTCAAAGGCCGGTCAATTTCTCTTTTCAATAATCCGATTTCAAGATAAAATGAATCTTTGGGGAAATTGAGATACGGGTTTACCCCGATCTCTTCAATTGTCTTTACAAACAAATCGATGTCTTCGTGTAGCAAATCAGGGGCAATTTCCAAATTCAGTTTTTCGTCATCCCAAGGCTTATAAAAACTGAAAACTACCTCGTTAAGAGTTCTAAGTTGATTGTTCTGCGAGAAAGAAATCTGCGTTACAAACAATAAGAGAATACCAATACAAATTAATGTTTTCATTATTTCTACTCCATGAGTGATTTGTTCTTAATAGGTGATCCAACTTGTGTAATTATGCAATTTGTATGTCGTGTGTTCTGGCGACTGGGTCAGCGGCGGCGGAACGCCGTCTGATGCACTCACAGGTTAGCTTCCGGCTTCCTTGTTGACAAGCGCCATGCCATCGTGGATTTTTGGTGCCACGACATCGCAGACAACACGGCATTCGACAGGCTGACTTCGGCCTGCGACGCCATCGTGGCTTGATTCACCGTGGATGACGTGCGGCGACGCAACGAAAGGAGCCCGTAGGATGACCGAAGTGGCGCTGCCCATACCCGCTCTGGCTGAAGCACTTTGCTCATGAACACCTCCCTCAGCTTGATTAGTATGAACGGGATGTCTCAGAAACAAATCAGGGCTGCCAAAGCTTCCTCCTGGCGCCTTTGTGTTCAGGTGAGCCGCTGAATCTAAAAGGTCGACTCAGTTGCCTTGCCAGATGCCCTTCCGTTCCAGTCAATCACAACACCCGCTACTCACCTTGCGCGCACGAGAAGTGAGCAGCTTGAGTTCACGGTTGGCGGCTGTCATGAACGATCGTGAATACGTAGTTAGCGCCCTGTTGAGGCAAAGTGCCACGAGCCGAAAAGGTTGCCCGATTCTCGGAACCCTCGCCCCCAAGCTGCTCTCTGGTCCATTTCAGGTTCCCTTGCCCGATGGTCAGGAGCCAGAATCCCTTCTGACCGGGAATGACAACATGGCCGTCCTCCAATCGAGCGGCTTGAGGCGTATGGAACCAGAAAGCCGCCTCGTGTTCCTTTGCGTCAGAAGGGACTACCTCATCTGCAATAGTAATGCAGTCCGGCAGACGGGCATCGATAATGCGGCGGCAGCGAGCCAGGGTGTTGTAGCTGCCTGCGGCCTCTCCGATCATTCTGACCGTGCCATCTGCCAGCCTTTCCACCCCTTCATGCGCGCACATATATCGCTTCTCGTGGTGGCCGGGCATGTTTCCGTCCAACTGGAGCGTGCTGTGCGCATGATAGGCCCCAAAATGGCGGTCAAAATCCGGATCGTTGTACGGTCCCGGCCCTGCCTCCGCAATGACGGGCACAGTGCCGTCATAGAAGAGGACGCTGTTGCGATCAAGGTGATCATGTCCGGGCGAATGCCAACCTCCTCTGAGCACCAGAAGCATATCCTCCCGTGCAAAACCGGTGCGGACCACTACAATCCCCTGCATCGGGTAGTGCACGGCCAGGCGGTCGGCACCGGATGCGTTGGTCTCGTCGCCGAGGGGGATGCTGGTGCCAGCAGGCAGAGAGTGGATCCATCCCGAAGACGGGCGCATGCGTCTCAGTGCTTTTTGGGCTTTGGGGCGTTTTTGCGGGAATCCGGAAGCATAGTAGAGCAATCCGAAAACGTCGTGGCTCGGGTCGCCCACCACCTCGTGCAGGTACCAGTTGAGAACCGGGTCCCGTGTGCGTGCAGCAGCCAATGCCATCACCCGTCCAGCCCAATTGCGCATGCGATTAAAGAGGGCCTCATGGCTCAGTGAGCCACCGCCATCGTTCAACGGGAGCCAGTGGTCATAGTCATTGAGCATGGTGTCCATGTGCCAATAGGAAAAATTCCTAACCTGAGGATGCTCGATCAGTCTGCGATCGCCGGTACGTTCCAGAAGGTGGGCCATCATGGTGACCTGCTCCATCGTGCCGAGCCCGTAGGAGGAGCCTTCAAAGTAGGACCCATCCGTTCCTGTCGCGTCCATCGACCGCAACATCTGGGTTACAGCAAGTTCGAGCCAGCGGCACGCTCTCGGATCGTGGCCGAGAAGCGCCAAGGCTCCCACACCCAGTCCGCCGATCACTTGTGTAAACTGGTTACCCTCGGGTACACCCCCGTTCGGTCCGCCGAAAAACCAGGATCGACCGGTATAGAAATCGTCTTCGATGCGACTGCAATGTTCGGCCACCCGCCGACGCAGAAGCTGCCAGTCGTTCTCTATGAGCCATTCCGAGAGAAATTCCGCGCAGATGGGCAGCACGACCAAGTAGTTCTCCGTTGCGCCCCATTCCCCATCCCCGTCGGCCGGCATGGTTTGCTCCTTGTAGTATTGCGTCCACCCCGGGTACTGCCACCGTCCGAATTGAAGTTTGGAAACTCGCCGCCTCCTGTTTGATCCCGGTGGCGATCGGTGCGGCCCAGGGCTCCCTGGCTCGCTGGCGAAAATCATCCAGGTTATCTATGAGTAACGACATGATCTGCTCCGGTTGGGCCTGTCTCGTGATTTCCCTCAGCCATTGATCCGCATAGTACCCTATATGCCCTTGCCCGCTCTGGATAGGAAACCCACGAGACCCGCATTGGCACTTCCATAATACTATCGCGATCAATTAGCTGGGCCATGCTCGTGTTCTTGTCTTGGTGCGTTGCCATGATCAGGCATTGGCCCTTCATGGTCCACCTAAAACCCGCCGACCGGAGTGCTGGCCGCTGCCGGTCCATCTGGAGGCTGAGTTTGTTTCCGACTGCCAGATGGGTCAGAAAAATGTTGATTTTCGGTTCAGCCATTCATGCCAGGTTGCTCAAATCTCGGAGCGCACTATAGTCGACAAGGCTTGAAAGACATTGCAGTATAAATAACACATAAGGCTTCTCTTGTCAAGAGGAAAATGGCCGAATCTTGGAGAAAACATGGCGAGCCCACGCGGTTTGAAAAGATGCCTTTTTTAGGCGCGAAAAACGGAGATGTCTCGCTGCACGAGGATAACATGGCTATTCCTGCGGATTCGTGAAGACCGAGGTCAGAAACAGGTTGACAAAAGGGTCTCGCTGCGGTATCTTTTCTGCCTTGGTCACAAGGAGGTATTTGCCCGTTCGAATTTGTGGGCAATCCGCATGCAGATGGAGAAACGCAGTCGGGAGAGCAGAAACAGCCGTAATCGAGATCACATCGACCAGGCCTCTGAATGGTCGAGGTGGGCCGTGCCCATGTTTCTGAAGGCGTCCAGATCCTCTTTTCCTGCGCGCCTGTTTCTGTTCGGCGGAGTGGTCCGCGATGGGTAAGCTTGCCTCCGGGTTTGCCAACGGAAAGGAGACCTTGGGGCCGTCATGGACGCAGAATCAGCCGACTATTCACGCGGCGCCATCCGCGCACAGTTGAACTCGCATCGGAATCTCAAACAACCGGAAAGGGAATTGAATGTCCAGTCAAGCCATATTGGCCATCGAGGCCATTGATGTACATGCCCATTTTGGCGTGTGTACGGGATTCAAGTTTGAGATTATGAATCAGTTGATGTCGGGAGGGATCGAGGTGGTAATTGAGCGGGCGCGCCTGGCACGTACGCGACTTACGATCGTATCCCCTATAGAGGCGTTTTTTCCGAGGTTTGGCGGGGATTCGGTGTCGGCCAATACCCATGCCGCGCCGATTATCGCGCAAACAGACGGACTGCTCCAGTGGGTGGTGGTGGATCCTTTGAAGCCACAGACTTTTGAGCAGGCCGAAGAAATGCTCCTGCTGCCGAAATGTGTCGGCATGAAAATCCATCCTGAAGAGCACGGGTATCCCATCGCCGAACATGGAGGTGCGCTCTTTGAGTTTGCCGCCCGGCACGGCGCCATAGTCCAATCCCACAGCGGAGAGGAAAACAGCCTCCCCCTGGATCTGGTGGCATGGGCCAATGAGTTTCCGGAGGTGACGCTCATCATTTCGCATCTGGGCTGCGGGTGGAACGA
>JAZDJA010000212.1:0-4424 GCA_043804415.1 Candidatus Latescibacterota bacterium | reverse complement strand
TACTACCACCACCTGTTTGGCGAAGACTATTTGGAGATCTGCGCGATGCTGCGGGGAGGCGGGTCGGCTTTCCGGTCGGCGGTCTATTCGCTGGCGCCGACCGCTCCGCGCCTGGAAGGAATCAAGAAATTGGTTTTTGACCACGTGACCATGGCCGGGGGGATTCCATGTCCACCCACGATCGTGGGGGTAGGTCTGGGCGGGACTCCCGACATTGCCATGAACTTGGCCTTCAAGGCGTTGCGGAGACTACCGGTCGCCAGTTCGCATCCCGATCCGGACATGGCGGATCTGGAGAGGCAGATTCTGACGGCAGTGAACGCGACGGGAATCGGAACCATGGGACTGGGCGGGGCCACTACCGCGCTGGGCGTGCACATTGAGTATTGCGGCAGCCACATTGCGACGCATCCGGTGGCAATCGCGTTCAGTTGTTGGCCAAACCGATTTTCCACCGCGCGGATTCACAGTTCCGGGAAGGTGGAATGGATGACTCGTCATGGAGCTGACGGTAATGACTAGCAAGATTCATCGCTTAACTACTCCCGTGAGCAAAGAGCAGGCCACCAGCCTGCGGGTGGGTGACGTGGTGTACCTGGAAGGGGTGGTCTACACCATGCGCGATCGGGCGCATGAACAGTTGTTTGCCTCGGCGGACGCGGGCAAGAAAGCGCCTTTCGATTTGGCGGGGGCGGCGGTGTGGCATTGCGGTCCGGTTTCGCGCAAGGGTGCCAATGGCGAGTGGGAAATCACCTCCATCGGCCCTACCACCAGTTACCGACTGACGCGTGAGACGCCGCGTTTGCTGAAGGAATTCGGCGTCAAGGTTTTGATCGGCAAGGGTGGGATGGGGTACGAGGCGGTGCAGGCCATGTGCCAGGAGGGAGCGGTCTTTCTCTCGGCAACGGGGGGTTGCGGGGGCGTTTATGCCGCGAGCGTCAGTTCGGTGAACTGCGTCCACTGGCCGGAGCTGGGATTGCCAGAGGCGGTGTGGGAGCTGAACGTGCGCGAGCTGGGGGCCTTGATCGTGGGCATCGATTCCACGGGCACGACCCTCTATGGCGCGGTGATGAAAGAAGCCAAGAACCGGATCTCCGCCTGTTACGAAAGCCTAGGAATTAAGGATCCGGAATACCGTTACATTCATTGGCCTCCAACCTTGGCGGGGACAAAAGAGGTTCCGGAAAGTCTGACAAAGACCGGCGGCGGGGAGTGAGTATGGAGTCCATTCGGCATGAAGTCCTAATTATTGGCGCCGGAATTACCGGGTTACGGGCTGCGGGCGAGGCGGTGCAAACGGCGCGGGATGTCGCGATCATCAGTAAAGTGCATCCCATTCGCACGCAATCGGTCATGGCAACCGGTCTGAACGCCGCGTTTCGAGCTGGTGACACCTGGGAAGCGCACATGTTCGACACCGTCAAAGGCAGCGACTACCTGGGCGACGAGGATGCAATCGAGATTCTGTGTAAGCATGGCGCGAACGACACTTTGGAGCTGGAGAGGTTCGGGCTTCTTTACAGCCGCACGGAGGAGGGCGAGTACTACCAAAAAGCGGAGGGTAGCGGAGGACAGGGTTTTGCCCGCAGTATTTTTACCTCAGACCGCACCGGGCACACCATCGTCCGAACGCTCTACGGATACATTCTGCAGCAGGGTGTGCGCCTTTATGAAGAATGGTTCGTTACGTCGCTGGTCGTCGAGGACAACTCGATTCTGGGTGTGACGGCCATCGATTTGAAAACCGGCAAGGATTACTTCGTCAGCGCCAAGTCGATCGTCCTTTGCACAGGCGGATACGGGCAGGTGTACTATCCGCGATCCACCAATGCCCTGAACACCACCGGGGACGGGATGGCCCTGGCGCTTGAGGCCGGCGCCAGACTGATGGACATGGAGTTTGTTCAGTTCCATCCGACGTCGCTGTATGGCACTAACATTTTGATGAGCGAGGCATGCCGGTCGTCGGGCGCTTACCTGATCAATGGCCAAGGCGAACGCTTTATGGGGAAGTATGCGCCCCAGCGATTTGAGTTGGCGACCCGGGATATTGTGTCGCGCAGCATCCAGACCGAGATTAATGAGGGGCGGGGAATTAACGGCCTGCCATATGTGTACTTGGACCTGCGCCATTTGGGGGCAGAGAAAATTATGAGCTACCTGCCCAAAAACCGCGAGTTGGCGATCCGTTTCGCGGGAGCGGACATGATTGAAGCTCCTGTGCCTATTCAGCCGGCGCAGCACTATTCCATGGGAGGAATCGAGACCACGGTCGACGGCAATACGAACATTCCCGGCTTGCTGGCTGCAGGGGAGACGGCTTGCGTGAGCGTGCAAGGGGCCAACCGCCTCGGAGGGAATTCCCTGCTGGAAACAATCGTCTTCGGCAAGCGCGTGGGCGCCAAGGCCGCACAAGAAGCCAATGATAAGCCCTGGCCCAAGCTTCCGACTGAAACGTGCTTGGCACGGGAGAAAAGCAAACTCCAAGGGTTGTTGCAGCAAAAAGGCAAAGAGAACGCATTGCAAATCAAGCGCCAACTAGGCGATTTGATGAACGACAACGTCGGCATCTTCCGAGACGAAAGTGGTATCGGGCGAGCGCTTGCGGCTCTGCCGGAATTGAGCGAACGGACGCAGAGGATCGGCGCGATTCAAAGGAACGCGCTGTTTAATATGGAGCTCGTGGATAAGCTGGAACTTCGCAGCATGATCCTGCTGGCTGGTACTATTGCCAAGGCCGCTTTAGCCCGTCAGGAGAGCCGAGGGGCGCATTTTCGGAGCGATTATCCGAAGAGAAACGACGAGGAGTGGTTGAAGCATTCGCTGATCTCCTTGAATGAAAGGCGGGAGTTGGAGTTGGCTTTCAAGGACGTGATCCATACTCGCTATCGTCCGGCGGTGCGGACCTACTAAACTTATTTTGCGAAGAGATGGGAAATTATGGCCGTATTTAAGATTTTTCGTTATTCGCCTGAAACCAAAGAGTCGCGGAGCGAATATCAACTGGAATTAAAGAGCGATGCCAGCGTGCTGGACGGGTTGCACGCGATCCGGACAGAATACGATCCGACCTTGGCTTATCGCTTTTCCTGCCGGAGCGCGGTGTGCGGGTCGTGCGCCATGTGGATTAACGGCCGCCCCAGATTGGCATGCCAGACCAAGGTGGGCGACTTAGGCGGCCCTATCAAGGTGGGCCCGCTCCCAGGGTTGCCGGTAATCAAAGACCTGGTCGTGGACATGAAAGTACTGTGGGATGCCTACCGCAATATCATGCCGTGGCTGGTGGAAAAGCCGGGAGCGAAGGATATGGTCATCACGAAGAAGACCAGCGACGTGATGGAGAAATTTTTCACCTGCATCCTTTGTGCGGCTTGCGTCGCCAGTTGTCCGGAGGCTGGAGCGAAGCATACGTATTTGGGCCCGATGCCCTTGATGGAAGGGTACCGTCTGTATTGCGATCCTCGGGACAATGCCAAACAGGAGCGCAAGAAGGTTCTGGGAGGACCGGACGGGGTGTGGGGGTGTCATAATGCGTTTGCGTGCCTGGATTCGTGTCCTTGGGATGTTGCCCCCGTCCAGTTCATCGCCAAGCTGCGACTGGAACTGATGAGCGATAAGTTCAAACGAACGAATAGTGTGCAGCGCCCCGGAGGGTGCAGATAGGGGTGGAGGATCAGCATGGAACGAGGGAAAGCCAGGACGAGACTGCCGTGGAACATAAGTACATTAGCATTTGCCGCCAGCCGGATTGCCGGTATGGCGCTCGCTCTGTACTTGCTGACCCACATCGTTGTGCTTTCTACGGCAGCCAGAAACCCGGGCGAGTTTGATCAGTTGATGGTGAGTCTGCACTCTCCATTCTGGTTGACCATGGAGATGCTGCTGCTGCTCGCGGTGATCTTTCATGGAATCAATGGAATACGACTCATGTTGATCGAAGCGGGCATGGACGTGCGGAAGGAACGACTGTTGTTTTGGTATGTTATTGCGGCCACGGCGGTCGTGTTCGTGGCCGGGGCAGCGGTTTACGTTCCGATTATCATCGGCCACCCGTAAATTTCCGTGAGAGCTTGTTTCTTCACAAGCTGAAGGGTAGTCAGAGAAGAAGGAGGGGGGGTAGCGTGCAATTCTGGTGGTGGTTACTACAACGAGTGAGCGGGTTGCTTTTGCTGGTTCTAATGGCTGTCCATCTGATCTTGACACATTTCGTTACTCCCACTGAAGCAATTCAAGTCGCAACCGTGCAGGGACGGATATCTATGCCACTAGTCCTCTTTGTGGATTACAGTTTACTTTTCGTGGCTTTGATTCACGGCCTATATGGGCTGTTCGTGGCGATTCGGGATTTGTTACCGGCAATGATTCCGCCGAAGGCCCTGGCTTTTTCCTTGGTGGTGGTCGGGGTTGGCTTCGGGATCTTAGGC
>JAZDJA010000211.1:0-16668 GCA_043804415.1 Candidatus Latescibacterota bacterium | reverse complement strand
CGGCACACGAACTGATCAATGAAAGTCTCAATTGCCAGAGCTATTTTGCCAAGCCGTACCACTCGTGGGAACGCGGATTGAACGAGAACACAAATGGACTTATCAGGCAATACTTCCCGAAAAGAATGGACCTTCGAGATGTCAGCAGGGAGCAGTTAGCTTTTGTTATGGAGCGATTGAACCACCGACCGCGGAAAACGCTTGCTTTTAAACCGCCTCACGATATATTCGTAAATAGCGAATCACACAAATTCACCCGTGTTGCACTTGGAAGTTGAAACCGCGAGCCCATTCTCCGGCCTCCAGGAGGAAAAATCGCTTGACAGAACACTCGGGACACCGTATTATTGGTCCTTACATCCGGCGCAAAGCTGCGAATAAGACGCATAGATAATGGAAAATGATGGGGGGGGCTGGGGATCTTTCACCTTTCACGTTTCGCGGAGGACGCCATGATCCAATTATTCAGTGCGATCGGAGTGTTCCTGCTGTCCCTGAGCGGGATGGCATACAGTGCAGACATGGTTTATGAGGCGATGGCGTCCCGGACGCCGCCGGTCCTGGACGGGATCCTGGACGAGCCTGTCTGGCAGGATGCCAAGACCGATACCTTAGCCTTCCGATGGGAGGGGGGATCGAATCCCGAACCCCCCACAGCCGAGGATCTGAGCGTGACCTTTCAGGCGACGTGGTGCGACTCGACAAACCGGCTTTACGTGGCGGTTCAGGTACAGGATGACGTGATCGCGGATCACTTCGCCGATCCACTGGCGAGCTATTATACCGATGATGGCGTGGAGGTGTTTCTGGATCCGGATCATTCCGGAGGCGATCACAAGTATAGCTTCAATGCCTTTGCATACCACGTCTCGCTCTTCGGAGATGCCATAGACCTGGGCGCAGATGGGAAAGCAACAAATCTCAGAGATCACATCGGGCTCGGACTGGGCGAGAACAAGAAAACGTGGGAGATCGCCTTTGTGCTCTATCGCGAATATTCCCACGATGGGAACTCAGAAAACGACGAGATCCTGGACATCGCTGCGGGGGACAAGATCGGTTTCAGCATCGCGTATAACGACAACGATGGCACGCCCGGGAATCGGGAATCCATGGTCGGCTGGGTACCGGACGGCGGAGATTCCTGGATCACAGCGGATCGATTTGGCACGCTTCGTTTCGTGCCTGCTCCCGAAACAGCGGCGATCAAAGGATCATGGGGAGGGGCCAAGAAGGCCGTCCTTCGCGCCCAGGAAAAATAAAATGGGCATTCAGGTAGGGGCTCAATGCCTTGAGCCCCTACCCCACGTTCTTTTGGGCCCAATCAACAGAAAGGAGCAGAGGAAATCGATCGCCCCTGCTCCTGTTTGTTTTCCCCTCGCACTTCCAGCTACTTCGTTACCCCCTCCAAATACTTGAAGAATTCCATCGTCGGAGGAAGCACCAGCACCGTATTCTTGTCAATGGCCTTCTCGTAGGCCTGAAGCGTCCGGGTGAACGCATAGAATTTCGGATCTCTCTCATAGGCATTCGCATAGATCCCCAAGGCCTCCGCATCCCCCATGCCTTTGTGCTTCTGGGACTTCTCATACGCGTCCGCCATAATCTCCCGCTCGTCCAGATCGGTCTGCGCCCGGATCTTCAAGGCCTCCTCCTCGCCCTCGGACCGATACTGCATGGCAATCCGACTCCGCTCCGCCCGCATCCGGTTGAATACATAGGCCTCGTTCTCCTGAGGCAGATCCGCCCGTTTGATCCGCACATCCAGGATCCCGATCCCCAGTCCCTTCATCTGTTGCCGGCATTGCTCCGCCACGGCCACCATGATCGCCTCCCGGTTCTCCGAGATCACCTCCAAGAGGACGTGCTTCCCCAATTCCTCCCGCAGCACCGAATACACGATATCATCCAACCGCGCCTGCGCACCGCTTGTCGTCTTGACCGCCTTCATGAAGACCAGCGGATCCTCGATCCGCCACCGGGCATAGTTGTCCAGAACCAGGTTCTTCTTGTCCTGTGTGTAGATCGGCTCCGCATCCGAGTCGTATTCCAACACCCGATCGTCGAACATCTCCACCGACTCGATGGGATAGGGCCACTTGAAATGCAGGCCCGCCTCCTGCACGGTCCGAACCGGATTCCCCATCCGTATGATGACCGCCTGTTGGGTCTCATCTACGGTATAGGCCACCAATCCAACACCCACGAGCGCAATCACCACGATAACCGCGAGAACAATCAGTCCCCTCATCGCACACCTCCTTTTCCCTGCTGTGCTTCCTGCTCAGGAACCTCGGAGGGGAACGGCATCGCAGAAAGGATGTTGTACATACCCCCCTTGCCGTCGGACTGCACCACGTATTTCCTCAGTCCCGGCAGAATCTTCTCCATCGTTTCGATGTACAAGCGGGCCTCCGTCACTTGCCTCGCCTTCCGGTACTCCTTCAGGACCTCCACGAACCGCTCCGCATCGCCTTGCGCCCTTTTGACCCGCTCGATCCTATACGCCTCCGCCTCTTTGACCAACTTCTCCGCATTCCCCCGCGCTTTGGGGATCACGTCGTTTTGATACGCCTCCGCCTCCTTGACCAGCCGCTCCTTATCTTCCCGCGCGCTCGCCACATCCTTGAAGGCCGCATCCACCTGCTTGGGCACGCTGACCGCCTGAAACTTCACCAAATTCACCGTGACGCCCAGACCGTAACTGTCCAACAGTTCCTGCAACTTCTCCCGCGTCTCGTCCTGAATCACCCCTTTTTGCTCGGTCAGCGCCTCGTCAATTTTGTGCCGACCCACCACCTGTCTTAGGGACGCTTCGGCCGCATCCCTCACCAACTCCTCCGGCTCCCAGACATTGAACAGATACGCCATCGCGTCTTTGATCTTATACTGCACGATGACCTCCGCATCGATGATATTTTCATCCCCGGTCAGCATGAGCGATTCCTGTGCCATCTTTCGATATTGTATCGGAGGTCCCGGATCAACGGTTCTAAACCCGATCTCCAGTCGTTTGATCTCCGTCACTTTCGGCGTATCCACCTTCTCGATGGGAAAGGGCAGATGCCAGTGCGGGCCGGAGCCTACCACTCCAACAGCCTTCCCAAACCTGCGGATCACGCCCTGCTCGTCGGGATTCACGATGTAAATCCCGCTCAAAAGCCACAAAAGCACTATGAGCGCCAAGCCGCCTATCCCAACCATCTTGTTCTTCCGATTGAGCTCGAAATCCAATCGGAGCTCCCGCCCCAGATCGGGTCGCTGCATAACATCCTCCTTTCAAGAGGTAACACGTGAAACACGACACGTACCATGTGAACGATGAGTACCGGGCTGCCGACCCCGAGTCCGCACTCCTCATTTCGAAGCCCTATGAACAGCGGAACATGGGTTCCCTTCGAGCAAAGATAGCAGGCCAGGGATACTCATGGAGCTCAAATTTTCTCTGCAGGGAATCGAGTAGGGAATCCCTTCTCCTTGTGTGGCCACCTGGAGGCAATCAACAGACCCCTTCCTGCCAGTCAGGAGCGTCTTCTGGAAGCGCCCGTCTGAACCATCTGCTTTCCTATCGCTTCCCACGTGAAAGACGGATCAGTTTCCAGCCGGATGGCGCGGAACCTTCAGCCTGTGTTCCCAAAGAGAGCGCGGGAACGAGATCGTCCCGTGAGAGAACGCGAAAACCATGCTAAATTCCCATCCGATCAAGATAGCACCTTTGTTGTGAAAAGTCAACCTTTATTTTCACAGCTCTTCCCGCGCCAGGTCCGAGTAAGATCACTCCTTGAACTCCCGGATTTGATTGTTCTCCCCCAGCGGGATGATTTTCGGAGAGTATCCCACGGCCTCCTCGTCGCTCATCAGCGCATAGGACAAGACGATCACCCGATCTCCCACCTGGCCCAACCGCGCGGCCGGACCATTCAGGCAGATCTCCCCGGATCCCCGTTCTCCCAAGATGATGTAAGTCTCAAAGCGCGCTCCGTTGTTCACATTGACCACCTGCACCCGCTCAAAAGGCAGCATGTCCGCCGCCGCCAGCAGCGCCGGATCTATGGTAATACTCCCCTCATAGTTCAGATTTGCCTCCGTCACTACCGCCATATGTAACTTTGACTTACACATGATACGCTGCATCAAATGCTCCTTTCGCCCATTTCCAAAAGAAGATCCATCCGAACCGGGGATCTCCGAATAGCGTCCTGAAAAACTGTTGGGATCAATACGCAATCCCCGTATTCCGTATCCGCCGGATCTGTGAGACAGCGTGTCTTTCCGGCTACAATATCATATTGTCGATCAGTCGGGTTTTTCCGATCCAGACCGCCAGCGCCACAAGCACCCGTCCCTCTATACGCGTCACCGGCTCCAGCGTCTCCGGATCCACCATTTCGATGTAATCTATCCGAACCCCGGGCATGGCCAGAATCTCCGCCCTGATCGCCTGTGTGATCCCGGAGACCTCCTGTTGGCCGGCCTGCACCGACTCTTCAGCCTTCTTGAGCGATCGGAACAACACCCGCGCTTCCCTCCGCTCCTCCGGAGAAAGAAAGGTGTTCCGGGAACTCATCGCCAATCCATCCGCTTCCCGAACAATCGGAGCTGTCACGATCTCCACATCCAGATTAAGATCGCGCACCACTCCTTGGATCACCGCAGCCTGCTGAAAATCCTTCTGCCCGAAAACTGCCACGTGGGGTTTGACCGCGCACAACAGTTTGGCCACCACCGTGGTTACCCCACGGAAGTGGCCCGGACGGGAAGCGCCGCAAAGTCCCTTTGTCAGTCCAGCCACCTCAACGGTTGTGCAAAAATCGGGCGGATACATCTCCGCCGCATTCGGCGAAAAGATCACTCCTGCGCCCGCTTGTTCTGCCAAGTACCGATCCTGATCGAACGTCCTGGGGTACTTTTCGTAGTCCTCTCCCGGGCCAAATTGTGTGGGATTCACAAAGATACTCACCACGACCACATCCGTCCGCTTCTTCGCCAGCCGGATCAGACTCAGGTGCCCCTCGTGCAAGCCTCCCATCGTCGGCACCAAACCGATCCGCTTGCTCTCAAATCGGACCCCATCCGCCCACGCCTGCATCTCCCCGATCTGCTCGATCACCCGAATGGACATCGTTTCCCGCTCCAATCCCAACAACAGATCCTCCTACGCTTCCCGCCCAGATCAAAACGGATCAATGCGGCAAGCATGGCCAAGACCGGTGAGACACGGATCCCACAGATCTTCACAGATCGACCAAACTCAGGGCGCGCGCCCCTTGGGCATCTCCCCGTTCTCTTGTGGGCCAGGGGGGGGGGAAAAATGGGCTTCTCAGAACTGCAGATGCCGCGAGTTCAGCACCTGGAAAGCACCGCACCGTGGAAAAGGGGAGCCAATCGGAAACACAAGCCCAAGAATCGGGCACGATGCGGGATACTCCCCTCGCTAAAAACTCTCCTCCGGCGCAGGGAATGTCCCTGCTTTCACATCGGTCCTATATCCCAAACACGCCTTCCGTGCCATCTTCCCCAACTCCGCGTACCTGCGCACAAATTTGGGCCGAAACCGCTCAAAGAGCCCCAGGAGGTCCTGCGTCACCAAAATCTGTCCATCGCAATGCGGTCCGGCCCCGATGCCGATCGTCGGCACCCCGACCTTCTCCGACACCTCTTTGGCCAGCATACCTGGGATCTTTTCCAGTACCAGAGAGAAGACGCCGGCCTGTTCCAAGGCCTCCGCGTCGGCAAGCAGTTTTCGCGCCTCGTCCGCGGTCTTGGCTCGCACCCCGTAGCCGCCCAGTTTGTGGATGGATTGCGGCGTCAATCCGAGATGTCCCATCACCGGTATGCCCGCATCCGCCAGCCGGCGTACCCTATCCGCTATTTCCGCTCCGCCCTCCAATTTGACCGCCTGCGCACGCCCCTCCTGCAGGAACCGTCCCGCATTCCGTAAGGTCTCTTCTGCGCTCACCTGAAATGACATGAAGGGCATATCCCCCACCACGAGGGCGTACTCCGCCGCATCCGCGACGATCCGGGTATGGTAGAGCATTTGCTCCATGGTCACCGGAAGCGTGGTCTCATACCCCGCAAATACCATCCCCAGCGAATCGCCCACGAGGATCACCTCTACACCCACTTCGTCCAACAGGCGGGCAAACAGACATTCATACGCAGTCAGCGCCGCGATCTTCTCGCCTGGCTCCTTCATGGCCAACAACTTCGCGGTTGTTATTTTTTCTCGGCTCACGGCTGATCTCCCATCGGAACGTAAAACCTCGTGCCCTTAAACGGCGTGCGCACCTGCTCGAACAAGTCCTCCAGATGCTCCTCCCAATGTGCAGCATCCATTCCCGACGTGTTCACCACCAGAAGCGGGGATGCTGTGTAGTGAAAGAAGAAATGATTGTAGGCCTCGTTGAGCGCACGGATATACGAAACCTCCATGTCCTGCTCGTAGGCCCGCCCCCGCCTGGCAATCCGCGCCATCAGGGTCTCCGTATTCGCCTGAAGATACACCACCACATCCGGATGCACGACCCGCGCATCAAAAAGCCCGGCCAAGCGCTCATACAATACCCACTCCTGCTCGTCCAGATTGACGCCCGCAAAAATCCGGTCTTTGGCAAAAAGATAGTCACTCACCACGGTGTGCTCAAACAGATCCAGCCGCCCCAATTGCTGCTGCTGCCGGTAGCGACTGAGTAGAAAAAAAACCTGCGTCGGAAAGGCGAGCCGCTCCCGCTCCTCGTAAAACGGCCCCAAAAAGGGATTCTCGTCCACCTCCTCCAACATCAATCGTCCACCAAACCGTTTTGCCAGGAACGTGGCCAAACTCGTTTTCCCCACCCCGATCACCCCCTCGACCGCTATATAGCGCCGTTCCATGGAGCTTCCTCCCACAACACCATAGTGAGCGGTTAGTTGGGAGTGGTGACCCGTTGCACGGAAAGCGTGAAGCACCACTCACCAATCACCAGCCACCGACCTTGCCACTTCCTGCCCCGCGCCCCGTTCTTCGAGAAACTCTCGCACCGCTTCCCCGGATTCCGGATCCTTCAACTCCGGCGCAAGCTCCAGCATGGGAATCAACACGAATGCCCGTTCCCGGTATCTCGGATGCGGAACGATCAGATCCGTCTCCTCAATCACCAGATCCCCATACATGATCAAATCCAAATCGATCGTCCTCGGCCCCCAGCGCTCTCTTCGCTCCCTTCCAAGCGACTCCTCGATCCGCTGCGCATGTTTCCACAAAGCCCTCACGGAAAGCTCGGTTTGCATCCCAACCACGGCATTTAGAAAGGCCGGCTGATCCATTTTCCCGATCGGAGCGGTCTGGTAAAGAGACGAATGCCGCCATCCACCAGAATCCGGCAGCCCGCAGAGCGCCTGGTATGCCGAATAGATCAGCCCCTCCCGATCCCCCAGATTCGACCCAAGAGAGAGATACACATCGACCATGCGCTCTTCCCCTTCCTCTCCGGATTGCCCAAAGTGCCGAGATGGCCAGGATGGGAAAGAAGATTGGAGGCACTCTCTGGCATCTTCACGGTCGCGGAAATCCTGTCACCTCCTCCTCGCCACCTCCACCTCCGCGCATCCCGTAAATCCGGGAATCGGAGGATGCATCTTCCGCACGCAAATCGAGGTCCGCTCTGCGGGAAACCGCGCCATCACCGTCTCGGCGATTCTCGTGGCCAAAGCCTCCAGAAGCTGCACGGCCTCTCCGGCCACCGCGCCCTGGACAACATCATAGACCGCCTGGTAATTTATGGCGTGCTCAACCCGATCCGAATCGGCTGCGGGCGCCATTTCATAGGCCATCTCCACATCCACCTCGAACTGCTGTCCCAACTTTCTTTCCTCCGGAAGCACGCCGTGGTAGGCGAAAAAAACCATGCCTTTCAAACGTAAGATTCCCACGATCCTCCTTAAGTCATCCTGAGTGCGGATGGATCGATTTGACCGTCTTTTTCCGCGTCTTCCAGACCATCTGCGAATCGCGATTTCATCCCAGCAACGCCTCCACAAACTCCGTCGGCTCGAATCTGCGCAGATCCTCCGCCTGTTCCCCAATCCCGATCCACTGCACCGGAATATCCAGTGCCTCCCTGATGCCGATCACCACCCCTCCTTTGGCTGTCCCGTCCAGCTTCGCCAGCACAATCCCCGTTATGTGTACGATCGCATCGAATTTCCTTGCCTGCTCAATCGCATTTTGCCCGGTTGTCGCATCCAATACCAGGAGCACTTCATGCGGTGCTCCGGGTTTTCGCTTTCCCAACACCCGGTGAATCTTTCCAAGCTCCTCCATCAGATTCACCTTCGTATGCAACCGTCCGGCAGTATCCACGATCACCACGTCCACACCCCGGGCCTCGGCCGCATCAAGCGCATCGAAGGCCACGGAGGCCGGATCCGCCCCGCTGTGATGCCGGACCAGATCCGATCCCGTCCGATCAGCCCAGATCGCCAATTGTTCGATCGCGGCCGCCCGAAAGGTGTCGGACGCAGCCAACAGTACTTTCTTCCCGTCGTCCACGTATTTCTGAGCCAGCTTCCCAATGGTCGTGGTCTTTCCAACACCGTTTACGCCCACTACCATAATGACCCGCGGACGATGATCCCCAGAAATCCCCGTCGACCTTGCCGATCCGCGATCGGCCAAAAGCCGCATCACTTCGTCCTTCAACAAGCTCTGAATGCGCTCCGGATCCCGGATCCGCTCCACCTTGACACGATCCCGTATCCCCTCGATGATTTTCATGGTCGGGCCCACTCCCACATCCGCCTCGATCAGCACTTCCTCGATCTCCGCCAGCAGCTCCTCATCAATGATACTTCGTCGCCCAACCACCTCACCAATTCGTCGAAGCAGGCCCTCGCGCGTCTTCGACAGACCGCTCCGCAAACGACTCAGAAACTTGCCCATCATCCCCTCGAATGCCTCCCTATCAAGAATGTTGCAGCCGCCCGGAAAACGCCATGTTCAGGCATTCACTCCCGCCTGGATTTCCGTGGCGCTTCTCTTTCTCAGAATCAACAACATCACCCAAGCCAACACGAAACCGGCTGCGCTGATCCCCTGATTCAGTGAAATTCCCACACTCCCCGCGTGAAACAGGGTCATGCTCTCCTCATAGTATCGGACGAAATCCACCGCAAAGCGGGCCACCGAGTAGAGCAAGACAAAGATCCAGAAGGTGAACCCGTCAAACCGTTTGAACCGCTCTGCAAACAACAGGACCCCAAAGATCGCCAATCCGTATAGCGACGAATAGAGCTGCGTGGGATGAATCGGCGCATCCCGAAAAAGATACCCCGCCGCACTGTTCCGCGGAAAGACCACGGCCCAAGGGAGGACACTTGGATTTCCAAAACAACACCCATTTAGAAAACACCCGATGCGCGTGAAAAAAATGCCCAATGCAACCGCCGGCGCCATCGCATCGGTCACGCGCCAAACAGGCATGTGATGCCGCCGTGCATACCCGATTCCAACCACCACCGCCAAGATCAGCCCTCCATACAACGTCAGACCAGAAAGCCCGATCTCTCCGTTCTGAAAGGGGTTGATCACATCCCAGAGATGTCCCGAAAACTCCTCCCAGTGAGGAATCACGTAGAACAACCGCGCTCCGACAGCACTCGAGAGCATCACATACATCGCCAGATCCATCATTTTGGCCGGATCGAGCCCCATTTTCCGTCCACGCCATATGGACAGATAGACCCCGATCAGAAACGAAAGCGATAACATTAAGCCATAGCCGTGAATGGCCAGAGGCCCGATCCGAAACAAAACAGGATGCATCCTCCCCCCTTTATCTGTATCAAGAATTATGAGCAATGAACACCCCTCCCGCACTCCCGGGAAGACTTCGGGAGACGGCAAGGTTCCTTGCACACAGTAACATGCTCCTTACTCTGGCGATCGCTTCTCCACCAAGATGGTCGTTCTCGCACGAAAGGCCGTCCGGTACCCCTTCCGTTTTGCCTCTCGAACCAAATTCTCGGCCTCCGCGAGGGACCGGCAGTTGCCGATGCGCACTTTGTAGTACGGCGTCTCAAAGGGCACATAGACCGGCACGCCAAAGGCCGCCATCGCCGCCTCCTTTGCCTTTTGTGCGGCTCCAAACTGATCCGATGCAAAAATCTGTACCCGCCATCCCGATGTTTCCTCCATCTGGACTGCCTCGACCTGAGTGCTATCTGCAGGAGACTCCGTGTCCTCGTTTTTCGACGGATTCTCCGTCCCCATGCCCGGAAACTCCTCCGTTTTCTGCGCTGGGGAGGACTCCGTACCCAGGATATCCGCCAGCGACACATCATCATCGAGAGACATCGGATCGAAATGCTCGTGTTGCTCCTGAGAACCGGTCTTCTGAAGGGGACGCTGTTGCCCACCGCACGAAAGCATGAAAACCATCGCCCCCGCCAACACCCATCGCAATATTTCCCGAATCACGATTTGTCCTCCCTGGCCCTTCGACCATACCTCCTGGACCCACCAAGAATACTCGCCTTGCCCATCACGAGGGGATGCCACGAGCCCTCATTCCTCATGGTCCCCTGGCACCACATACCGAACCAGCTCCGCAGAAAGATGCCCGACAACCACTTTGCTCTTCATCAGGACGGGCAGCTTTCGATCATCATCCGTCATCCAAACCGTCAACTTTCCCTTGTGTTTGAACAAGCCCTCCGTCTCCTGAACCGGCTCGACCACGAGACAGTCGAATGTCCCAGCCGCCACTGTCACCTGTTCCCTTCCATGCACGCGGATTTCCAGCGGAAAACTTCCTCTTCTCGTGTGATTGTCCACCACAAAGCGATCCCCTGTCCGGAGCGTCTTGGTACGAACGAAGTAGAAAATCGATAGCACATCCTGAATGAAGGGAGGCACCGTCGTCGTATCTCCCTGGCTCGTAACCGCCAGGTGCCGCTCCTGATCGTAGGCAATCCAATGGTCCGCCTTATACTTCCCCTCCCGGATATGCTTCTCAAAACGCCTGGAAAAAATCCCCTCCACGTCAATGTAGGACTCCAATTGGTCCTGAACCCGAAAAAACCGGGAGAATAACCCGGACGATTTGGCCTCCGAAACTACGTGATAGCACGGCCTGCCATCCATGGTCCGAATTTCCCGCACCTCCAGCGTGGCCTTTCCCGCTTGGATAGGTCCATAGCTCACATCAAAGAGCAGCCGTTCTCCTACGCCAAACGCCTCGTTGGAGATGGTTCGTTTTATCTCCGAGGCCGCTCCCTCACCTCCAAAGCCACACCCAATAAGCAAGGCTACCATTCCCGTCCAAACCACCTGTCTCATCCGGAACCCCCCAACAGATCCGCATAGATCGCCGTCGTTTGTCGCACTGTCTCCCGGATATCGAACCGTCTCACCGCGATTCTTCCCGCCCGTCCGAAACGCTCCCGGAGCGACCTGTCTTTCAATAGCCGGCAGATCGCCTCGGACAACGCCTTCGGGTTTCTCGGCGGCACCAGAAAACCGTTTTCCCCATCGCGCACTGCCTCCGGAATACCGCCCACCGTCGTGCCCACGACCGGAAGCCCCATCAGCATCGCATCTAAGACCGAAGTTCCCAACCCCTCCAGATAGGAGGAAAGCACAAACACGTTCAACATGCCGAGAATAGCCCCGATGTCCTTCCGAAATCCCGTGAAGATCACCTCGCGCTCCAACCCAAGCCGCGCCCGATGATCGAGAAGCATCTCATGGAGCGGGCCTTCCCCCACGACCAGAAATCGAGCCCTCGGGAATACATCGATTACTTTCCGTGCAGCATCCAACAGGCAGGCCTGATCTTTATGCGGAGCCAGCGCCGCCACATTCCCGACAAGAAGCGCATCCCGTTGGATCCCAAACTCCTGATACGGCGCTTCGGCATCTTTCAGATCATCGAATTTCATCAGGTCAATGCCGCTTCGCACCACGGCAGTCCTGGACTCGGGAACACCTCCTTGAATCAGGACTCGTCGAACGCCCTCGGACACCGCGATAAACCGCCCGACGCTCGGCCCGTATTTGATCCATCCGAGCCCGTGCATGGAAATCGCAAAATCTACCCGCCGTGAAACCACCAACTTGGCCTTGCAACCACTCAAATACCATGCCAGCAGACCCAGCGTATGCGCGTGCGAAGTGTGGGTATGAAGAATATCGGGATTGAATCGTCGCATCACCTTCGCCAGCCGCAGCGCCCCAAACAGATCCCACTCCCCGCGCATATGCACCGAGCGTGCCGAAACTCCGGCCTCCCGGACACGTGCCACCAACGGGCTGTTGGGTTGCCCAACGACCCATACTTCATGCCCGCGCAAGGCCAGCCCCTGGGCCAATCCCAGCACCTGCGCCTCTCCTCCGCGCCAAGTGGGCGCGGTATCCACGTGAAGAATGCGAACGGCTCTACCCTCCTCAGAAAGCAGATTACTGGCAAGAGGCGAACGGTGCGTGGAAAACCAAACCCAGGATCGCACCCTTTTTGAATGGTTCTAAAGCGTTCCTGCTGTTTGACCCTCCCTCCGCCACAATTCCCAAAGTTTCGCATACTTCAGAAAAACAGACACCCCCCCCAGCAAGGACACCATAAACCCCACACCGCCGTCCAGAAAACCCCGCCTCAACCCGTACATCTTCAAAAAACGTGCAGGCGGACGCATCAACAGATCCCACCAGTGAAATCTTCGCCCGGTGCGCACCATCTCGGCGGCAGCTATCGCCGCATATCGACCCATCCGCTCCCAGTGATCCGCGATGTCCTTGTAGGGGTAGTGGTCGAGATCACCGGACAAAGTCCCGATGCGTCCCGAAAGAACCACCCGATCGTGGGGATTCACGCCTCCCCAATGTCCATGCTCCCGGCGAAACAGACGCAGCCTGTATTCGGGAACCCACCCACAATGCCCGATCCATTGGTCCAGGTAAAACACCCTCCGGGACACCAAATATCCCTCATAATCCGTTCGTCCGATCGCCTCCGTGATGCTCTGACATAGTTCCTCCGTCACCACCTCGTCCGCATCAAGCGCAAAAACCCAATCGCAACGCGTATAAGAAAGGGCCACATTCTTCTGCTCGATATGCCCCGGCCATGCATGCTGAAACACCCGATCCGTGTAATTCCGCGCGATCTGGACGGTCCCATCGCTGCTGAAGGAATCCACCACCACAATCTCGTCCGCCCAATGCAGACTCCTCAAGCACCGCTCGATGTTCGCTTCTTCATTGTGCGTGATGATGCAGGCGGACACTCCAGCCAGGGAGAGCGCAACCGCAGATGATGGTTCCGACAAAGGAGTTTCTCCCGATCATTGGACCTTCGGTGAGGGCGGGCGGTGGTCGATTACAGGCTATCTCTATGGACAGGAAATTGTGAAAGACAACAGGGGGCCTGTCTTTCACGGAGTGCGCTTCATTTCAAATAGTGCATCCAATTTCGGCAAAATCCGCTCGATTTCCCTCTTTATCTCCCGATAGCAGTGCCGATAGGTTTCCTTTGAACCGCCTGCCGGATCCGCGATCGTCTGGTCTTCGGGAGGCGCCCCTTCCACCCCAAACTCCTTGAGCGTAAACAATCCGAAGGGGGGGGCACACATCTCGGCCAGCACATCCCTGTAAACAGGGGAGAGCGTCAACACCAAATCTGCTTCCAAGAGCGTCCCATCGTCTGCGGATCGGGTCCGATGCCGGCGCAAATTCACCCCGTCCTCCCCAGCCACCTCGATCGCCATGGAAGAAGCCTTCCCCCCCGAGAAGGCGTGAACACCTGCCGAAAACACCCGAAAATTGGGCTTCCGTGCTGCCGGGAGCAGGCTCCTCAGGATCCCCTGCGCCATCGGCGAACGGCACGTGTTTCCTCCGCACACTACCACCAGGGAAAAGAGCTTGTGACAAGCAGCCATCAATCTCCCAATCCCACGTATAGTCGGGCCTTTCTCCTCCCCACAAGCCGGCTCCCCACCATGGCGGAAACCTTGATCGCCACTTCTGCATTGAGGATCGTGTCCATCGAAAGCCCAACTGCCGCACCAGCCTTGTATCGCCCCAAACGTTCCAGGTCCTCCGCGCCCCCTGCGTTGCCCACATCCAATCTCCCCAGCACGTCCATGCCAGAACACATCAAATACCTGCCTCCGACTTTGCCCTTGAACACGCGAAGTCTCAAATCGTTCCGAAACAAAGCGCGTTTGTTCCCCCAGATCTCATCATTGTCATACCCGATCAGCGTGGAGCGTCCCCCGAGATAATACCTGGGAGAAGGCGCATCGGTAACGTTTCCCTCTATCCGTACGTCGAGCGTGTGTCCGAAATCCCTTTCTGTACCATAGGTTCCAATAAATCCCATGGAGACCAAAGTATAGCAAAAATCCCCTCCAAGAAAGTCCAGCCCTTTCTCCACGGCCAGGTGCGCCCGCCACACCTCCCCTTCGGATCCGATCAGCCCGATCCGAACGGTGCGATCGAGAAAGGACACCATATCCATCAACCGCATCTTGGAGGGCGACTTCTGCTGCTCATTCCCAAACGAAGCCCTCAGGAACAACCGCCACCAAAGCTTCTTTTCCACCTTCACTGCCATGCCCTGCTTGCGATTCCACGCACCGGTCTCCGCATCCAGCGGACGAAAGAGCAGATCATCCCTGAAGAAAATCCCCGGTTTAAGTGGCAGCTTCGGAAAAGCATATCCGATTCCGAAGCCCATATCCCCGGTCAAAACGTCATAGTCCGCATCTGCATTTAATGTAACATAGTTAAAAGCTTTCAGCAACCGCCCGTGAAACTCGCCATTTGGGAGATAGAAGCGAAAGGAACTCCCGGTCTTCACCATCACTTGCTGCACCCGGATGTTGATGGGAAGCTGTATTTCCTGCGCCACTCCGTCCGAAGAAGGAGCTCCCAACATCAGGCCCATAAAGACAGCCATCAACCCGCTGTGCGCAGACATACCTTGCCTCACCCTCTGTGTTCCCTCCGCTCAAGACGAGATGACCTGGCTCTGTTCTCATCCGGTCGGAGAGAAATGACGCAGCCTTTCGCAGCAGGAATAAGCGACCGCACAGTCGCAGAAAAACAGAGGCGAATAGTCACTTGAAGAAATTCATCCCATGCAACCTTTCTCTCTCTGCATCCTGTTCGACTGAATCGAATGACAGACTTTCCTATCAACCCACCGGGGCTGACTTTTCCTCTTACCCTCAGAACGACCATCACGGAAAACGCCCTGCAGTCCGCAAATGGATCCCCCAGTGCTTCTGGAACGCCACCCAGCCTTACATGCGGAGCCCCTCTCTCGCGTTTCCCATTCACAAACAAACGAAAAACGCCCGCAGCGAAAGACGACATGCGAAATCCAGAGCGCAGATTGGGCTTTTTCGGTCTCAGACCATGGCTGACCCGTCTGCCCTTGTGGTTCCATCAAACACTACAACTTGTATAATATAATAAAATATAGCGTATTATGCAAGAACTATTGTGCCTTCCCGCAGGAAATATCCCCCAATATATTCCCCGAAAAAGGTAGACCGGCAACAATGCTCGCTGGAAAATAGCTGTTTCCTAATGGGTTGTCCACAAAAAAAAATCGCTCCCACTGGCGCATTTATGGATCGCGCAGGATGGGGAATCCCCCTGTGCTCACGATCTGTCCGCTCGCTTCCAGATACTCCGAGAATGTAGAAAAAACTGAAGATATCGCATTTTTGAATATAACGCAACAGCAAATCAATGTCAAGAAAAAAACAGCTCGTTTTCCCGAACCCGTCTGCACCATCGCTGCCAACCGAGGTCAACAGGGGCGCACCCCCAGATCGGTCCCGAATCAAGAGCCGGAGAAAGAGGAGAATTCCCTACGATCGCAGGGCGCCCGCCATCGAGTGCAGAGCAAGCTGCAACCTGGAGAAGCGGAGCAGCAACCCGAAAAACTGCCCCAGTTGAATGGATTGCCCAGACCCAACACGCCTGAGAAGCGTTGAAACACGGCTCAATTTCCGCATCCCGACTGCCTCCCCAACCTGGCCACCAGGGAACAAAACAAAATGGAGCAGAGAAAATCGAGAACACGGCCATTTTTTTGTTGACTTTCTTCCGTAAATGATTAGATTGGAACACAATGCTGATAGTTTGGTGCTATTATGGCCCATTCCATCTTCCCGCATTCCGGTCCCGATCCCCGCGCCTTGCCCAAGTCAAGACGCTTCACACCAGAAGGAGGAGTTATGAAACGTGCATGGTTTCTAATGATCGTCCTGTTCGTGGGGTGTATCGCGTGCGCCAAAACCGGAGAGGAAACCATCAGGTACGCCCAGCAGATCGGCAAGCTCCAACACTACAATGAAACGCTGGAGCGGTATTTGAAATCGTTGGAGGCCGATCCCGATGGCAGGGGAGAAGTGACCCAGGTCGCCCAGCTCTTGCAGCGGTACAAAGCGGATCTGCTCAAAATCCCCAGACCTTCAGACTCCAAGCTGAAGGCCATACATGGCCGCTATGAGCGGAGTATCGCGAATTGCCAGAAGCGCTTACTTCCGCCGGAGGATATGGCCTTCTCCCTCCAGGCCCAGCGTGCCATTGGCGGGCTCAAGGAGGACGTAAAGGATGGCGTTTATCCCATGATCCTGGAACTCCTGGGTCAGCTCAACTTGCGAGATCGCGTTTCC
>JAZDJA010000210.1:0-3598 GCA_043804415.1 Candidatus Latescibacterota bacterium | reverse complement strand
CGGTAGATGACATCCTCGTCTTCGATGTACGACACGATGCGCATGGTCGCTTTGCAATGGGGGCAGATGTAGGGCGCGGGTTTAAAACCCGCCCCTACCACAACGCTTGATCATGGCCGCCCACGCGCGCCGGACGGCCAGGGGGAGCTGGGCTCGCCCGCGGGCGCATGGGTAGCGGGGGCGCCGGCCTGGTCTTGTTTTGCCCGCCGGGCCCGGGTCCGGTTGGAGTACCTGCCATAGTAGATCACGGTTTTCTCGTGCACATCGGGGATGTGGAGGACGATTTGCGCTATAAAATCCAGCGGGTCGAACCGCCTGCTGTCGGCCCCGTGACGAGGGTGGATGCGGATGGCCTTGTATATGACTGAACCATCCTCTTCTTCACTGATCCGGCCGGCCGCGACCGGGGCCCTCACCATGTAGGCCGGCAGGGTTTCCAGGCGTGTGCGGGTGGGCCGGTCGGCCGATACATCGGAGGCCAGCGCCGGTCCGATGTCGGCCCCGAAGCCAGTGTGGTTCCAGGAGAGCATGTTCTCGACGATCTCCTCGCCTATGGCCCCTTCCCGAAGCAGCATTTTCAGGACATTGTGCCGGAAGAGCCGGCTTACGGTGTCTTCGGAGGGGACGGATTCCACCGGGTGGAATGTCCCGCTTTTGTCGAAACCGCCCCAGGTGGCGAGCATATGCAGGTGCGGATGGAAGTCGAGCAGGCTCCCGAAGGTCTGGACGCTGACCACAGCTCCGGGCGCGCAGGCGGGCATGCCAAGGGCTTCGCGGATCAGGTCGCGCACGGTCTCGTACCCGCACCGGGCCAGTTTGGAGAGCAATGTGCGGTGGTGGAAGAAGTAGGGTCGCAGACGCCGGGGGACGGAGAGCACCACCTGGCGGTGGGGTACGGGGGCAAGCACATCTTCGGTCAGGAATGCCGCGAATTCGGCTTGTCTCTTCGATTGGCATGAGGGGCAGAAGCCGCGCGCCTTGCAGGAGAAGGCGACCAAGTATTCATGTTTGCACTCGGGGCACCGGACGCGCGCGAAGCCGTAATCGAGGATGCCGCACTGAAGGTATTCCTGCACCCGCTTGATAACCACAGGCCGCAAAGGTCCCAAACGGGTCTCGAACCGCTCGTCGTAGACCGCCTGGAACTCTTCGAAGCGGGTGTCGAGGGCCTGCCAGAGCCCGGGTGACCGGGGACGGCGCTGACGATAGAGTGCCGGGAAGCCCATATAACACCATATCCCGCCTTGGGGGGTAGGCAAGCGGCGGGACGGTCATTATATGCACATTTGTTCAGTATCAAGTAAAAAGCCAAAAGATCGGGAGATTTTATTGTATCATGTATGAACCCGGTTACAATTTGGGTCGGTCCACCAAGAGTAGCCTTGGGAAGCCAGCACTCATCATCAGAAGGAGCTTGCCATGCCTACCGGTCCCCGCCTGAGCGGATCTTGTTTTACCGCAATTTTCAACAGCATAGTTTTGTCGTGCAAATCACAGCCCACCATGATAGTATTTTCCATCGGCCAGCCCTCCCCTTGAAATGAGTTGAGAAACGTTCGTACTTCACAAACTGAACTTTCTTACACCCATTTCTTTTCGAGGCAACTGGCCTTTATGTTTGCTTCATGGTACCTGGGATGAAGCCACCCGCGGGCAACGTGGGAGTGCGACCCGCCGAGTGGTAACCGGAAATTTCTTGCAAAAAGCTCATTACGATCTGGTTGAATTGATCGGGAGCTTCCACGCAGGACACGTGGCCGGCGCCAGGCAGCACGACTTTGCGGGCGCCCCGGATTCTTTGACACATGACTTCGGCAATCGCATGGAATGGAGGCAAATCCAGTTCGCCAACGAATATAAGCGTTGGCGTGATAATCTCCTCCAAACGCTGAATGGCTTGGGGATTGAGTTTTCTGATCGGATTGGTGTGCGTCCACTGCCATCCTGAATAGTCGTTAACGATCCGCTTCAACAGCATGGCCGCGCGGGGATTTTTTCGCGCAGGTGCCAAAAGAGGTTGCTCCTCCCACGAGATTCGCCTTGCCTCCGCCAGATTGTTTTCCTGGACTTCGAGAGCGATCCGTTGTGAAAACGCTGCCAGTTCAGGCGATCCTGACCTCCAGCCTTCCGGCCGGCTATCAACGAGGATCAAACTTTGAATTGCCTCTGGAAAAAGAAGCGTGAAATCAATCGCTATGGCGCCGCCCATGGAAAGTCCGATGATATTGGCGGACGGGATTTTCAGATGATCCAGCAGCGCTTTCAGATCCTCGGCGCGATTATAAGGCTCATCCGTTGGAACCGCCGATTGGCCGCATCCGCGCGCGTCATATCGGATCACCCGGTAGGCGCGGGCGAAAACATCAAACTGGTAGTCCCACATTCGTGTATCGAGACCGGAACCATGTATCAGGACCAGCGGGCGTCCTGCTCCGGAGATTTCGTAATAAAGACGCGTACCATTCACTTCGGCAAACATGTTGTGCTCCATTCTTGTTGGATAGGAACTTGGATTCCCGGTTTTCCATCGCACCTGCCCTTTCATCTGACCGAACCCCCGCGGCATGGCATCGGTCGCTCTCCAAGCGGTCATACTCTGCCTATTTTAGCCCATTGGCCGGGGTTGTCAAGGGTAATCAAGGGTAAATGGTGCCGATAAGAGGGCGGATGCCCCGTTCAATTGCGGATTGCAGAATGCGGATTGCAGAATGGCGACAGAACCCGGGATGGTTAATCCAATTGCGAATTGCTGATTGCGGATTGCGGAGTTACGCGCTTTGGGCCGGGGGTTCGGGCGCACCCCGCACGCGGACCTCGCCCACAGGCGGATCTTTGCCCAGGAGGTCGAGGTGCTTCAGGATCCGGTAGATGACATCCTCGTCTTCTATATACGCCACGATACGCATGGTCGCTTTGCAATGGGGGCAGATGAGCGGGTCCACCTCATATACGCGCGTGATCATGGCCGCCCACGCGCGTCTTACGGCCAGGGGGAGCGGAGATGGGGTCGCAGAGTCGCATAGTCCCACAGTCGCAAGGGCCGGAGCAAGGGCCGGATCCCTTTTACGCCGGGCCCGGGTCCGGTTGGAGTACCAGCCGTAGTAGATGACGGTTTTCTCGTGCACATCGGGGATGTGGAGGACGATCTGTGCTATAAAATCCAGGGGATCGAACCTCCGGCTGTCGCCCCCGTGGCGGGGATGGATGCGGTTGGCCTTGTATATGACCGTACCGTCGTCTTCCGCGCTGATCCGGCCCGCCGCGACCGGAGCCCTCACCATGTAAGCCAGCAGGGTTTCCAGGCGGGTGCGGGTGGAAGTCCAGGAGGCTCCCGAAGGTCTGGACGCTGACTACCGCCCCGGGAGCGCGATCATCGGCGCCAAGGGCTTCACGGATAAGGTCGCGCACGGTCTCGTACCCGCACCGGGCCAGCTTGGCAAGGTCACCGAAATCATATGTTTGATGATCGAAGACACTGCGGCCCGTCTCTGGATCCACGGCAACGGGACTGATCGTGATGGTCTGGCCGACGGCAGGAACGAACGTGTCGGCGGCCAGCCCATCAGTAATGGGCGCCAGATTCTCGCTGCCGAACGCG
>JAZDJA010000209.1:0-2536 GCA_043804415.1 Candidatus Latescibacterota bacterium | reverse complement strand
ATCTCCATGTTTATCATGGTGGTGATGATTGCGTTAACCATCGTTTCCTCCGAAACGGCCACGATGTCCCCGCCAACGCCCGGGATGAGGTGACAGGGAATATGAACCGTACCAAAGGCATGCTACGTATCGGTCAGCTCCTTCTGCACCGGGGGATCGTTGATCAGGAGAAGATCGATCAGGTGCTCCAGATTCAGAATGAGGAGCGGACGGCCGGGGTCCAGGGCGGGCCACGTATGTTCGGTCAGATTCTCATCGAGGATCTGGGGGTGGACCGTCACACGGTCCATCAGGCGCTTTCAGAAATCTATGGGTTCAAGGAACTGGATCTGGATGCCAAGGGGATCAGTGAAGCACAGGTGGTCTCCATTCGGGAACTCCTGCGTCAACTCCCGGATCAGGTCTGCGAAAATATCAGGAAGAAGAATATTTTGCCCTTCCCATCCCAGGGCGGGAGCAAGGATTCGCTGCGGATCATCGCGGCCGATCCGACCGATCCGGACATTGGATGTCTTGCCCCGCTTCTGGGATATCGAAGATATGAAGTGTGTTATGTGCGTCAGGAGACCTTGGAGGGCCTAATCGAGCAAGTCGTTCCTCCCAAGAACGAGTTTCTGGAGATCCTCGAAGAGGCGAGTCAGGCCGCGGAGATCATCCCGGATGAGGAAACAGGCGGCGTTGATGAGGAGGCCTTGGATGCGGAGATCAACCAGAGCCTGTTGGTGAACCTGGTGGAGGGCTGCTTTATCGAGGCAGTGCGCCGGGGTGTCAGCGACATCCACATCGTTCCAAAGGCGGGAAACCGAACGGAGTTCCTCTTCAGAGAGGACGGCAAGATACGTCTGTGGCATGCACAGGTGGGCACCAAACCCGAGGCCATCCTGGCGGTGTTCAAGGATCGTTCGCTCGGAGTGGACCGGTTCGAGCGGGAGCGGGCACAGGACGGCTCCATACAACGCCGGATAGATGGCAGTCTGCTTCGCTTCCGCGTTTCGATCCTCCCGATCGTGGGGCAGGAGGCCGACCGAAAATTCGAGAGTATCGTCATCCGCGTGCTGGACGACCGGAAGGTGATCACCGATCTGGATAAGCTCGGCCTGCAGGGAAAGGCCAAAGTGGATTTTTTAAAGGCGATTCACAGTCCCCAGGGGATTGTGATTCTAACGGGCCCGACCGGCAGCGGGAAGACCTACACCCTGAATGCCGGGCTGTATCAGGTGATCAGCTCCGAGGTGAACGTTTTGACGGTCGAGGATCCCGTGGAGCTTATGATCGAGGGAGCCCGCCAGATCAAAATCAACTCGGCGAAACTTACGTTTGAGCAGGCCGTGCGCGCGATACTCAGACACGATCCCGATATCGTGATGGTGGGGGAGATGCGGGATCTGGAAACGGCTCAGACGGCCATCAAATTGGCCAACACCGGCCACCTGACATTCTCCACCCTGCATACGAACGATGCCCCGAGTGCGGTCTCCCGCCTTTACAAGATGGGGGTTGAGCCGTTTCTGATCGCCAATGCGATCAATATCGTGGTGGCGCAGCGGCTGATCCGAAAACTCTGCGAGAAGTGTAAGCGGCCCATCCATGACTTGGATCCCTCCATCCCGCTGCGTTTGGGATTCAGCGAGGAGGAGATCAAAGAAACTACTTTCTACGAGAACGTGGGATGCGAGGGGTGTCGGAACGGATATAAGGGCCGGATTGCGATCCACGAGGCGCTTCTGTTCACCAAGGAGATCCGGCGCCTGATCCTGCGGTCCGGAGACATGGTCGACGAGGAGGCCATTCGGGAACAGGCGGTGACAAGCGGGATGTTGACCCTGCGGGCTGCAGGAAGATTGCGCATCAAGCAGGGAACGACTTCATTTGAGGAAGTGGCTGCGATCACGTCGGAAGATTGAAAACCAAGTGCGAAGCGGGAAGTTGCGCAGCCCACGACCAGCTTCGATTTGCTCCCCTCAAACAAGCTCAAACCGACTGGGGGGATCGCAGCGAAAGATCGGCACCATCCCCCGCCATTTTCAAAGCGCAAGCAGCTTCTAAGCGCGCGGGTCTCTCCATATCGCGCGCGTGCTCCTTTCTCCCATCTTTTTGGGTGTGCCCAGATGAACACCGGACAGATGCTCTTGGTATTGGGGGCCATGGTGCTCCTATCCTCTTTGGTGCTGTCGGTCAACCGGTCCGTTCTGGAGAATACCGACATGGTGGCCCAAGCGGGATATCGAATCGCAGCGACGGCTTTGGGGCAGGCGCTGATCGAGGAGGCGGGTGCCAAGGCGTTCGATGAGGAGGTGGTGGGTACCCCGCCCACAGGTTTGCCCGCCGGCTTTACGGCTCCAGGCACCCTCGGCACAGATCTGGGAGAAAGCTACCCCGGTTTTGACGATGTGGATGATTTCCAGGGATTCGAGTCGGACGTCATAACGGCCGACTCGGTCGGCTATCACCTCTCGGTTCAGGTGGGCTACGTGGACAGCGACGATCCCGATACGGTGGTCCCCTCCCGGACGTTTTTTAAGAAGATGGATGTGAC
>JAZDJA010000208.1:0-4244 GCA_043804415.1 Candidatus Latescibacterota bacterium | reverse complement strand
TTCATCCTCATGGACATCAAACTGCCTGGGATGGACGGGGTGGAGACCTATAGAAGGATCAAGAAGATCCCCCTCGCCCCCGTGGTCGTGATGATGACTGCCTATGCGATGGACAAGCTGATCGTGGATGCGCTGGATGAGGGAGCCCGCGCGATCCTTTACAAACCCCTGGAGATCGAGGAAGTGCTGGCACACGTCAACATGGTGAAGAAGGATAGACAGAGGAGTCGAGGAGAGTCAGCGCGGTGACCGGAGCACCTTCCCGGAACCCGGAAACGATGGGATCGAGCCTCCCGGAGGTCCCCGATCGGCTGGCAGAACGAACGGGCGGACAAGGAGTGGGATATGATCGAGAGACCGCGGATTCTGATCGTGGATGATGACGAGAGCATTTGCAGCAGCCTGAAACTGATACTTGACAGGAAGGGCTACGAAACCGAGTGGGCGGGCACCGGTCGAGAGGCCCTGGAAAAGGTGCAGGCGCGCTTCTTTAACCTGGTGCTCCTGGACATCCAACTGCCCGATACCGAAGGAGTGGCACTGCTGGGGCCTTTCAGGGAGGCGCACCCCGATATGGTGGTGATCATGGTCACCGGGCATGCCTCTCTCGAAAGCGCAATGGGCGCCCTGAACGAGGGCGCTTCGGCCTACGTCACCAAACCCATGGACATGGAGGAGGTGTTGGCTGACATCGAGCAACTTCTTGAGAAACAGCACCTGGTTACGGAGAACAGAAGGCTCTACCAGGCGGTTCAGGAAGAGCTCGCCGAGCGCAAGCGGGCGGAGGAGACCCTCCGGCAGAACCGGGACTATCTTCGCGCCCTGCTCAATAGCATCCACGATCACGTGCTCGTCATTGACCTGGACTATCGGATCACGGAGGTCAATCAGAGCTTCCTGGCGTCATCGGGATACACCCGGGAAGAGGCGATCGGATCCCACTGTTACGAGGTATCCCACGGCCTGTCCGCGCCGTGCTCGGGAAGCGAGCATCCATGTCCGCACCGGGAGGTGTTGGCCACCGGAGGAACTGCTCATGTCACCCATGCCCATGCGGACAAGAAGGGTGACACGTATTACGTGGATATCGTCGCTTCTCCGCTGCGGGATGCGGCAGGGCAGATCGTTGGGGTGGTCGAAGCAAGCCGGGATGTCACCACATTGAAGGTGGCGGAGGAGACTGCGAAGTCGCAACATCACCTGTTGCGCACGGTCATAGATAATCTGCCGGATCGGGTTTTCGCCAAGGATCCGGAGGGCCGTTTTATCTTGGCAAGCGAAGCAGTATTGAAAATCATGAAGGCAAAAACAGAGGAGGAAGTGATCGGAAAGAGGGATTTCGACTTCTTTCCCAAGGAAAAGGCAGAGGCCCATCTCGCTGAGGAAGAGGAGATTCTCCGTACAGGACAGCCGATAATCTCCAGGGAACGTCTGATGATTCAGCCCTCCGGGGAAAAAACATGGACGCTGGTTACAAAGGTACCCCTGAGAAACAGCGAAGGCAGGATCGTGGGGATTGCGGGCATGAATCGGGACATCACCCCTCTCAGACAGTCCGAGGAGGAGAAAGGAGAACTCCAGGCCCAGCTCCTCCAGTCGCAGAAGATGGAGGCGATCGGCACCCTGGCTGGAGGCGTGGCGCACGACTTCAACAACCTGCTGACGATCATACAGGGATATACCGAACTGACGATGAGGAAAACTGCCGAGGATGAGCCCTTGTATCTGGATCTGAAGCGCGTGTATGATGCGTCCGTGCGTGCAGCCCATCTCACCCGTCAATTGCTCCTTTTCAGCCGCAGGCAGCCCATCGAGATCGCGTCCCTCGACCTGGGCCGGACGGTTGAGGATTTGCTCAAGATGCTCAAGCGCCTTATTGGGGAGGACATCGTCGTCCATACCGACCTCGCGGCCGACCTCTGGACGGTCGAAGGCGATGTGGGAAATCTGGAGCAAGTGATCACCAATCTCGTGGTCAATGCCAGGGACGCCATGCCCGAAGGCGGGAAGCTCACGATCAAAACCGAAAACGTGCGTGTGGACAAAACATCCGCTAAGAAAACCTCCCAGGCGAGAGCGGGCAACTTCGTGTGTCTCTCGATCGAGGATACGGGGATCGGCCTGGATAAGGAAACCGCAAAGCGCATCTTCGAGCCCTTCTTCACTACCAAGGAATTCGGCCGGGGCACTGGACTGGGGCTGTCGGTGGTCTACGGCATCGTCACGCAGCACCAGGGATGGATCCAATTGGATAGCGAACCCGGCCTTGGCTCGAAGTTTGCGCTGTATCTGCCGGCCACCTCCGAAAAGTCGGCCGCGGAAACGGGCGGGGCCCTTCCAACCGAGCCCCACCATCAGAACGGCGGCCAGCGTATTCTGGTGGTGGAGGATGAGAAAGGAGTGCGGGATCTTGCGACAAGGGCCTTTTCAGCAACCGGGTATGTGGTGTTTCAGGCGGCCAGCGCCGAGGAGGCACTGGAGATCTTTGCGCGCGAGCAGGGGAATTTTCACCTGGTCTTCTGCGACGTGATCCTGCCCGGGACGGACGGCCCCGAATTGGTGGACCAGCTCGTCTCCCGCAACCCGCAACTGCGGGCGCTCCTGACCAGTGGGTACGCGGCCAATAAAGTGGACAAGGAGGAGATCCGGAAGAAGGGCTATCGTTTTCTCCAGAAGCCCTATTCCCTGTCCGATCTGCTTGGAACCATAAGAGAGCTTCTGGCTGGTTCCTCTGTAAGCGGAATCTGACGTAAGGACCTGACAAGCGTGCAGCCATCGCGCCTCCGACTTCATGTTCGGTCCGAGCTCGCACGACTGACCCGGGTGCAGGTCCAAGCAAGCTCAGAGCGCCTTCCGGGAGAAGGAGAAGCGGGCTTGAGATGCGCTGCAGAAGGGAGCCCGCGGGATCGTATGCCCACCGTTGGGTGTGGAGGAGGCAGTTGCGCACCTCCCCACGGACAAGAACGACAACCAGACGAGGCGCTTATCGTCGGCTGGATCGTCGGAGCCCCTTTCCGGTGGTGCAGAGTGCGCACAACGAGCCTTCCTGAGGTTCCCAAACGGCCGGAAGAACAGAGGGGTGGACAAGGAGAAATGAGATGGCTGAGAGACCGCGCATTCTGATCGTTGACGACGATGAAAGCACTTGCAGATCCCTGGATCTCATATTCCGGAAAAAGGGCTATGAAACCGAGACAGCGGGAACCGGACGAGAGGCCATGGAGTTGGTGCGGAAGAGTTTCTTCCATGTGGCGCTCCTGGACATCAAACTGCCGGACACGGAAGGCGTGTTGCTGCTGAGGCCTTTCAAGGAGCTGCGCCCCGATATGGTGATGATCATGGTCACCGGGCATTCGTCTCTGGAGACCACGATGTGCGCCTTGAACGAAGGCGCTTCGGCATACATCACCAAGCCCCTGAATATGAATGAGGTGCTGGCGAGCATCGAGAAGATTCTTGAGAGACAGCACCTGGTCATGGAAAACAGGAGGCTCTATGAGGCGGTTCAGGAGGAGCTGAGAGAGCGAAAACACGCGGAGGAGTCGCTCGAGGAGAGCGAGGAACGCTTCCGCGATCTGTATGAGAACGCTCCAATCGCCTATTTTTCCGTTGGAGCGGACGGCATCATCCACAGGTGTAACCGGCTGGCCGGGTAGTTGCTCGGATATGCGGCCGACGAACTGGTCGGACGGCCGGTGGCTGCGCTTTACGCGGACACCCCGCATGGCAAAGAAGAGGCATTACGGCAAGTTGCGCGATTTCGGGCCGGCGAAACGATAGCCGATGAAGAGTTGCAGATGCAGAAGGCTGACGGCACTCCGGTGTGGATCAGCTTGACGGTGAATGCCGTCCGGGATGCCCGCGGACAGATCGTGGAGAGCCGTTCGGTGGCGGTGGACATCACCGAACGCAGGCGAACGGAAGAGATCCTCCGCCAGAACCGGGATTATCTTCGCGCCCTGCTCAACGGCATCCATGATCACATTGTCGTAATTGACGAAAATTATCGGATTACGGAGATCAATCAGAGTTTTTCGGCAGCAACCGGGTATGCCCGGGAGGATGCGATCGGATCGTTCTGCTACACAGTCTCTCACGGCGTGTCCGAGCCATGCACGGGCTCGGATCATCTGTGTCCCTACAGGGAGGTGTTGGCCACCGGAGGGACTTCTCAGGCCACCCACGTTCACCGGGGAAGGGATGGTGCCACACAGTATGTTGATATAGTGGCCTCCCCCCCTGAG
>JAZDJA010000207.1:0-8010 GCA_043804415.1 Candidatus Latescibacterota bacterium | reverse complement strand
GAGCCTCTTGCAGAAGTCATAAAGTAGAGGAGATTTGTTTTTGAAATTAAGTGCATAGAACACACATAAGACTTGCGTAATCCCATTGATCTTAGTATATTATATCAATTACTAAGCTATCTTTCACCCTATCTTCAGGAGGAAAGCTATGGGATCACTATCCGAGACATGGGCACGCATCAAAACCAGTTTATTTCCATTTCTTGAAGAAGAGCTTGGGCCGCTGGACGAACCAGAGCAGAGCCTTGTCCGTATCCTGGAACTGATCCGGATCGAAGATTCTGTAAACCAAGAAACCCATGGTCTCGGCCATCCACCATCAGATCGGAAGGCGTTGGCCCGCGCCAAGAGGATCGGTCGTCAATGACGCCGACGGACTTTCGCCGCGGGAGCAACCGAAGCCTGCCCAACCAAGCGCTCCAGGAGACGATTGACAGCGCGCCCGAACGCCATCGCTAGCCCTCATAAGGAGGAAAACCATGACTCATTTTAATGCATATCAGAAATTGCTGGTGGTTATTGTTTGCCTTTGGCCATTCTTTTCGTGGGCCCAGGACAAGAAACAGGATAGCTTATCTGTTTCTTCGAAGATTGATTCCGTGTATATGCTTCAGAAGCAAATGTACAAGGAGTCAAAAGATGCACCCCTTACGAACAAGGACATGGGTATAGAGCTCAATTTTGTCAGATTATTGTGGATGGAAAGAGCCGTAAATTTGAGTGGTGGTTTTTCGCTGTTTGGCGTAACCAGGGAGGCAGAAATAGCTTTTCCCATATATTATTCGAGCCCAGAAGATCCCAAGGATTTGAAAGAGCTGACCATAGACTGTCACTATAGAAACTTCTTGGGTAATACGCAGAATGGTTTCTATTTGAGTGGTTTTGTCAGATATGCGCATCTGAAGGGGTATTTGGGGAATGATGATTTGTATCTTTCAGACGACGAGCTTATCGATGCAAAAAGCAGTGAGAACAAAATAGGAATAGGGGTGGGGATGGGCTATCGCAAGTTCTCCTACAAAGGATTGTATTGGGGCACCAGTTTGAGTCTTGGCAGATATTTCATTGGGAGGAATGATCAGTTCTATGGTAGTTTCCTGTCCTATGATGATGATAGCAAGATCATCGTGGATTTTGAGTTTCTGAAATTTGGCTGGGCATTTTAGGGTTAGAAAACATATGCCTGGGATGCGAAGGCGCCCCATTGTAAGGCGTTCTGGAAAGTTGGTTCAAGACCGTCGTCGAGGACCCTAATCGTTTTGGCATCGCGCCCTGGATGTTCTCTATTGACCCTATGCGCCTCTTGCAGAACTATTGTGATGGGTGAGCGGTTGATGGGTCTGGTGTGCGGGGATCTGGTTTTTTCTTTCAATGCCTCTCCCCAATGCGTTCAGAGGGACAAGCGCTGCCATTCTGGTGTAGTTGAAAATCTCCCATCATCAGGGTACGCCAAAATATCTATGATTTCGTGCACTAAGACAGTGGCGTCCTGCAGGAGTCCGGGTGCCACTTACGCCATCGTTCGCCTTGGAATCGGCGAAAGTGGTGGCGTGAACCACTTGATCGGCGTTGATTCAGGTTTGAGAGGTTTCGGGAATCTTTTGTGGGGAAACGAACGTCACTCACGTCAGGGAGGATGTTGATGTCACCTGGACTCATTGCAGCCGGCGCAGATCCGGAAGTCGCACTAAACAGCCATTGGGCCGATCAGGTGTTTTCGGCCAGGCCAACCGGGCGTCCGGCAGGAGACGCCAGTCTGCCATTTTCGTTCGTCTACGGTGGAAAGCACTCATCGGAATTCATCAACGATTGGAATCGCGAGATACAGGACAAGAGGATCGGCGATACGACGAACCTCCGGATACTGACACTCACGGACCCGGCCACCGGGCTTGAAGTCAAAGTCGAATGCCAGGTGTACCAAGACACGGCTGGCGTCGATTGGACCCTCTTCTTCACCAACAAGGGAAACAAGGACAGTCCCGTTATCGAACAGGTGAAAGCGGTTGATGCAAGTTTCCTTCTCGGGGAGAAGTCCGAGGTCGTGCTCCATCGTCTGAAAGGCTCTCCTTGCGCGGTTGACGACTGGATGCCGTTTGACCAGCCGCTGCCCATGGGACAAGCGATCGAGTTCGCCACCACCGACGGCAGATCATCCAATGTCTCGCCCTGGTTCAACGTCGCATCCAGCAACAGCGGCGTGATCACGGCCATCGGCTGGTCCGGGCAATGGTGCGCATCCGTGGAGTCCAGGGACGGCCAGATCTGCATCCAGGCCGGGATGCAGAACCTGCATGCCGTGCTCCACCCGGGCGAGACCATCCGCAGTCCGCGTATCCTGCAACTCCAATGGCAGGGGGGCGATGTGCTTCGTGCCTGCAATCTTTTTCGGCGCACGATGTTCGCGCACATCATGGTGAGAATCAACGGCCAACTCGTGGTGCCGCCGATGGCCCACCTGAGCACGTCCTTCTACGAGCTCAACGCCTCGGACGAACAGAACGTGCTCTCACACTTGGAGTCGGTCAGAGGCCTGGGATTCGAAATGTTCTGGCTTGATGCGTATTGGACCGGCCCGAGCGGGTTCCCAAACAGCATGGGAAACTACGGTTTCCCCATTGAGCGTGTTGAGCCAAAGGATCGCTTCCCCCATGGACTGAGCGCAATTGGCGATGCGGTGGAGAAGGAGGGGCTGCGCTTTGTGCTGTGGTTCGAACCGGAACGTGTCGCAGCAGGCACTTTCATCGCGAAAGAGCATCCCGAGTGGGTCATATCGCCATCCGGCGATGGCGGCGGGCTCTTCAATCTCGGGATCCCTGCCGCACGCCAATACATGACCGACTATCTCAACGCAGCGATCAAGGCCTATAAGGTCGCGTGCCTGCGTATCGACTACAACATCGATCCGCTCGGGTTCTGGACGTTCGTGGATGCCAAGGATCCGAGCAGGGCTGGTATGACTGAGATGCGCTGTGTCGAGGGGCTTTACCGAATGTGGGACGATATCCTCCAGGCCAACCCAAGCCTCTTCATCGACAACTGTGCGAGCGGAGGCAGGCGGATTGACATCGAGACCATGTCTCGGTCCGTGCCGCTCTGGAGAAGCGACAACACCTGCGATATGTTGGACAAGAAACCGGGTACCATTTTGCTGGCCGCGCTGAAGAATCAAGTCATGAGTGCCGGGCTCAATCGCTATGTACCGTTCAGCACTGTCGGCCAGATGGGCGCGACACCCTACTTTTTTCGGAGCGGGTTCAATGCCGGTATCGCATTTGTGGAGGACGTGCGCCCCAGGGACTACCCGCGCGATCTCTTGAGGCAGGGCGTTGCTGAAGGGAAGCGGATCAGGAAGTATTACTTCGGCAACTTCTACCCGTTGGTCGAGGTCACAGCCAGTCCGCGTGATTGGTGCGTCCTGCAATACCATCGCCCCGGAGATCGCGATGGGATGGTGATGGCATTTCGCCGACAGGAGTCCCCTGACGGCACCTGCGAGGTGCGGCTCCGTGAGATTGACCCAGCGGCGGATTACCGCGTCACTATGTACCGTACCTATGAGCCTGAGACGCCGCTGACGATACAGGGAGCTGCTCTGCAGAGGCTCACGCTGGGAATAGCCGAGAGCCCGGGGTCGCTGCTCATGGAGTACGTAAGGAAGTGAAGCAGAGGTAACCCACGACGACGTTCCTGTGATCAGGAAAACCTTGAGCCAAGCCGTGCGGAGGCACCGGGCGGTCGGCAGAAAGGCGACGGGCGAAGCAGCCATCCGAGGCGACCCGCTGAGGCTCGCGCCTCAATGGCATCGTTGATACTTTGGGGAGATGGAGAGATGATGACGCCACGCGAACGAATGCAGGCGTTTCTGAACGGCAAACCCGTTGACAGAATTCCGAACGGTCTTGGCGGCTGCGAAACCGCAGGTCTGCACAATGTGGCCTATCACAAGCTCAAAAGCATACTGGGCGTTGATGATCCGAACAATCGCGTTTGCACGTTCATGAACAATGCGATCTTCGAGCCCTCGGTTCTCACTGCGATGGAGGCTGACATCATTCTTCTCGGCTCTCGCATGTGTTCATCCCGCTTCTGGGGGCCTGATGCGGCCAAGGAATGGAAGTCCCTGCACATGTGGGACATCGATCTTCAAGTGGCCAGTGATTGGGAATTCCGGCAGGATTCTGATGGCACGTGGTGGTGGGGAAACAATATGTGCCCACCCGGGGCCTTGTATTTCGATCCGCCCGCAGGACAACAGGTGGGTTCGAGCTTTGATAGCATGGAGAACCCCTCTCCCGACGACTTCAATCCCCCCCACGAGTTGCCCGATGTACTGCTTGAGCGTTTTGCGCAGGACGCGAAGTGGCTGCATGACCACACGGCTTTCGCAATTGCCTGTGGCGAAATGATCCAGTCCCTCCAGCTCCGGCCTGGCGGGACCCAGTCGTGGTGGATGCGGATGGTGTCCGACCCGGAGGCCTGTCACGAGTTTCTGGGGAAGGCCGTGGATGCGGCTGTCTCGCAGATTAGACAACTGGACGAGGCCGTGGGCTCCTATTGCATGAGCCTGCTCATCGCCGATGACATGGGCGACACGCGCGGCATCACAATCGGCCCGGATCTCTGGCGCAAAATCTACAAGCCGCACTATGAGCGGCTCTTCACCGAATGGCACCACATTACCGAGATGAAAGTGAGCCTTCATTCCTGCGGGTCGATGGTCGATATTCTGGACGATCTGATCGAGTGCGGGGTCGACATCTACAATCCTGTCCAGACATCTGCCAACCACATGAATCCGGCAATCCTGAAAGAGCGATTCGGGAACAGGATAATCTTCTATGGCGGTGTCTTCGACCCTGTGAGTCTGCATGCGACCACTTCTCCCGAGATTGTTTACGAGACGATCAAATCCAATATTAAGATACTAAGCAAGGACGGTGGTTACATCTTCGCAGGCGTACACAACCTGCCCGGCAACGTGCCGGAAGCGCATTTGGAGGCCATGCTTGCCGCCTATCGTGATTGCAGGAGTGACCTGGACTGCAGGAAAGGAAGTACCAACAATTGCCTGCACAGCACGGGCTGAACCCGCGCCCATAAAGCAGGCCGTTGCGCCCCTCTCCCATCATAGCGATTTTGTGACCGACGAACTTGGCAAAGAACGCCAGCCGGAACAAGTGCTGCAACGTAGGATTTTGCAGCTTTCTTCACGCTCGGAAGGCACTTGTCCTTCCGCAAACCTGCCACAGCTAACCTCCTTCCCGAACACTTGAAAAAGTTCACAGAGAAAGAGCCGCCTTATGCCAAGGCGGCTCTCTTTGTTGCGCATGCGCGGATGTAACTTCCCGCAAACGCAGGGGAATTCTTTCCGGAAGAACTCCGAATCGGACGGTTCCCGGCGCAAAACGCGGGAACGAGCGGGGGAACCACACGTCGGTACTGGTCATCACCATGCCGGGCACACCCTAATCGACACAATCAGGGGCTGGGATAAGAATGGTTCTAGGGCAAGAATCACTATAAGCTTTTCCAGAAAAGATATTTAGAGCAGTTTCTTGTTGACAACCAAAACATAATGTGTTATGTTTTCCGCAAACAGAAAAAGAGAATGGCCTTGATGCCGGCATGGATAGCGACTCCTGCGTCCTTCCCGATGCCTGAACGCAGCAGACAGAAAAAGGGCGCTGCTCTGGTGCGTGGAATGTCCGGCAGCAGGCAGCGCCAACTCCCCACCCAGATATCCTGAGCACCATCACCCTTGTCGGCCCAAGCCGAGAAAGGAGCGACCGTGTCCAGCAAAGAAGCCACCGCCCGAATCAAGATCAACAGGCTGCTCGAAACGGCCGGTTGGCGTTTCTTTGTGGAGGGCACTGTGCCCGCCAACATCCGTCTTGAGTCCAGCGTCACCATCAAGACATCCGATCTGGATGCACTGGGCGACAATTTTGAGAAGACCACCAGGGGATTTGTGGACTTCCTGCTGCTGGACGCCAAGGGATTCCCGCTTCTCGTCCTGGAAGCCAAATCGGAGACCAAGAACCCCCTCGTGGGCAAAGAGCAGGCCCGCAAATACGCCAGGTCCCAGAATTGTCGTTTCGTGATCCTCTCCAACGGCAACCTGCACTATTTCTGGGATTTGGAGCGCGGAAACCCCTACCTGATTACGTCCTTCCCTACGCCGGACTCGGTAACCGTCTACCAGCAGATCGCCCCCAATCCACAACGCCTTATAGAGGACCCCGTTGGTGACGACTACATCGTGCTGACCCAGCGGCCGAACTACCAATCCGAAGCAGCATGGCGCAACGAGGCGGAGCGCCCCGGCTACATCCAGGCGAACAAGCTGCGCTTCTTGCGGCCCTATCAGTTGAAGGCCATTTACGCCCTGCAGCGGGCCGTGAAGGATGACAAAGACCGCTTCCTGTTCGAGATGGCCACCGGCACCGGCAAGACACTCACTGCTGCCGCCGTCATCAAGCTATTCCTCCGTTCCGGCAACGCCCGGCGCGTGCTGTTTCTGGTGGATCGCCTTGAATTGGAGGATCAGGCCAAGAAGGCCTTCGGGGCGCTGCTGTCTGCCGACTTTCACACGGTGATCTACAAGGAGAATCGTGACGATTGGCGACGGGCGGAAATTGTCGTCACCACGGTACAATCGTTGTTGTTCAACAATAAGTACCAGCGACTCTTCTCGCCGACCGATTTCGACCTGGTCATTTCCGACGAAGCTCACCGCTCCATCGGCGGCAACGCCCGCGCCGTGTTCGACTACTTCATCGGGTACAAACTCGGCCTTACCGCCACGCCCCGCGATTACCTCAAACGGTTCGACAAGGCCAGCCCCACCGCCCGCGACCCCCGCGAAGCCGAGAGGCGACTGCTACTGGACACCTACCGCACCTTCGGGTGCGAGGACAGCCAGCCCACCTACCGGTACTCGCTGCTCGAAGGCGTGAAAGACGGTTATCTGGTCAATCCCACGGTCGTGGATGCCCGCACCGAGATCACCACCGATCTGCTTTCTGAAAAGGGCTTCATCGTTTCGTTTGCCGACGATGCCGGCGAAGACCGAGAGGAGGCCTATAAACAGCGCGAGTTCGAGAAGCGCTTCTTTGCCGACGCCACCAACAAGCTTTTCTGCAAGACCTTCCTGGAAAACGCGCTGCGCGATCCGATCAGCGGGGAGATCGGCAAGTCCCTCATCTTCGCCGTGAGTCAGAACCACGCCGCCAAGCTGGCACAGATACTCAACCAGATGGCTGACCGAGTGTTCCCCACCAAGTACCAGTCCGACTTCGCCGTGCAGATCACCTCGCAGATACCAAATGCCCAGCAGTCCACCATCAACTTCTCCAACAACAACCTGCTCGGCTCCGCCAACTTTCTGCCCTCCTACAAGACCAGCAAGGCCCGTGTCTGCGTCACCGTGGGCATGATGACCACCGGCTACGACTGCACCGACATTCTCAACCTCGGACTGTTTCGACCGGTTTTCTCGCCGACGGACTTCATCCAGATCAAGGGGCGCGGCACCCGCAAGCATGACTTCCTCGAACAGCTTTTCGACGAGGGCCTTAAGGATGGCGTGGCGCAACCGCAGAAGACCGCCTTCAAGCTCTTCGACTTTTTCGCCACGTGCGAGTATTTCGAGGAGAAGTTCAGTTACGACGAGGTCCTCAAACTCCCCGTGCCCCAAGGCAAGAGGCGAGGTGGCAATGGAGGCATAGGGCCGGTGGAGATCGGCGTCTACGAGCATGCAGGGGAGGACATTCTCGCCTCGATCAAAATCGAAGAGATCGGCTGCGAGGGCATGAAGATCGACCGCATGTTCTTCGAGAAGTTCGAGGACAGCGTGCGCGAAAACGACTTCATTGTAGAGAGCGTGGAAACCGGGCAATGGGATCGGGTTATCGACTACGTGAACCGAGAGGTTTTTGACAAGCCCGAGGAATTCTACAATCTCAACAAACTGCGCAAAGCCGCCGGAGTGGACCGCCGCCTGACCTT
>JAZDJA010000206.1:0-9992 GCA_043804415.1 Candidatus Latescibacterota bacterium | reverse complement strand
TGGTGGAGCAGAGCGGAATTGAACCGCTGACCTCCTCCGTGCGAGGGAGGCGCTCTCCCAACTGAGCCACTGCCCCAAGAGAGAAGACATTTCTGAACCGCAAATCGGAAGATCAGCAAAGGAAGGAGGACGTGCCCAATCTTTGCCTTGTGAATCCAAATGTCATCGTCCGTGACTCCTCGGATCCGGCGGGATCTCCCGCCATCCGCCCGGGACTTCGACGGACTGCCACATCGCACGTCATCGGGGGTCCCCTTCTCTTGAGGGGGTCCACCAAAGACCAAAAAATAACGCTTTCCCCCGCGCTTGTCAAGCTCTTTTTCATTCTTCCAGAAGATTCTTTCTTCGAGATATTGGCTGCAGAAGCACGCTGGAAAGGGGTTTTGGGACCTCTGGCCTCGGACGTCTTTACAGCCATCCCGTCATTTTTGCGAGCAGACGCGCATAGGCGATGAAATCGGGCCACGAGATGTCGGGCGGCACCCCGTGATCACATCCGGGGATATAGCCTCCCTCCTTCATCAGTGGCGGAATGACGCGCATTAGCTCCGCCTCCATCACCTGGCCTCCTCTGGCAATCGCCCGCTTGTCTATCCCTCCCGTGTAGGCCATCTGCGTTCCGAAACGTTTCCGGAACGCCACAATGTCGTTTCCTGCCGCTACCTCGACGGGGTCGCAACATCGGATGCCCGCCTCGATCCAAATCGGGATCAGTTCGCCGATAAACCCATCCGAATCCACATCGAAAATCGGGTACCCACCAGAAACGATCTCCGAGGCCCAGCGCTGATAGGTCGGCAGCAAAAACTGTCTGACCATCGCAGGCGAGATCATGCTGTGGGCCTTATAAGCCATATCCTCGGAAATCCGCACGCAGTCCACGTCCACCCGCTCCAGGATGGGCGCCATCGTCTGAGAAACGAATTCCGTCCAGAAATCCACCATGTCATGAACAAACTCCGGATCCTCGAGGGTCATCATGCACAGATTTTCAAAACCCAACCATTCCCGCAACTGCCAGAATGGGCCATTGAACCCAAACGAGAACACATAATCCCGATCAGCAAGCGCCTCGCAACGGTGCTCAAAGTCGTCCGGGAAGCGACCGGGGGTATTCGAGTCAAAGCGCTCCTTCATCTTCTCCCAATCCCCACGGTCCTGAACCGGAAACTTGTGCCACTTCCGGGTCACAAAATCCTTGGCCGAACGAATGTAGGTGTAATCATACGCGTCGGAGATCTCGGTGATGGCGCCCATCCAGTCCTGCACGATATAGTGGCCATCCTTGTGCGCCAGCACCTTTTCCTCAAAGGTCGGGATCATCTGGAAGGATACATCCAAACTGATCTGGTGCTCCGAATTCGCGGGCGCCATCCCGAGGATGTCAAGCAGCCTCTCGTTGTACGGGGCATTCCGGGGAAGGCCTTGTCGGTGCCACGCGGCCAACGTAGACTCTCGGGGTCCCCCTGGAGCGAAGGGTACTTTATCGGGCGTTCCGAATAGCAACGTCTCTCTCAGGCGTTTTCTCGGAGTCATGGAACGGGTTCCCTTTCTTTGGCAGCACGAGCATCGCAAATCGCAATGAAGAGCGGGCTGCAGCGCCTCATGAAGTTGGGTGATATCTGGGTACCCAAGCGCCCATCGAGTCCAGTCGGTGTGGCGCGACCTGCCTCACGCGAAGCGGCCATACTGGGCCGTCAACTTGCCCACACGGCGAATTCTCTCGATATCGGTGCCCGGAGGAACCTGATCGCCCGGAGCCACAATCAGACGAGGACTGTGCGCTTTCAGGTCCAGCCAGTTCTTGACACACCGGTCGAATTCCTCCTCACTCCCACCCAGCCAGGCCGGAGCGGAGATGCCTCCGCAGAGGACCATGTTTCCAGATTGTTCCCGAATTTGAGATGGCGTTAGATCGCCCATCGGAGCGGGAGTCACCGCGTCGATGCAGTCCACCCCGCATGCCGAAAGCAACGGCAGCAGCCCCTTCATCGTCCCATCCACGTGTATGGAAAGGAACTTCCCCTTTGCGTGCGCCATCTGTGCGGTCTTTCTGTAGAATTGGGCCGCGTAGGTCTGGAAAACCGGCGGAGGGATCGTGCCTGAGGACAGATTATCGGAGAGGAAGATCACGGGACACGGCGAATCGCACATCACCTCTAGTTCCCGGATGCGCATGGCGTTGATCACCTCGAAAGTATGTTCCACGTCCTCTTTCCGATCGGCCAGCGCGTAGTAGGTATTGGCCACGCCCATGAATCGGGATACGAAGAATCCGATGCCGCAGTAGCCCGTGGAGGCGTATATGAAGCCATAGTCGCCCAGTTTATCCTGGATGGTTTGGTAGTGGGCGAAGTCCGGCTCAAAATGTTTTCGCTCAAAGGCATACCGAAGTATGGCCATATCTTCGGGGGTCCGCAGCATCCGACGGGTGATATCCCACGAATAGCTGATCGGAGACCATCGCCGCTCCTCCTGGATGGTTCCAATCGGTGTCGCAATCGTCCAGGTGAACAGATCGCCCTCTGCGCCCGCCGCTTCCTTCACGCTGTCGTCGCAATAGATGCCCTTCCAGAACGCGCCCATGTTCAGGTATGCGCCCACACCCAGCTCTTTGTGCAGGGCGATTTCTTCGTCCGACATGTGGGACGAGCCGGCAGGGACAAACCGCGTCTTCTTCTCCGCCACCAGCCAATTGGAGAGGTCGGCAAACCAGGGGACTTCATCGGGGGTCGTATTCCTATAGACCGCTTCCATGCGTGCTCTTGGGGTCATCGTCTTCTGCTCCTCGTTAAGATTTCCGATTGGTCTTCGTGGGATGTTTCGATCAACTAGGGTAAATCGGGGCCGTTCGGATGGCGCTGGGACGACATGCAGTGACCCATGATAGGGCACAGCCCATCCGCCCCGACCGAAGCTTTGGGGAAAGAGATGCTTTCTCGGACTCGGGCCGCGGTAATCACGGTTGCCATCTTGCGCCCCTGATGTTCGGCTGGGTAACCGGGAGGCAAAGACACGCCGCGAACAACAGCCAACTGCCGAGACCCTCTCCGAGTCCCGCAGCATCCGGGTCCTGAAGAAGAAAGGGCTTGACAGAAAGTTTAAGATAGACTACATTAGGCGCATTGTCAAGCACATTTCCCCGGGGGGAGCTTTCCTAATGAATCTACTGCATGGGTATGTGTTGAAAGAGCACGTCGGCCCCTTCTTCTTTGCCTTCTTTGTGCTGATGTTTGTGCTCGTCATCGATCTGATGCTCCAGATGATGAAGCTTCTCTTCAGCAAGGGCATTGGGGTGCTGACCATCTTGGAGTTCTTCTTTCTGAGTCTGGCGTGGATGACCGCCTTGGCGGTCCCCATGGCGATCCTTGTGGCTACGCTGATGGCCTTCGGAAGGCTGTCGGAGGACAATGAGATCACCGCCCTCAAGGCGGGCGGGGTCAGCTTCTATCGGTTGCTTTCCCCGGTGATATTGAGCGCCATCGCGATCGCGCTGCTATTGGTGATCTTCAACAACGACGTGCTGCCCGAGTTCAATCATCGGGCGCGCAATCTGATGTCCGCCGTCAACCGGAAAAAGCCGGCGCTTACGCTGAAGGATCGGGAGGGATTGTTCATCGAGGATTTTCCCGGACTGAGCATCCTCCTGGAAAAGGTGGATGAAAAGGAGTCGAAGGCATATGGCATCACCATCTACGAAAAGGGCTCTACGGGACTGTCCGCCATTATACGAGCGCGAAGCGGAGACCTTCACTTTTCCCAGGAAGAGGATCGTCTCACGATGACGCTCCACGAGGGGGAGATTCACCGCAGCGACCCTCAATCGCCCGATCAGTATCTTAGAAGCTCCTTCGACAAACACGTATTGCACATCTCGAATATTGGCCAGCAGCTGGTACGAAAGGATTCGGACCGGCGGGGAGATCGGGAGATGAGCCCGGGCATGATGCGCGCCAAGGTCCGGGAAGAGCAAGACAGTCTGGAGAAACATCGGATGACCGCCACGAAGGTGGCCCAGGACTATCTTGATGGGTACCTGCCCACGTTCGAGGGGGCGACCTATGTGCCTCCGAGTGCGCTGCTTCCAGGTTCAGATCTCTTGCGGACACAGCGAAAGACGTTGCAGAAACTCCGCTCCGAGTTCCAGCAGGCTGATGCCAACAGACGCAGTATCGACAAGTATGCCGTGGAAATCCACAAAAAGTATTCCATTCCCGTGGCGTGTATCGTATTTGTCCTTCTCGGCGCGCCGCTTGGAATCCTTGCCAGAAGCGGGGGCATGGGAGTGGGTTTTGGATTGAGCGTGGGTTTTATCATGGTATACTGGGCGTTTCTCATCGGAGGCGAGTCTCTCGCCGACCGCCAGATCATCTCGCCATGGGTGGCCATGTGGTCCCCGAACATCCTGCTCGGCGCAGTGGGGATCTACCTGGTGATCCGTGCGAGCCGGGGCGCTGCACTTTTTCGGTGGAAAGACCTTAGACTTCCTGGAAAGGCAGGCTAGCGTGAGCGCGGAAAGACAGGCGTAGATCTTTCTGAAATGAATGGGTCTCTTGCATAGGCCCAAAAAATGAGCAGGCACCCCTTCGCCTGCATGGACACAAAGGATCCTCTCTTGCTTGGGCAATTGGAAACCACTCCCCCCATCATTCGAAACAATCCGCTTTGAGTGATTCGTATTCAAGCGGTTGGCAACACGGACATTCTTGTCTGTTCCCCCAGTCGGATAGCTCGGTCAGACAAGAATGTCTGACCCACGATTTCTGTTCTCATCCTATGCACAATGACTTTGACCAGTAGACTTATGCAAGAGGTTTTGAAGGATCAGGTGTCTTTCCGTCTTGGAATATGCCGACCTTTGAGCATCCTATGCACACTCTCGATCTTTACATCCAGAAGAGGTTCACCTATATCCTGCTGCTTGGGCTGTTGGCCTTTGTGATGATCTTTCTCGTGGTCGATCTGGTGGAAAACCTCGATCGGTTCATTGACTGGAAGATTCCGGCATGGCGGGTGGTTTGTTATTACCTGTATTATATCCCCTACATTCTTCTGCTGATGCTTCCGGTTGCCATGCTCCTCGCCACGCTTTTCTCGGTGGGTGATCTGGCCAAGTATAACGAGCTGGTGGCGATGAAGGCTTCGGGGTTGAGTTTGTATCGTATCCTCTGGCCGCTTTTCCGCGTGGCTTTCCTCATCAGTCTTCTGGCCCTTGTTTTCGGAGAAACCGTGGTTCCGGAGGCCAATCAACGGAGAATGGGGATCAAGTATTCCGGCACCAGGAAGGCCCATCAGGAAGACCGTCGTGATGTGTTCCTGCATGAGAGCCAGGAACGGATTGTCTTCGCGGACCACTATGAGAATGTGCAACAGATGGCCAGGGGCGTGTCCATCCAGACATATCGGGAACATGCCCTCATTCGGAGAGTGGATGCGGATACGATGGTGTGGCAACAAGGAGCTTGGATGATGCGTGGCGTGGTGCTCCGCGAGTTTGGGGATGAAAGCGAACAGATCACGCATTACGAGAAGTGGGATCCCGAACTCCATCTGACCCCCCCGGATTTCGCCCGGGTGCAAAAGGATCCAGAGCGCATGGGATACTTCGAACTGGCCGGGCATATCAAGCGCGTGCAGCAAATCGGAGGACAGGCGTCGAGATGGCTGGTAGACTTGTATATGAAGATCGCGTTCCCATTCGCCAGTTTTGTCATCGTCCTGTTTGGAGCCCCTTTAGCCTCCGGTCGGAAGCGGACCGGAAAGGCGCTGGGCTTCGGGTTGAGCCTTCTGATCTGCTTCATTTACTACGGATTCATCAAGGCCGGTCAGGTGCTCGGACGCGAAGCGATGCTTCCTCCGCTGCTCGCCGCATGGATCGGAAACGCAATCTTTGGCGCGATGGGCATTTTCTTTTTGGTGAAGGCGCGCAAATAGAAAAAAAAGCTTGCATGGAAAACGAAAATGTCTTATCTTAATGGCCCAATTAGGATTGCTCTCAACTGGATAGCGCATAGTCTCAAGCGTTTCATGCCATAGGTCCCTAGCGGTCCGCATTGCCTCCCTCTTCACAAACGGATTTCCTGTCCGGTCCGTTCCTGGCGAGAAGGCTCCCCCAACGGATACTCCTCCCCAACGTGCGCGAGATGGCACATCCCTTCGCGTTTTCCACCTTTTCGTCATCACGGCAATCCAGATCACCTCAGAATATCTGATCTCCGCAATCAGCCTATCACTCCCTGCGCAATGACTTCAACGTTTCTACTCACCTGGAAGCTCTCCGCAGAGCGTCTGCGATTTTCCTATGACAAGCTGTAGAAGGATTCGGGATTTCCTGCGCACCATAGGCATTCCGTATGCTCTCCTCGGGTAAAGCCATTGATTGGCACAACCCCCACGTGTTCTTTCTCCATCCTGACACGCCTTTCCCAAGACCTGTCGCGATCCCTACGGGATGCCTGAAGATCAGACATCCGAAGACCCACCTGCCACGCATCCCTTTCTGAAGGAGACTGATTTTCATGGACATAGCGGAACTGAAAACCCGGAAGATCAGCGAGTTATCCGAACTGGCCCAGGAGTTAAATATCCCGGGATACAGCAGTTTGCGAAAACAGGAACTGATCTTCGAGATTCTCAAGGCCCAGACGGAGCAGGTGGGATTGATCTTCAACGAAGGCGTGCTGGAGATTATTCGAAACGAGGACAAGGGATTTGGCTTCCTGCGCTCTCCGGAATACAACTATCTTCAGGGTCCGGACGACATCTATGTGGCCCCAGCCCAGATCAAGCGGTTCGATCTGAGGACGGGAGATACGATCTCCGGACAGATTCGTCCGCCCAAAGACAACGAACGTTTTTTCGCGCTGTTGAAGATTAAGGCGGTCAATCATGAGAATCCGGAGGTCGCCAAGCAGAAGATTCTCTTTGACAATCTGACGCCGCTGTATGCCAATGAGAAGTTCAATCTGGAATCAGAGAACGAGTTATCCACGCGCATCATGGATCTGATGTGCCCCATCGGAAAAGGCCAGCGGGGCCTGATTGCGGCCCCTCCGCGCACGGGAAAGACGATTCTGCTCCAAAAGATCGCCAACAGCATCAGCCGGAATCATCCGGAGGTGAATTTGATCGTGCTGCTGATCGACGAGCGACCGGAGGAGGTAACGGATATGGAGCGTTCGGTAAACGCCGAGGTGATCAGCTCCACATTCGACGAGTCGCCGGATCGACACTTGCAGGTGGCGGAGATGGTGCTGGAGAAAGCCAAGCGGCTGGTGGAGCATCAGCACGATGTGGTGATCCTTCTGGACAGTATCACCCGGTTGGCCCGTGCCAACAATGCGGTGATGCCCCACAGTGGCAGAGTGCTTTCGGGCGGTGTCGACGCCAACGCGCTGCATTGGCCCAAACGGTTTTTCGGGGCCGCGCGGACTATCGAGGAGGGTGGCAGTCTGACCATCATCGCGACCGCGCTCGTGGAAACGGGCAGCCGGATGGACGAGGTGATTTTCGAGGAGTTCAAGGGCACGGGGAATCTGGAATTGAAGCTCGATCGCGATCTGAGCAATCGCGGCGTTTTCCCGGCGATCGACCTCACCCAGTCGGGAACGAGAAGGCAGGAGCTGCTGCTTTCCGAATATACGCTAAACCGGGTTCTGATTCTCAAGAAACTGCTGTATCAAATGTCCTCCATTGAGGCGATGGAGTTTCTGTTGAAGCGGATGCGCGGCACGAAGTCGAATCAGGAATTCATTGACACGATGAGCTCTTAGGAGCCTCCCCCACCCCGGCAAGGGTCCTCTCTTAAGAGCAGGCAACCGGGACCCGGTGTGTGAAGAGAAGAGAACAAACTGAACCATCCAACAAATCAGTAAACACAAACTTAGAATTGAAAGAGGGACTTCGGAGGAATCGGGTTCGGAGTCTTTTCCACGGCCAATCAAAAAAAGATTGCTTTTTTTGTGAAAAATAGGTACTTTAGAACAACATGAACGGCCAGATCAGAGGGAGCGTTTGTCCAATTGATCGAGGCATGGGGAGCCTTTACGGAACGGATAGATTTCCGGAAAACATGAAAACAGTCCGGCGTGGACCCGCTTTTCGTGAACATGAAAAGGAGAAATCAATGAAGAAGGGCATTCATCCAAAATACGTTGAGACCACGATTACCTGCAGTTGTGGCAATGTGGTGCAGACGCGATCTACTGTAGAGAGCCTTAAGGTGGAAATCTGCTCCAACTGTCACCCGTTCTTTACGGGCAAGCAAAAACTGGTGGATAGCGCCGGTCGTCTGGAGCGGTTCAGGAAGAGGTATGGTTTGAAAGAAACAGAGGCCGAACCTGCAGAACAAATCGAGGGCTAGGCTGTGCGCGTGAAAAGGGCGGCTTCTGGGGTCTGCAGAAAAGCGGGCTGCCAGAAGCCGCCCTTTTCCGTTTCCTTTCCAAAACACACTTGGCGTATTGCGCGCCCCTTCCCATTTCCTCTCTTCCTTTCGTATTTGGAGAACCCATGTCCAAACCGCAATCCATAGGTGGACAAGCCGTCATCGAAGGGGTTATGATGCGCGCGCCGGGGGCGATAGCTACGGCCGTCCGTTGCCTCGACAAGAAGATTACGGTCAAAGTCGAGCCCTATGTTGCGCTGTCCGAACGATACAAAATCCTGAACATCCCCATCCTCAGGGGAGCCCTTTCCTTCTTTGAGATGCTCATTATCGGCATTCGCACCTTGAGTTATTCTGCGGATGTGGCGATGCAGGAGGCTCAGGAGGAGGAGAATCCTGAGGACGATGGGGCGCGTACGAAACGGCAGGCGTTCTTTGACGGACTCCTGTTGGGTGGCTCATTGGTCCTCGCCTTGGCGCTGGGAGTGGGTCTTTTCTTCTTCCTTCCGCTTTTTGCTGCCCAATTGCTTCGCGTACAAAAAGGGGCATTGGGGTTTAATCTGATCGCCGGCGCCATTCGCATCGCGATATTTCTCACCTATCTTTCGGTCATCAGTCGCTGGAAGGAAATCCGGCGCATTTTCGAATACCACGGCGCGGAGCACAAGAGCATCTATGCCTATGAGGCCGGAGACGAGCTGACTGTGGAGCACATCCGGAAATACAGCACCCTTCATCCCCGGTGCGGGACCAGCTTTATCGTCATCGTAGCCGTTTCGGCCATTCTCCTTTTCTCGCTGACCGACTCGCTGTTTGTAACGACCTTCGGCCATGTCCAGAATCTCTGGGAACGTTTTCTCACCCATCTTCTCTTCTTGCCTTTGGTGGCGGGCGCTTCCTATGAACTGCTCAAATTCTCCGGGAAAAAGAGAGACCACGCCATCATAAGGTGCCTCATCGCCCCCGGACTCTGGCTTCAGAAAATCACGACCAGGGAGCCGGACGACGAGCAGTTGGAGGTGGCGTTGACCGCCCTCAAACGAGCGTTGGGAGCAAGGGACCACGAGCAGCCCCCCGAAGGCCATACGTCTTTCCGCACATGCGAAGGGAGCCACCCATGATCAAGATTGCCATTGTCTATCATTCGGAGACCGGAAACACCAGGAAGATGGCAGAGCTCATCCAGGAGGGATGCGAAAAGGTCGCGGACGTCGAGGCCAGGATCATGCCCATCGATGAGATCGACGAGGACTATATTGCGGAGGCGGAAGCGGTCCTGTTTGGCGGGCCCACCTATGAGGGCACGATCAGTTGGCAGATGAAGCGCGTCTTAGACGAGATCTCGGTGAAGCTCGGAGGGAAACTGGGCGGCGTGTTTGTTTCCCAGAATTGGCCCGGGGGCGGCGGCGCGGACTTTGCGGAGATGACCATGATTGCCGCGATGCTTGTTCGTGGCATGCTCATCTATTCAGGTGGGATTACCAAAGGGTCGCCGTTTCTGCATTTTGGGGCTGTTTCCGAAAGATCTCCGGAAGGACTGTTTGCCAAACGATGCACGAAGCTCGGGGAGAACATCGCCGAGAAGGCGGTGGAATTGTTTGGCTGAGGC
>JAZDJA010000205.1:0-13438 GCA_043804415.1 Candidatus Latescibacterota bacterium | reverse complement strand
CCCTTTCCTTTCTACGTTTTGTGGGCCGTTCGGGTCATCGCACCCATTACCGAATTCCCCAAAGCTGCCCTGTTATCGCGAACATACTTCATCTACCTGATCCGGCACCAGATGTCGTCGCCGCTGAGCGCCGCCGTCTTGGCATTCTGGCTGTATAAAGTACTAATCTCCTCATCCTGACCTGCTGAGAGGACAAAGACAGCGTTTTTCGTCCCTCCGGGCTCCAAGGTCTCCACATTGACCAGATACTTGTTGCCCCACGGATCCTCGCTCAGATCAGGGAGATAGGGGCCACTCCATTTTCTGCGCCGAGCAGCGGTGTCATAGGCGGGGGTGTTTTCGTTCAACTGGTTATCAAGCTCATCGACGGTGGACCCGCTCTGCACCCAGCCAGTGACGCCGCTTGCCTGGGCCACCTCCTCGCCCGATGAGATAAGCACATCATACGACGTGTCGCCGTACCCCGTTACCATGCCGCTAACCCATATCGGCCATTCGCCCACATCTGCGTTAAACTTGGCGATGGCAGCCGCGATGGCCTTGCAATCGCTTTCTGCCCTGTGCGCTCTGGCGTTTTCGATATACCGGGTGATCGAAGGTGTCAATATGGCCGCCAAGACTGCGATAACCGCCAGGACCACCACCATCTCAATCAGGGTAAAACCCTTTTTGTTCAGCATATTCTTCACCTCCTTCCGCAGGGTTCATAAATGCGAAATACGCTCTCGCATAAACGCTTTCTCGTTTCTACCCCCTGAGAGACGCAATTGTTGTGCCAGGAATGGGAGAGAATCGGTGGGATATTTTCCAGCCGACTTGCAAATATCCCGCAGAGTGGCACGGGCCCTGTTCCTACCTGGATATTCTGCTACCGAAAAAAGAATTGTTGTGATGGCTGTGCCCACTTTTCTGTCTGGGTTCTACCTACAAAATTTGTAGATCGGAACAGCAAATTATCAGAGAAAAGCTATATAAGTAACAAGAAACAATATAGATGGATATCTCACCAAGAAATGGGGGACAAATGGGAAAGCCAACAGATATTGGAGGGCGGGAGGGGCGGAATGGGAGCGGGGGAGCTGGGGAGATCTCTATCTTCGTGGTAAGGAGTAGGCTAGTCTGGTTTTTTGATCCGGTATATGTCTATTCCATATTTTTTGACCTTATGCCAGAGGCTTCTCTCTTTGATGCCCAGTTTCCGGGCCGCTTTGGACTGAATCCCATCCACCTCTTTAAGGGCATCTATGATGATGCGTTTCTCCATCTCGGCTACGGTATCTTCCAGAGAGGAAGAAGCCTCCGGAAGTGCCGGCAAGGATTCGGATTGCTGCAAAGAGGGAGGCAGGCACTGGGTGGTGATGGTATCCCCCTCTGCGATCACCGATGCCCCGTCTATCACATTTCTGAGCTCTCTGACATTGCCCGGCCACTGGTAATTCAGCAACAGGCTCATGGCCTCCCTGGATATTCCTTTTATCTGCGTCTGCAATCGAAGGTTGGACTCATGGAGAAAATGTTCCGCCAGGAGGGGGATGTCCTCTTTTCTCTGCCTGAGGGGAGGCAGGTTGATGGATACCACGTTCAGCCGAAAGTAGAGGTCTTCCCGGAACATTCGTTCTTTGACCGCCTGGGTCAGATCCCTGTTGGTTGCGGCGATCACTCTCACATCCACCTTGATGGTTCTGGTGCCCCCCACTCGCTCAAACTCTCTCTCCTCCAGGACTCTGAGCACCTTGGCCTGGGTGGGCGGGCTCATATCTCCGATCTCATCCAACAAAATGGTGCCCTGATGGGCCAGTTCGAACTTGCCGAGCTTCTGAGCCACGGCTCCGGTGAATGCCCCCTTCTCATGGCCGAACAGCTCGCTCTCCAACAAGCCCTCCGGGATGGCCACGCAGTTCAGTTTGATGAAGGGTTTGTCAGCCCTTCTGCTTCGAGTATGGAGGGCGCTGGCCACCAGCTCTTTTCCGGTACCGCTTTCTCCGCCGATGAGCACGGTAGTTTCTGTGGGGGCCACCTTCCTCACCAACTCCAACACGTCCCTCATGGAATCACTCTGGCCGGCTATACCTGAAAAATCCCACCTCTTGCTCAACTCCGCCTGCAGACTTCTGATCTCCTCCTGCAGCCTTCTTCTCTCCAGGGCCCGTCTTACCACGACCGACATCTCGTCAATCTTAAAGGGCTTGGTAAAATAGTCATACGCTCCCTGTTTTACGGCCTCCAGGGCCACTTCCTTGGAGCCATAGGCAGTCATAATGATGATAATGGCCTGAGGGTCTATCTGCTTTATGCGTTCCATGGCCTCAATCCCGGAGGAGTTTTGCAGCCTGACGTCCATGATGATGAGGTCAAAGCGGCACTGCTTGATCTTTTGCAGGGCATCTTCCACGGTGGTGGCTTCTTCCACCTGGTAGCCGCTTTTCTTCAGGGCTTCGGTCATAAACAGGCGAAAGGTCTGATCGTCCTCCACGACAAGTATCTTCTCTGACATCATATGCGGATCCGCCTCTTTCGGGTGAGGTCCTGCCGATTCCGTGTCATTTCCGATCTCCGCTACGTCGCTGTCCTGTGACTTGACCCATGGGGAAGTCTCTCCGCTCCTCTCCTGCCCCCTCTCCCGATTTCCTTTCACTTGCCCAGTTCCACGAGGTGTTTTCGGACGTTCTCCACCAGGGCGCTGTGCGGGTCTTTGGAGAACCGAATGAATTTCAGGTAGCTGGAAACAGCCCCGGAAAAGTCCTTGGCTTGCTCCATGGTAAGCGCAAGATTATAATACGTTTCTGGATGACTCGGATCGATCGTCAGCGCCTTCAGGAACATCTCCTTTGCCTCCGGGAAACGACCTTGTTTCTTGAAGATCAGGCCGAGATTATTGTGTATCGCCAGGTCCCCTGGGTTAAGTCCGAGCGCTGATTTGTATTCGGAAGAAGCCTTCTCCAGGTCCCCTTTCAGGTAGTAGACTACGCCCAGGTTATGATGGGCTTTCCAATGGTCGGGATTGATGGAGATCGCCTTCTGGTATTCCGCCATCGCTGCATCCAGTTCCCCCATGTCTTTGTGGATCAAACCGAGATTATTGTGGGCCTCCACGTTTGAGGGATCAAGCTGCACCACCTTCTCGTACTCTTTCATGGCCTGGGATAGCTGTCCCTGCTTCTGATACGTAACCCCCAGGTTGTAATGGGTTCGTATGGTTTCAGAAAGCTTCGATTTGCTGGTGATCTGCCCAGTCAGATCAGAACGGGTTCCCGGACCTTGGCCGGAACCGTAAGGGCCCGGGACTTGGGCCGATGCCGGAGCGCCTACGCTGCCGGCTTGGTGGGTAGGGTTCTTCTCTTCGGCGTCGGTTTGCGCACGGCCTGGCAAGCTGGAAACCACCGGCCGCTCGGGCGCGGAGAGGCTCTGAACCCACCGTTCATAGGATGCCGGCGAAGCATCTGCTTCCCCTGCTGTCGGCTCCAGGGCATACTCCTCCTGCTGAGAGATATAGATGGGCTGGAGAGCGGCTGGGGCTGGGTCCTGAGGTGCCAAATTCGTTCGTTCGCTCTCGCGGAATCCAAGGGACGGAAGGAAGGGACGGGCTGCCACAACAGCCAATACCGATAGACTGACCGCAGCACCGAGGAGCACGAAGGGATTCGTCAGCAATCTCCTGTGGGAACTGATCTGCCTCATCGGAGGCAAGATGCCTCGAAGCCGACCCTCCCCGGGTTTTCGGACCTGCGCCATCCTGGTTTTTTGAACCTTCTTCAAGGCGTCTGCAATCAAACTCATTTCAATCACCCTTCCCGAATGCTAAGGAAGTGGAGACTGCCCTTGCATGGGAGAACCCTCTATGCACTCTCAGCTCCCTGGCCACCCGCTCGGCCTCGGCCTCGGTTTCGAATTCTCCCATCAGCACGCGAAGCCACGTCCCCTTCCCGGGAAGCGCCACCCTGGAAACATGCACTTCATACCCCAGGCCCAAGTCCTCCAGCTTGCGAACCATCTCTGTAGTGGGTCCTTCGTCAACAGAAGAGCCCACATGGATCGTATAGGTCGGCGAAGTGCCCTGTGCATCTTCTCTGACTGGCAGGGAGGGAGTGGCATTCTCAGATCCGGACCGGGTTTCCCGAACCCCCTCGGTGCTCCCGGAAGGAGCGGTTGTCGTGACAGGGGCTCTCGAGGAGCCGAAAGATCCGGCGATGTTGTTTTGATATAACCTGGCGGCGAGCAGGCCCAGGACGAAGAACCCAAGTGCAAACAAGATTGCCTTGGGCTTTGAAAAGGAACGAGATGGTGCAGGAATCTCCTCCTCCCCGCCCAGGCTTTCCACCCCCTTCTTGACCAGTTGCGCAGTAATCTGGTTGGTCTGATTGACGTATCCTCCCAGAAGGGCACGGTCACAGATCAGGTTGATGAGGCGAGGCACCCCACCCGAATACTGAAAGACGGCTTTCAGCGCGCTCTCGGTGAAGGTGACCCCGCCGCTGGAACCCGCCACGATCAGCCGGTGTTCGATATACCTGGGAACATCATCCTGGCCCAATGGAGTCAGGTGATACCTTATGGATATCCTTTGAGCCAATTGCCGCAATTTGGGCAATTGAAGTTTCTCCTTCAGCTCTGCCTGGCCCACCAGGATGATCTGCAGAAGTTTCTCCTTCTCCGTCTCCAGGTTGGACAATATCCTCACCTGTTCCAGTACCGGAAGGGAGAGGGCCTGGGCTTCATCAATGATCAACACCGCAGTGCCCCCACGGGTGGCAAAATCCAGCAGAAATCGGTTCAGTTCGTCGATGAGTTCTTTCTTGGTGGTGGCGGAGGTGGTTATCCCAAAATCGGAGATGATCGTTCTTAAGAGCTCCTCCTCCGACATCATGGGGTTTAGCACCAGGGCCGTCTGGGTCTTCGCACTGAGCCGGTCCAGAAGGCAACGACAGATGGTGGTCTTTCCGGTGCCGATGTCGCCGGTGATCAGCAGGAATCCCTCTTTCTGCTCTATCCCATAGCTGAGATGCTCCAGAGCACTCCGGTGATTCGGGCTCAAAAAGAGGTATTTCGGGTCAGGGGTCAGACTGAAGGGCTTCTCATTCAATCCGTAGAAATCTTCGTACATATCTTCTCACCGTTTGGTTTTTCGAAGTGCTGCCCTTCTCTTCCCCTGCTTCATGGGCAGCTTGACATGGAAGAGGATGCCCCGGTCCACTTGGCCACTGACCGGCATATCTTCTCCGTGGCTGTGGGGATTCCACGGATCATTGATGATTCCGGTCCGGCGACATGGTTCCTTTCCAAAAAACGAAAGTGCTGGTTTGAATGCCGACCATGCCCCGGACAGGTATCCCCTAACTTTTTTCCCGAAGACCGGATGAAAGATGCTTCGTCCATGATCGTGGTGTACGATATGGTGATTGGAGGACGAAAGGGTCACCGGTACAGGATCCGTATGGTTTCAAAAACCCACTGTGTTGGTCTCTTGCCGCAGGTTCTACTGTTTGAGGAACAGTTGCTTCCAGGAAATCAGCACCTTGTCCAGGTAATCAAAGTCAATGGGTTTGGTGAGGTAATCGTTGACCCCCATCCGAAGCGCCTGTTCCACAGTGTCCATACCCCTGGCCATGCTTGTCATAATGACTCCGATCCCATCGTCCATCTCCTTGATCCGACGCAGCACCTCCATGCCGTTCATCCCCGGCATGTCGATATCCAGCAGGACCATCTGAGGTCTTTCTCTCTCCACCTTGGCCAGTGCTTCCTCACCATCAGCAGCGGTCACCACCTGATCGCCCTTCTCGGTCAAAAACTTGCTCAGCAGATTGCATATCTCCAACTCGTCGTCCACTACCAATACCTTCATAGTCTTCTCCCCCCCCATGATAGCAGTCGGCTTCTTCGTCAAGACTCCCGATGGTTACTCTTATCCTGCGGCACAACAATACCTCAACTGCAGTAACGCCTGCCGCCCAATCCAATGGACGGCCCAAGCTTTCGCTTTTGGCACTGGCCCTCTCGCCTATTGCTGTCCCCAAGTGCCCGAAATCACAGCTATTATGGCGTACCATGATTAGGGGAGATTTTCAACTGCACCAAAATGGCAGCGCTTGTCCCTCCAGGCGCACTGGAGAGTCTCCACGCCAGGTCGCAAAATACGTCATCGTATTTGTGATTTCGTGCACCAAGCGGCCCCGGAAAAAGGGACTATGGGGCAATATCCAATCTTATGAGCTCGTCCCGGGAGAGATCCTCCACCCTTCTTCCCACCAGAATTGTAGGAGTAAGTAAGATCGCCAGTTCGGTCTTGACCTTCAGATATTTCGTGCGCCGGAACAGGGTTTTCAGGCCGGGAATATCTCCCAGAATAGGAACTTTGCTTGTATCCTCCGTTTTCTTCTCCTGCATTAATCCGGCAAGCACGATGGTCTGTCCGTCGCCCACTTTGATCACCGTGTCCGTTTCCCGGACGCTGAGTATGGGCACCGTGGCTTTGATGGTCTGAGACTCAAAGGTTGATTCCCCTATCTTGTCGGTGATGCTGGGATGGATATGCATGGTCACGTTGCCGTCAGGACTTATCTGTGGCGTTACCGCAAGAACAAGGCCCACATCCACGGTCCTGGAGACAGGAATCGTGGTGTATTGCTTGGTTTCGGGGTCGTAGGTGCTGGTCACCTCCCAGAAGATATCTGTGGTTCCGACTTTGATGATCGCCTTCTGATTATTCAGGGTGGCGACTCTGGGACTGGAGATCATGTTCAGTTCACCTTGCGTGGACATGGCATTGAGCAAGGCCGTGATATCACCTCCGGAGACGCCTATTTGCAGTATCCCGCTGGTTGGGCTTAGGCTCTGGCTTGCCGTTGCCGACGCCGGTCCCCTTATCTTCAGGCCGGCTATCTCCAGATTAGACAGATTTCCAATGGCACTCCAATCCAGACCCAGTTCATATCCCTTCGACAGGGCGACCTCCACAATTTTGGCCTCGATCATCACCTGCCTTTGTATGGAGCCCTCTATCTCCTCGAGAAACCGGGCAATCTGTTTCAGTTTTGGGGAGAAATCCGTGATGACCACACAGCCCGCCATCCTGTTGAGAACCAGGCTGCCTCCGGGAGATATCATCCCCCCCAATCCCGCTTCGATGTCCGTCCACGGGTCGGCCGCGTCTGCGCTGGTCAGACTACTGGTCCCAGTGCTCAGTGCCCCAGCTGTAGCGCTCATGGAGCCGGATCCTGTCCGCGTGGTGGTCATATACTGGAGAAAGAACACCCGGGTCTCCATCTTGATTCTGGATATCCTGACAAAGGTGCCCTCCCGCTTGAATTGGAACGCTATGGGGGCAAGAAGGGCATCCAGGGCCTCATCCAGGGTAACGTTCTTCAGATTCGCAGTGACCCGCCCGGAGAGATCCGGATCCACAACGATGTTGAGCTCTGTTTCCCTGGAGAACGCCAACAGAACCTCTCGGATGTCTGCATCATACAGGGACAGGGAGTATACCTTTTCCAGCTCCTTTCTCTCATCGGGACGGGATATGACGATCTCTCTCAACTCCTCTTCTTTTCCCTCTTCCAGGCGGGAGATGACGATCTCTTTGAGCTCCTCCTCCGCAGGCGGAGAGATCTTGACCGCGACCTCGGGGATTACGGGTCTCTGCACCTGTTTTGGGCCCGCGCAGCCCCAGTGATAAAGGGTTGCCAGCACCGCCGCCCAGACAAACAGTCTTCCTTTTGATGTCATCACTTCCTCGAGGTTTGGTGTTCGCAAAAAAACCGGGGAGCGATATCGCGCGTCCGCTCCGCCCTCCTTCAGGGCGGTAATATCCTATTTGCCTTCCTTTACGACCAAAGGAACCGTGCTTTCCCTCAGTCTGATCGCTCTGCTCCCGCCGTTTTTTCCCAGCACCACATGGTCCGGGTTGATCTCCAGGACCTGCTCTTCCCCGATCCAGTCTCCCACTGCTATCGTATGGCCGCCCATGATGGCTATGCTCCGGGACCCACCCACCAGAATGGTGTTGACCTCCAGATCAGACAATTTCTCCGGCAAACCCGATGGGGTCTCAACCATTCGCTCTTGCGGGGGAGCGGTTTCCTCAGGGGTGAGGAAGGGATTTCGTCCCCAGCCTCTTTCGCGGGATCTCTCGGGATAGTCCTCCGAAGAATCCCTTCCTTCACCAAGCGGAAGGTCCTGTTCTCTTTCCTCCTGAACCCGCCCGGGAGAGAGATTCTGGGCCGTCTGCACAGCGGGTTTCTTCTTCTGAGACGAAGATCCGGAAAAGAACCGCCAGTTGTAAACAGCCACTGTCAGCAGCAACCCAGCCAGAACGACCGGGAGGATTTTATTCTTGAGCATGGTTTCCCTGTTTCGAATAATAGGTCTTCACCACCGCATCCGCCAAAATCAGAGGAATCCCTCTCTTGATCTCCAGGGACACTACCTCCACCAGAGGGACAAGATGGCTCATCCCATCCAGAAAAAGGGCCAACTCCTGGTATTGACAACGAAGTGACAGTTTTGCAGAAAGACAGGCCACCCCAGCAGGGAGGTCCTCAGAAGCGGATGCAGAACCCCGCTGTTCTTTAGCACCCGCAGGATCAGCGCCAAAGGAAATATCCGAGATGTCGCATCTTCTCGCCACCTTGGCCAACTCCCCATAAAATTTGGGAATATCTTGTTCCGGGTGAATGACGGACCGAAGTACCCGCGCGGCCTTCTCCTGCTGCGCGCGCTCCGCTTCGGTGGGGGATCGAAACGTAACCTGAAGACGGGAGAGTTCCGCTTCCTGTGCGTCCACCTGGTCTATGGCTGTCTGGAGCTTTTTCACTTCGCCATACCTGGAAGTAAGCAAGGCTCCACAGATCAGAAGGGGAAGGACGACCATCAAGGCTATCCTCAAGCTTCGAGGCACCTGCGTCAGCAGCTCCACATTCAATCCTCCGTTATCCTGCGCGCGTTCCCGTGGTTGTCATTGCGGGCGATGCGAGGCAATCTCTCTGGCCATGTTTCCCTTTGGGGTTGCCTCGTTGTCTGCGCTCCCATCCGTGACACCCAATTGACAGGTGATCTCAAATCCTATCCGGGTCCTCCCTGCAGCCGAGCCGGGAGAGGTGCTGCCTGGGGACTCTTTGACGTGGTCTGTCTTGAGAGGAGGAGATTCGACATGGGCAAACAGCGGAGAGGCTTTCAGTCCCGAACGGAAGCGATTGTATGCGCCAAAAGCGGCGGCTGGATCCGTAGCGGTCACCTCTCCCTTGATATGCGCCTGCCATTTTCCCGCTATTCGTTCCACCTTGAGGGATTGGATGAGCAACTCCTCGGGCACCAGCCAGCTCAGCTCTTGAAGCACTTCCACCCAGAGGGTTTGCTGTCCAGGCAACTGCTGTAAAAACAGCATGGCGCCATCATACAGATCCCTCTGTTTCTGCACCTCTTCCGATTCCCGCAACAGGGGTTGAAATTTCTGGATGGCAGCTTGTCTCTCCCGGAGTATCCGGCTGTAATGGTTCGTCCTCTGCAAAAGCCCCAGATAACCGCCCACTGTAAGCAAGAGAAATCCGGCTGCCAGAGACATGGTCAGCTTCTTCCCGATGGGCCGTGGGGCCTTCCCCTTGATCGGGGCGGCCAGGAGATTTATGGGGAGATCCTTAGGGAGCCCGTGCCCCAACCCCAGGGGGATGACCATCCGGGCGGCCATTTTGCGAAACTCCTCCGCTCTGCCCCCAAGAGGGGCAAGATCCAAACGAGGGACGGGATCGAATACGGTGGCTTTCACTCCCAGTCTCTCGCTCCAGTCTGCTGTCAGAAGATCCAGATCTCCGCCCTCGCCGCTCAATAGGACCCGTTCTATCTCTTCGCCGGGGAAATTGTGGCTGAAGTAGAGCATAGACCGGTGGACCTCAGGCAGCCCGCCGGATTCCTCCTCCTCTGCTGCCAGAGGAAAATCTCGACTGAAACCCCATTTCCCATTCTTGGTGAGCAGGATATAGCCTTCCTCCTCCCCGAGATGGACAAAAGCCGTGGTCTTCTCCCTCTGTTCGGTAAGTCTGAGCGAACTGTGCAGCGCCAGGGGAATGGTGGTCAATACGGACGGTTTCAGTGCGGACTGCTCCAGGAGGGATATCCGGCCGGAAATCAGGGAACAGGGTGCCATGGCCACCAACACCTCCCTCTTCCTGACTCCCGCCCGTTCTGTTTCCGAGGACACCTTCCAGTCATAGCTCACCTCATCTGAGGGGGAAACAAGGAGCTTCCTCACCTCCCTTTCCACCACCTTGCGCATATCCTTTTTGGACATGGGCGGGATGGTGATTGTGTGGTGAACGATGGCAGGATCAGAAACGGCCAGGCTTGCCTTCAGGTTTTCGAGCCCTCTTTGCTGGACCAGTGCCATAAGCTGTTGCGCGACGTTCTCAGGATGGGCGGAGAAGAGATCGACCACGCCAAAATCAAGCACCTTTGCGGGATGGGTGGCCGCATTCATGCGCACAAACCTGATCTGCGACGAGGCGATTTCCAGGCCTACGATATTTTTCGGTTCGAATACCATGAGCTACCCAATTTCGTTTTGCGCCTATGGACCGGGATAGGGCAGGACAACATGATCGCTATAGGAAAAGACGTTTTGATGAACTTGGGCGTTGGCCACCACATGGACGTTAGTCAATTTTGGGGAATCGTCACTGAAGGTGAATCGCATGGCACGAATGCCGTGAGGGACGGAAAAGGTCCACCCATTCCAATCAGAGGATTGCTGACGATTCGGAGTGGCGATCGCCAGGTCCGTGGGGTTCACCTCCACACCGTCAAGCGGATAGAAGATCTCAACCGTTGTCGTCTCGGGATCGGGAATACCGTTATCCTGCACAGAAACCAGGAGCGTCCCGTATATGTTCACCGGACTGTGAGGAAAGAGCAGGTCGTCTTCAGAATCGAACGTTTTGTCCTGACCGGCACTCCGGATCTGCCCGGCTCCATCCGGGGATTGACCATATCGAAAATGAGTACCCCAGCTGTCCAGAAAATCATCATACCGGGTGGTTATGTAGGGGCCGCGCCAGCCATACCCCACGCCGTGGGTGTAGGCGGCAAAGGAGGAAACCCCGGACGGTTGGGTGATCAGATCCTCCAGGTCACTGGGCAATGAGCCCACATCCCCCACATACCCAAAGGTGCCCAGCTCCGGATCCCCCATGATGGCATCATAGATACTCCGCATTTCCTCCATGGTAGCTCGTTCCCGCTTGGCTTCTATCTGCCGGTACACGGAAGGAGACAGCATCCCAGCGAGAATCGCCAGGATAGCGACGCTCAGCACGACCTCCAGCAGGGTGAATCCCTTTTCGTATTTCATCAAAGAGCGTTGCCTCACACGAGAGCTCGGACTAAGGGACAACCGGCTCCGAATTCGTCAGGTAGATCTCTATATTTACCTGACTGTTTGCAGGCACGGCCGCATTGACCCATTGGGTGACCGAGGTCGGAATAGTGCCCCCACCAACGCCTTTCACTTGACTGGTCTGCGTCACCTCAACCACTTGGATTCCCTGGGGGATGGTAAACGCAAAACCATCGAACCCTACATCATTGGTGGATTGCGTGCCCACACTGTCCTGTTGGCCGTCCGCGGTGGAATAGACGGTCACCCAGGTATCCTGGGGATTGGGTATGCCGTTCACGAAAACAGCCGCCAGTAGAGTCCCTTCGGTAACTACGGCATGCAAAGGAAATACAATGTCGTCCGTATTATCGAAGGTCTTGTCCTGACCCGCACTTCTGATCCGCCCAGCCCCATCCGGCGGCTGTCCATACCGGTACGGCGTGCCCCAGGCGTCCAGCAGATCGTTATACCTGAGATTCAGATACGGCCCCCGCCACCCTCTGCGCACGCCATGTTTGTTGGGTATACCATTCGTGCTGTCTGAGTGGAGGGGTATGCCGACCGGCTGGGTGAGCAGATCAGAGAGGGTGGCGGGCAGGGAACCTGCGTCTCCTAAGTATCCGTAATTCTTAGCCTTGGGATCCCCCACGATGGCCCGGTGTATATACTCGACCTCCTCTTGCGTGGCGGTTTCTCGAGCACGCTCGATCTGCCGGAAAACAGACGGGATCAATACGCCAGCTAGGATACCCATGATGGCAAGAACGACCACCACTTCAATTAAGGTAAAACCCCTGTTCGACTGCTCGATCATACTTCTTCCCCGGCGGCAAAGAGCCGCTCCTTATCTCCACAGTTACTTTGTCGGTTTTCCGCCGCCCCCCGGGCCGCCAACCGGAATGGCCACCCAGCATTCGTTCGCAATCCCCCCGGTCACATTGAGGATCACGACTTCTATGATCGCCCCCACGTGTACCATCAGGCCGTGAACCCCATGGTGCACAGGGCCAATCCCCACATAGGACCAAAAACCGTGTTCCCCCTGCAGGGTGACGATATCGCCATGAAGGGGGATGGTGCATTCCTCGCCATCATCTGCATAGTAAAGGTCTGTAGTCACAGAGCGGGGAACATTATCCGTCATACCCAATGAGACGATCAGCCGGATGTTTCCTTTTAGGATCATCACATCCGAGAAATAATCATCCTCCGTATCGGGCTGCTTGTCCGGCCCGCAGCTTTGCACACGAGCTACGGTCGAGTCCTGCCCTGAGTAATACGTTGACGTGAGGACGTAGGGCGTGTTCCAGTCGTCCTGGAGATACTCATCCGAAGTAAAATCCTTATCTATGTAGGGGCCTCGCCAACCCATGCCCACGGAAAGAAAGTTGCCGCTTGTGGCCCAGCCGGGTTGCGCCCCTTGCGTATTTAACTCCTCCAGCGTATTGGGAAATCTGCCCATGTCCCCCACATATCCGTAGGTTCGTAACTTGGGCACCCCCATGATCGCCTTCTCGATCTCTTTGAGCTCCAGTTGGGTCGTGTTCTCACGGGATAGTAGAACGGAGCGAAAGATCGAAGGAACGGCCACTGCCGCTAAGATGGCCAGAACGGCCAGAATCACCACCATCCCCAAAAGGGTAAATCCGCTCTCTTTCAGCATCGAAATCTACTCCCCTGCTTCCCTGCGTCTATGCCCGGAATCGTCCCGGCAATGGATTCGCCGGAATCTGCCACCCATCACGTTCTCATTTTCCGATCCCCCCTATTGCCGAGAAGATGGGAAGGTATATGGAGAGGGCCACAGTCAGAACCACCATGGCCAGAAATACGATCAGCAGCGGCTCCATCGTAGTCAGAATCTTCTTGATCGTTCCGGGTATCTCCTGATCATAGGACTGACACACCTTGGACAAGGTATGTTCCAGGTTCCCTGTGGTCTCACCGATAGAGATCATCCTGATCACCAAAGGCGAGAACTCTCCCGTGGCCTGCAAAGATTTATGTAACATTCCGCCCTGCAGCACCTTCTCCCTGGCCGTGTGAACGGCCTGGGAGATAACCCGGTTGCCCACC
>JAZDJA010000204.1:0-3773 GCA_043804415.1 Candidatus Latescibacterota bacterium | reverse complement strand
GGTACACATTCATCCAGCTTTCTGTTGTGTCTCTGTTTGATTTAAAATAGCTATGTCCGAATTTTGAACATAGCTATTTTGAGAACATCCAGTCTTGAATTCAGAAACGTCAATTATTGACCTTTTGTCTGGCATCTTCTTAGCCACTCGTGAAATGATTCATAACCTATGGAAATTTCAGGCTCCACGATACACAAGATTGGCGTTGATCTGATCTGAAAGGTAAGGTATGAAACCTGTCAACAGAATGGACATCGCGACCATGTCACGCATTTCAATGTCACGAATCGCACTTGCAGGTGTACCTCCGTGCCGAATTCCTGGGTAGTCGGATGCGAAGCCATAGAGGTTCTTTAGCGACGCTTTGATCGCCGCATGTGGCCAGGTATCGAGCTGATTACATATGCCCCCGAGCTTGGTTTCCGTGACACCAGGGCAAGTCCGCCCAATCGCTTCCAGCAAGTTCACTTGTTTATGGATGCACGTTTTGATGCGGCCATCTGAGCAATCGGTGCGCAGGTCGCGGATCGCGTTCTCGAATTCCTTCATTAGGCTATCGAGATGAGCATCCTGATTTGTCACCGCTCGCAGATTGCGCACAAGGCTGGCGAAGATGCCCGGTAGTGTCGGACAAAGAGTGCAAGGCCGCCTCAGATCGTAACGAAGGCTGAACTTGTTAATGAAAGTGGTTAACAAATTGAAATACAAATTGGCAAAAGTATCGCCCACAAGGTCATCCAGCACGTCGTGAGTTTTCTCGAAAAATCCCATGAGCGCCCTTTCGCCAGCGAAATCTTCAGACTTTGTCTTAAAGAAGGCTTCTTTGCTCTGGACCGGATCGTCGATGATATCCGCAAGCTCTTGAGCGTTCGGTTTGTTCTGTAAAGCGTCTGCTAACTCACGATACAGCTCGCAATACAGGTCATCTGGTGCGGTTTCTTGGGAGGCGAGTTCTTCCCAAATTTCGCGCCACGTCTCAGACCAGACTCCGATGAATTCCCCACGCCTGGCTACAGTTCCCCCCTGAAGGCGCGGTGCTGGAGGGACGCGAAGAGCGCGTCCATTTCCGTCAGTGAGGCAAGGTGGGTGGTTTTCAGTTTCTCCACTGCGGTGATGCGACGGGCAAATTCGCGCTGGAGCGGAAGTGGCGGAACAGGAACCGAAATCTTTTCAAACGCTGATTTTTTCAAAATCGGAAGCGTAGTAGATGCGCCCCATGCAACGATGGTGGGTTTAAAGAAGCGAAGCACTGCGAGGCCGTAACAATCGTCAACTTCGCCTGTCCACTCAACAGCATTGATTTGCTGATTGAAGGCGCTACGTTCTCTTGCCTTTGCCATCTTTCCGATAGTGGCGCCGATGCAGCAGACAAGCACTGCGCCAGCGCGAATGGTCGCGCTTTCCTCGGCGCCTGCGTTGGTCAGACTCCGCTTCACAGGCTCATCACGTTCCAAATCTCCCGGAGTGATAAACGGGATTGGGCCATTGAACATGCCATCCTTGGCACTTGGCGGCGTGCCACCTGTCGTTACCTTACCTAAGACCTTGAGGCTCTTTCGTGTCCACTCCTTTGTATTGGTGGCCGGGTTGCCGAAGAGGTCGAGGAAAAGAGCCTGGGAGAGGGTGTCGAGATAGGTGAGGGCGGCACGGCGTTTGGCCCGCAGTTCCTCCGCCCGGTTGAGCATCTCCGCAATCCGCTCCTGCTCTGCTAATGGCGGAATGGGGATTTCCATATCATCGAGGTGCTCGTTGCGCAGATTGTTGATGTTCACCCCAGCCGCGAGTGCAGATACTCGTCGCCGGTAATCCTTTGTCTTGAAAAAATGTGCGAAATAGACAGGATGCACATTTGATTTTGGGCGAAGGACCTTGCAAAACGCGCCAAAGCCACCGTCGAAGTCGGCCAGCGCTGGCGCAGCTTTACCGACGACGTCAATGCTGCCACTTGATGCGGCGATCACTACATCATGGTGACGAACCTTTTGTTTGCTTGAAATTCGTTCGGCAGGAACGTAAACAAGGTCTTCGAATACTAGACCATCATCCGTAATATTACCAGCACGCAGTACTGGCAGATAGCCGGGTAGCGGTTCCGAAGAGGCATCCTGCTTTCCGTAAGAAACGCCTCGTACCTGCTCCGACAAGTCGCCAATTCGCATAAGGGGTGTCTTCATCTCAGCATTCCCTCCAGCTCCTTCATCCCCTGCTGAATCTCCGCCTCCAGTGCGGTCAAGTCGGCGAGGATCTCCTTCGGTGGGTGGTGCTGAAGCTCTTCATACACGACTTCCTTATAGCGGTTCAGAGAGAGGTCGTAGCCCTTGGCGGCGATGTCGGCCTTGGGGATGCAGAAGCTCTGAGCGGTCCGGGGGCGGCCGCATTCGGTGCTGTCGCGTTGTTGCCAGCGGGTGAGGATATCGGGCAAATTGTTTTTGATGTGTTCCGCTTCGGTGAGCGGTTCCTTGGGGACGGCGCCGAGCTTTTCCGGGGGGAGCAGCTCGGTGCGCTTGTCGTCGAGGCTCCTGCCGTCGGCGGCGACGTCGTAGAACCAGACGTGGTCGGTGCCGCCGGAGTTGGTCTTGGTGAAGAGAAGAATGGCGGTGGAGACGCCGGCGTAGGGTTTGAAGACGCCTCCCGGGAGCGAGATCACGGCGTCGAGCTTTTGCTCCTCCACCAGCAGGCGGCGCAGCTCCCTATGGGCATTGCTGGAGCCGAAGAGGACGCCGTCGGGCACGATGACGGCGGCGCGGCCGCCGGGCTTGAGTAGGCGCAGAAACAGGGCGAGGAAGAGCAGCTCTGTCTTCTTGGTCTTGACGATCTGCAGGAGGTCCTTGGCGGTGTTCTCGTAGTCCAGGGAGCCGGCGAAGGGCGGATTGGCCAGAACGAGGGTGTAGCTCTCCTCGTTGTCTGCGTGGTCCTGGGCCAGAGAGTCACGATAGCGGATGTCGGGGTTTTCCACGCCGTGGAGAAGCATATTCATCGAGCCGATGCGGAGCATCGTGTTGTCGAAGTCGAAGCCGTGGAACAGCCGCTGATGGAAGTGCTCCTTGAGCTTTTGATCGTGGAGGAGATCCGGATAGCGATCGCGCAGGTACTCGCCGGCGGCGACCAGAAAGCCGGCCGTGCCGCAGGCGGGATCGCAGATGATATCTTCCGGCGTGGGTGCGGTCATCTCGACCATGAGGCGGATGATGTGACGCGGGGTGCGGAACTGGCCGTTCTGGCCGGCGGTGGCGATCTTGCCGAGCATGTATTCGTAGAGGTCGCCCTTTGTGTCGCGATCCTCCATCGGCACCTGGTCGAGCAGGTCCACCACCTTGGCCAAGAGCGCCGGGGTGGGGATGGTGAAGCGGGCGTCCTTCATGTGGTTGGCGTAGGTGGAGCCGTTGCCGCCCAGGGTGCGCAGGAAGGGGAAGACGTGCTCGTCCACGACGGCGAACATGTCGGCCGGGGGGAAATTCTTGAAACGCGACCAGCGCAGGTCTCGGTATGGGCGGCCTTTGGGGTTGTTTCCTTCGGGAAAGACGCGCCTCTCCATTGGCTGTTTGAGCGTGGTGGATTTGTTCTCCTCCAGCGTATGCAGGTCGTCCAGCCGCCGCAGGAAAAGCAGATAGGTGATCTGCTCGATGACTTCGAGCGGGTTGGAGATCCCCCCGGACCAGAAGGCGTCCCAGATGCGGTCGATTTGATTGCGGAGTTCACCGGTGAGCATAAGATTGATCACGCCTTTCTTTTTTTGTACTTATCATTTGCACCAGAAACCTTTGCTTTTTATG
>JAZDJA010000203.1:0-5032 GCA_043804415.1 Candidatus Latescibacterota bacterium | reverse complement strand
TTAAGAGTAAAAAACGTCTTGCTTTCTCAGGAGAGTAATGTTATATTTACCCCAAGGGTAAAACATCCTTTAGAACAACACGGGGGCTCGGGGTGGAAGTTCAATTCCGGACACGTAGATTGCGGAAACAGTACGAGCATTCCAAAGAGGCGGAAAAAGCCTATGGTCGCGATGTGGCGCGTAGATATATTCAGCGCGTGGAAATCATGAAAAAAGCACGGCATATTGAGGAACTCAGGTCCTTGCCCGGCTTGGACTGCCATTCCTTGAAAGGCAACCGGCAGGGACAATGGGCGGTCAAACTCACAGGTTTTACCCGGCTTATCTTCACGCTGGAAGGAGAACGTCTGGAAGTCGCGCGCATTGAGGAGGTGAGCAAGCATTATGATGATTAGAGAGGAAGCGCAGTCTGATCTGGCGATACCACCCGGCGAATACCTGGAAGAGGTGATCTCCGAGCTGGGGATGACGAAAAAAGAACTGGCGGAACGCATGAACCGACCAGCTCCGAAACTGAGCGCCATTTTCACCGGGGCCAAGGCCATCCAGCCAGATACAGCGCTTCAGCTGGAGAAGGTAGTGGGTGTGCCCGCCCATATATGGACTGGTCTGGAAGCCGAGTATCGCCTCATACTGGCCCGGCAGGAAGCCGAGCGGGAAATTCAGCTGCCTTCGGAAGAGCGCAGTCTCGTCACCAAATACTGCTACGCGGAGCTGACAAATCTTGGATTGGTATCTAAGAAGACCCGGTCTACTGATAAGGTTCTGGAATTACAGAAATTCTTTGGCGTGATGTCTTTGCGAGACATCCCAAAACTGAAGCGGTATCAAGTAGCATTTCGCACGGGGGGGGGCGGAAAGAGGAAAAGAGCTCCAGAAACGGTCGCCGCATGGCTGCGCATCGGAGAGCTACAGGCTCAGAAGACGGCCCTTGCACCTTTTGAGAAAGACGTTTTTGAGAAACTACTGCCGACGCTTCGCCGCATGACTCGGCAATCGCCTGAAGTCTTTGAGACCAATCTACAAAAGATCCTTGCAGAGGTAGGCGTGGCACTAGTTCTTTGTCCTCATCTTCCAAACACATATGCGCACGGTGCCACGTTCTGGCTGCATTCGAAAAAAGCCGTACTGATGTTGACCCTTCGCGGCGCTTGGGCGGACATTTTTTGGTTCAGCCTCTTCCACGAGATCGGCCACCTGCTGCTGCATGACCGTCGCACCGTTTTCCTTGAAGAAGATGATGGAAATACGCTATTCCGGACCATGGAGGAAGAAGCGGACATGTTCGCAGCGGAGACACTGATCCAGGCTGACGAGTACCGGCAATTTGTAGAAGCTGGTGCTTTCTATCCTGCGGACATCAGACGATTCGCGAAGCGATTGGAGATCGACACCGGCATCGTCGTGGGGCGATTGCAGTATGAGGGGCACCTGGAAAAATCCTGGCACAACGATCTTAGGACCCGATACGGATGGCGATAGAGGAATTCAGGATAAGGGATCAGGCTTCTTCACTAGAGCTCGGGACTTTGGGCTTGGAGAAAGGAAATGAACCTGTCTCTGAAAACAAGTCCGCTGACCGCCCGTTTCACGAAAGGAAAAGAAGACCCATGAACAGCAGGGAACGCATCAAGACGATCATTGCGGGCGAAACCCCGGACCGGTTCGGGTTCTGGCTCGGAAATCCCCACCCGGACACCTGGCCGATTCTCCACAAGTATTTTGGCACGGACACCGAGGAAGGACTTCGGCGGGAACTGAAAGACGATTTTCGGTGGATCTGCCCGCAGTTCTTCCCGGATGCCTACCAGGATCCCGACGGTCGGGAGATGTTTACAGCCGGGCTGGAGAAGGCCATGCACGGCCAGGCCGGACCGTTTTCGGAGTGTGAAGATGTGAGAGAAGTGGCGGCCTTCCCGTGGCCCAATCCCGATTTTCTGCACTTTGACCAGTGTCTGGAAGCGCTCGAAACCGCCGGGGAGGTCTATCGCGCCAGCGGGTTCTGGACGTGTTTCTATCACAACGTGATGGACCTTTTTGGGATGGAAAGCTACATGGTCAAGATGTATACCCATCCCGAGGTGGTGCACGCAGTGACCGATCACGTGTGCGCCTTTTACTACGAGGCGAACGAACGGTTCTTCGCGCTGGCCGGAGACCAGGTGGACGGCTTCTTCTTCGGGAACGATTTTGGCACCCAGTTGGATCTGATCTGCGGGCCGGCGCAATTTGACGAGTTTATCATGCCCTGGTTCCGCAGATTTACCGAACAGGCGCATCACCACGGGTTTCAGGCCATCCTCCATTCCTGCGGCGCGATCCATAAGGTGATTGACCGATTGATCGAGGCCAAGGTGGACTGCCTGCATCCCATTCAGGCAAGAGCCATGGACATGGGCGCCGAGATTCTGGCTGCGGATTTTGCGGGGAAGATCGCCTTTATGGGTGGCATCGACACCCAGGACCTGCTCGTGCACGGCAGTCCGGAAGCGATCAAAGCGGATGTCCGAAGGGTGAAGGCGTTGTTGGGGCCCAATCTCATTGTCAGCCCAAGTCACGAGGCCATTTTGCCCAATGTGCCGCCGGAGAATGTCCGGGCGATGGCCGAAGCCGCACTGGAATAGCAGGGCCAATAGACCGCTTGGGCGTGATCGATGCCCGGTCGAACCGTCCGCCATCCACGGTGGTCTTCTTCTCCCGGGAAAGCGCTGAAGGTCTTCCTGAAGCATTCCCCGGTGTTGGGATGATTCTCTTCCCAACGCCCCCCGAGAAAGTGTCGAAATAGCGCTGTATTTGGGAGGGAAAAGGATGAAGGTGAAAAGAACTGTTTTAATCCCCGCAACAGGCGAGAGCCGGCCATGTGTGGATGGCTATTATTGCGGCGTATCCATCCTCCAGGTGAACACCGCTTATACGAGCAGGGCAGGTACAGGGCTCTTGCAGCAGTATTCGGAGGAGGTCGCCTCTGATGCGATGGGCAGGCATTTCCAGCGGACCAGCCAGGACAATGGTAGATCGTGGACAGAACCGATCTTGCTCTACGAGCCGGCCGAAACAAAGGAAGGCGTTTTGCGCCGCGGAGAAAGCGCCCTTCTGTTTGATGAGAAAAGGGATTCGATTCTTGAGTTCTGCAATCTTTCCCTGTATCCGGAAAGTCGCTACACCGGCGATGTGGGCAAGTTGACCCGGATATTTATGAGGATTTCCACCGATGGGGGAGAGACGTTCGGCGAACCCGAACAGGTTATCCAGAATGGATTTGACAGGGAGAACTGGGCCAGGGAGGTTGTCTATGGCAGGAACTGCGAGTGTATCTCCTTCTGCGCACCGACACAGACTCGCGAAGGGCAGATTGTTCTGCCGACCAGCAGAACGCCCTTGGATTACAGCACGGATAATCCCTATTTGGTTCCAGTGGAAGCGGGCTGCTTTTTCGGAAAATGGAAAGAGGGCCGCTTGGAATGGGAGATGAGCCAGATGGTGAAGATCGATCCAGCCCTCTCGTCCAGGGGCTTGGATGAGCCGACTGTTGCCGAGCTGGACGACGGCTCTCTGCTGATGATTCTTCGGGGAAGCAATATGGGTATCCCTCACAAACCGGGATACAGATGGCATGCGATTTCAAAAGATATGGGAATGAGTTGGTCAGCAGTTTCCCCGTTGGGCTTTCACACGGGCGAGCCTTTCTTTTCGCCGGCTACGGGTTCAAGATTGATCAGAAGCTCCAGGAATGGAAAGCTCTACTGGATCGGAAACATCCTAAAAGAAAATCCCGATGGCAACCGGCCAAGATACCCTCTGCATATAGCCCAGGTGGATGAAGAGAAGATAGCCGTAATCAAAGAGACGGTGCCGGTTGTTGAGGATGTTCAGGAAGGGGATTCCCCTTGGGTGCAGTTTTCCAACTTCAGAGTGTATGAAGATCGGGAAACCCATGAGTTTGTTCTGACCATGGCGAGGCTTCAGGAGCTCAGCGAGAAAGACCTCACTTCGCCCGCCTATCAGTACCGGATACAGTTTGAGGACGGAGATGATTGACACGCACGCCCATTTGGGAAAAGTGCTATACGGGAAGGATCCGCTGACTGCGGGGGCGCTTATCGTCTTTATGGATGCGCACGGGATTGAGAAGTCGGTGATTCTGCCTCTTGTGAATCCCGAAGAGGAGCACTATTCGTATACGACCGAGCAGGCGCTGGAAGACTGCCGGAAACACCCGGATCGGTTCATCCCCTTTGTGAATGTGGATCCCCGGCGGGGCACCAACGATGGGAACTATGATTTCCATCCCCTCATCGAGGAATATGCGGACCAGGGCTGCAAAGGCTTTGGGGAAATCCTGGCTAATCTGCCGACGCACGACCCACGGCTCAAGAGCATCTACAGAGCCTGCGGACAACTGGGTCTGCCGGTGCTTCCCGACCTCCGGTTTGCCGCCTCGACGGTCGGCGTGAGGGATCAGATTGGGTTGCCCTACCTGGAAGAGGCGCTGCGTGAATTTCCAGAGACCCTTTTCATCGGACATGGGCCCGCCTTCTGGGCGGAGATAGCGGCCGATGTCCCGGGAATCCAAGAGGGCTACCCCAAGGGGGTTGTACGCAAGCCGGGCCGGGTGGATTATCTAATGGAGCACCATCCGAATCTATGGGCAGATCTCTCGGCCATGAGCGGATATAATGCGTTGGCAAGAGACCGCGACTATGCGAAGCGATTTGTTGAGAAGCACCACAGGAAACTGCTCTTTGGCACGGATTATTTTGTGGGAAACAAGGAGGCGTATATCATCGGACTGTTGGGTGGGATGGGCCTGTCTGCTTCGATCAAGAAACGGATTTTCAGGAAGAATGCCGAATTACTGCTGAAATTATAGGGGGTCTTATCAAGGGGGGAAAGGAGGATTCCAATGCCGAAAAAAACAAATCCGATCCAGGCACCTGGATATCAATGCCCATTAATCTCGGAGCCGATGAAGATAGACGGGCTTCTGGATGAGCCCGCCTGGCAATTGGCCAATCTGCTGGACTTTTTCGTG
>JAZDJA010000202.1:0-25251 GCA_043804415.1 Candidatus Latescibacterota bacterium | reverse complement strand
CAATGTATGCAGTATAGCCCAAAAAGTCAAGCCCTTTTTTGTCCTCCCACGCCCTGTCATCCGAGGCGACATCCTCACTGACCGATCGCCTACTGAGACCCCTTCAGCCGGCTTCGCATCAGCACGATAAAAAACGGGCCGCCGCACAGTGCGGTGATCACCCCAACGGGAAGCTCGGTGGGAGCGATAATCGTGCGGGCGATGGTATCCGAGATCACCAGAAAGATGGCTCCGCACAGCGCCGACGCGGGCAAAAGCAGCCGGTGATCGGGCCCGACCAACATCCGCATCGCATGCGGAACGATCAACCCCACAAAGCCGATCAGGCCGCTTACCGACACCACGGTCCCGGTCACAAGCGATGCCCCCACAAAGGCAATCCGCTTGGTGCGCTCCACATTTACCCCAAGATGCGAGGCCGATTCCTCGCCCAAGGTAAGGAGATTGAGATCCCGCGCGATGTAGAAGAGGATGCCGATTCCAAGAAGGACATAGAGAAAAAGAGGCGTCAAAACAGCCGGATCCGCCGAGCCCAGGCTTCCCATCAGCCAGAAGATCACCCCGTGCACCTTGGCAAAATCCATCGTGGCCGTCAGAAACATGATGACCGCCGAAAAGAGGGAGTTGACGATCACGCCCGCCAAGAGCATACTGTGCGTCACGATCCGCCCCTTGGACTGCCCGATGGCATACACCAGAAAGATGGTCAACAGGGACCCGGTAAACGCAAAGACCGTGACCGCGGAAAATCCCAGAAACCGCATACTCGTGCCCAGCATCATCGCCACAATCGCGCCCACCGCGCCGCCGCCGGATACGCCCAGCACATAGGGATCGGCCAGCGGATTTCTGAGCAGCGCCTGAAAGATCACCCCAGCCGAAGCCAGCCCTGCGCCCACAATCGCGCCCATCAACACCCGAGGCAGCCGAATCTCCCAGAGAATCGTGCCCACCTTCCCCATCCCCTCCGGATCCCGCCAAGCGCCCACCACCTGCCGAATCGGAATCGGCGACGCGCCAAAGGAGATGCAAACCAGAGAGACCGCGACAAGCAGCATCGAGAGCAACAGGATTACGGATATCCAACGTTTTGGGGTCACGCGTTTCAAGGGGCCTCCTTGGGGTGATGGGGGATTCTGCCGTCCTCCTCTTTCACCAGATTCGGATGGATGGTTTCCACCATTTGCTCAAGGGCGTCCACCAATCTCGGTCCCGGCCGGAGGAAGGCGTCAGAGCGCATCAGATGCACCCGTCCGGTTCTGACCGCGGTGATGTCCCTCCATCCACTGCGCGCCCGGAGCGCTTCGAGGGCTTCGGCATCTGTGGCATACCCTTCCGGGTCGTGCCCGCAGAGAAACACCTCCGGGTCGGCAGCCACAATGGCCTCCATCCCATATCGGGGCCACGGTCCACTGGCATTTTCTGCCACATTTCGTCCCCCCCCCATCTCGATCAGGTCGTTAATGTAACTCCCCGGTCCGGCAGTGTAGATGGGCTCGTGCCACCCGCCCCAGAAGATGCGGGGGCGCTGTTCGGGCGTAAGCAACTCCGTATACTCCGTGATTTTCCGAATGCGACTCCGGTATCCGGCGACCAGTTTCTTGGCCTGGACGCTTTTTCCCGTCCTCTCTCCGATGATCTCCATGGCGGCAAATACCTCCTCGACCGATTGAATCTTAACTCCGATCCATCCGATGTGCAGTCGCCGGATATGATCCACCATCTCCATTGGATTGCCCCACGATCCCACCACGAGATCCGGCTCCAGCGCCACGATCGCCTCCACACTCGGATTGGAGAAGCCGCCGATCTTCGCCACCGATCGGGCCGCTTCCGGATAATTACAGAACTCGCTGACGCCGACCACGCGGTCTCCGAGTCCGAGCACAAACAGGATCTCCGTCACGTTCGGCGCAGTGGAGACAATGCGCTTGGGGATCTCGGGTGAGGAGGATGGGGTGCGCTGCTCCCCGCATTGGAGCGCCGAAATGGAAATCAGCAGCGCGACGATAACGCGACCGGTGTGGGACATCATGTTTCTCCTGAGGAAACTCGTTGGGATCGTTGGACGGGTGACTCCAAAATGGGAAAGACGGCGCGTGCCGAAAAGAGAGCAGGAACCCATGGGAATCGGGTCGGACGCTGAGGCAGGAATCCTTTTTGGCTAGAAATCCCAGTCCGGTTTGGGATCGGGCAAACGCATCAACTCGTCGAGCTGTCCCAGGAGCTCCCGAGGACCGGAGAGCTCATCCGTGACGGCCAAACCACCGGCTGGACGCACTCCGAGCCACAACCGGGTAAACGCACCCACCGACGCGCTCAGCAAGGACAGCGTGGGATCTGTGCCCGGCTCCGCGTTTGACGCAGGCCCCAGGGAGACCACATACCTCCCGGTGATGCCGCGCCACGGCGCCTTCCCGTCCAGGTGGGCCCCGATGGGATCGCTCAGCTCCAGATTGAATCGCACGACATCTCCCGGAAGATGGGTTCGCGCCATGCATCCCGGCAGATCGTTTATGCGCATTTGCCAGTAGGCTAAAGCATGTATCCTGTTTTCGAATCTTGATTTTTCGCTCACCTGTTGCCCTTTGAGCGGGCGATCCAGCAGATCCTGAAGTTGGATCCCCTGCGGCTCGCGCATGGTCACCAGTCGCACTTGATCGCCCAATGATTTGATCAGCGCGATCAATTCCAGAAACTGATCCGGCGTCCGGAAGGTCATCCAACCGATGGTGTAAGGGCCGGATTCCATCCCCCCGTCGGTGCACCAGAAGTGGTGGGTAAGTTCTCCATTGGGACCATCGCAGTAACCCAGGCCAAATCCGTTCTTCGCCCGACACATTTGCGCCTGAGTCAGTTCGGGCGGCGTCAGATTGCAGCCTCCATGCCCACGAGCGCGCGCCAGTCGGGAAGCGTGGGCCATGTCCCAGTCATCGAATCCGATCCGGCGCGGGACGCGGGCTTTCACTCGAACCTTGAGCCGCGAAGGATCAAAGGACGCCCGGTGTTCATACCCGCCGGAGCCAAAACCGAGTTGGTTGTAGTAGCCCTGCTCGAACATCCCAAGCCCGGAAACCAGCGCACCCTCAGCTTTGGCGCCTGCCACCGAAAGCGCGGTTAGCCTCCTGGCAAGCCCCTTCTTGCGCGCAACTCTGCTGGTGGTAACCCCAGTGATGCAGGAAAACGGAAGTTCCTCGTCGAGATAGCGAATCGTGCCCGGAGCAGCCGTGACGAGACACTCCGTCTCGCCGCCCACCTCGGCCACCAGCGAAGAGCCGCACTCGGAGAAAAGGTCCACCACCGCTTCCTTGTCCTGCTCAATCCAGCCGATTTCACGCCAGATGCGGTGGGCGGCGGACCGGTCTTTTTCTTTATCGTACGGGCGGCATTTCATTGCATGGGACCTCCTCCGAAATGGAAGACGTGAAAGTTAGCGAGTAGCCTCTGACTTCTGATCACTGATTTCTGATCACTGACCCCTGATCCCTGACCCCCGCTTTTCCCCCTTACGCCGGCATCTTCACTTCACAGAACTTTCGCGTCTGGGCGGATTCCCGGGCCCACAGGCATGTCAGCGCACTCAGAATGCCGGCTGAGATCGGACTTCGCGAGGGCCGATGCTCCTTCATAGCCATCAGGAAATCATAACAGAGTTCCCGGTCTCCCCCGAAGTGCGGCATATTCCCCTTAAAGTCTATGGTTTCCACCATGGGCGAAGTGTGCCTGAAGACCTGAATCACGTTCTTATACCAGTCGAAAAAGATCGTCCCCTTGTATCCATACAGCCGCGCACCGCGCTGAGCGGCCTCGTACCGGGCAAAGAAATTCTGCGTATAGCTGGCCTGGGCGCCGCTCTCATACTCGATCATGCAATTACCCAGATCCTCATTCTCGATCCCCTCGGAAAACAGACACATTTTCCAATCCTTCTGCTGGACCCGATCTCCTTCAAATCGTTTGTGGAACAGGCTAAACGGGCTTTCCATGCATGTGTCCTGCTCAGAGCAATCCACACATCTCAGATCATACGGCTTGTCCCCGCCATAAACCCGCTGGGCCTTCATCGCAGAGATCCACCGGGGCCGCTGGTCCAACAGATACTGGATCGTATCCAGATCGTGCGTGGCTTTCTGCAGGAAAAGCCCCCCCACCTGATCGTAATTCCGGTACCAGTCCTCAAAATAGACCGCTCCGTAGGGCACATCGTTGAAGGCCACCACGTGTTCAATCGTGCCGACCATCCCCGATTCGATGATCTCCTTCACGCGCTGCACCACCGGACTTAAGCGCAGCGGAAACGAGATCACTGTGGGTGCGGTCACGGACTCAAAAGCCTGCGCCAGTTTCCGGACCTGCTCAAACGTGATGGCAACCGGTTTCTCCAGAAAAAGCGGGATGTTTCGGGCCGCCACCTTGCAGGCCATCTCGGTGTGCAGATGACACCGCGTTCCGATCATCACCCCATCCAGCTTTGCGTCCTCCAGAAGCGCATCAGCGGTCGGATAAAACACCGCGTCCTGAAGCAGGGCGTCTCCGCTCTTCTGGATCTCCTCCGCCCTCGGATCCGCGATGGCCGCCACCTTGTAGGGGATGTCGAACACGCCCAGAGACTGGGCCATACTGGAGATCCGCGAACCATATCCGATAATTCCGATCTTTAGCATGCGTGCTCCTCATATTAAGTAGGGGGGCCGAATCAAGCCATTCATTCACCGCAGAGGCGCAGAGTACGCAGAGTACTCAGAGTACTCAGAGAAACCCTCGCCAATCACCTTTCACCACTCACCATTCACCAATCCCGCCTGTTCAGACCCGCTGACACAGAGCATACAGCACCTCCTCCATCTCATCGGTCTGTGTCTCTATCGAAAACCGCTGCTCCATCCTCTTTCTTCCCATGGCGCCCATACGCAAAAGCCCTTCCGGTTCGCTCAACAAGGCGATCATCGCCTGGGCCATCGCAGCTGGCTTTGCAGGAGGAACCAACAGTCCTGTTTGGCCGGAAACGACCAGTTCGGGAATGCCTCCCACGGTCGTGCACACCATCGGCTTTCCCGTGGCCATATACTCCATCGTGATCCGGGAGATCGCCTCCGAACCGATGGAGGAGATCACCCCCAGATCCACCGCAGCCATGATCCGGGAGAGATCCTGCACCCGCTCCAGCACGACGATCCGGGTGCGATCCGCAATTCCGGCCTTGGAGGCCCATGCTTCCAGGTCCTCCTTGTGCACGCCGCAGTCAAATCCGACGATCAGAAAGACGACTTTTTTCACCGAGCGCGCCACCTGTCCGGCTGCTTCGATGAAATGGCGATGCCCCTTGATCTTGGAAAACCGGGCGATCAGTCCCACGACAAGGGCATCCCTATCGATTCCCAGGGACTCTTTAGCCTGGGCATCACCCGGAGAGCATTCGGAGAAAGCCGATACATCGAGCCCGGGATACACCATGGCGACCTTGCCAGGATCCAGCCCCAGCACCCGCTCACTCCCCGAAGATAGAAACCGGTTGGACACGAGCACCAGATCGGTCCAATATCGGTTGAGCACCTTGTTTAGAGGATGCCGTTTGGGCAACCTGGGATTCACCGAACGGATCCGCACCAGAGGCGGAGCTTCCGGGACGAGAAACCGAAGCACCAGCGCCCAATAGAGATGATCTTCCCCCCAATGCGCATTGATCACATCGAAACGCTCCCGCGCCAATAGTGCCCTCATGGTGCGCACATTGCGGCGCACGGCTGCCGGAGACCATTGTTTCAGATCCACCGAGGTGTCCACCGGAAGCCCCGCCTCCCGGGCCCGCTGGGCCGGAATGCCTCCCTCCGGCGTCAGAATCAGCACCTCGTGCCCCCGCCGCTGCAGGGCCTTGGAAAACTCGACCGCATACCACGCGCCCGCATTCCAGCCATGCAGCACGATGGACTGGAGAATCTTCAGAGGCCGTCTTCCCGTCAAGCCGCCCTCCTCTCGATGAAATCCATCATAAAGCCCTTGACCTTTCCCGCAAATCTCCCTATATTTCCAAACCGCATAACTGCTCACCAGTAACCAGCAACCGGTAACCAGTGAACAGTAAGCAGTAAACAGTATCCGGTAACCGGTAACCGGTAGCCAGTAACCTGTAACCAGAAAAAAGAAGGACGGCCATGAAAGTCAGCGGATTCACCTTCGTGAAGAACGCGATCAAACTCTACTACCCGATTGTCGAAGCCATTACCTCCATCCTTCCTCTCTGCGACGAGGTGATCGTCGCGTGCGGAGATTCGGACGACCGCACCACCGACCTGCTGCGTTCCATCGGGGATAGGAAGATCCGGATCATCGAGACCGTATGGGATCCCAAATACTTCGTCCGGGGAGCAATCAACGCCCAGCAGACCAACGTGGCATTGGATGCATGTACGGGCGATTGGTGCTTTTACGTGCAAGCCGACGAGGTGGTGCACGAGCATGACCTGCCGGGACTGCGAGCAAAGATGGCGCATTATCTGAACGATCCCGAAGTGGAGGGATTGCTCTTCGACTACAAACATTTCTACGCAGACTACGACCATTATCAGATCGGGCGCAACTGGTACCGCCACGAGATTCGCATCGTCCGAAACGGGATCGGAGCGCGATCCTGGGAGAGCGCCCAGAGCTTCCGCAAGGACGGGAAGAAACTCCGCGTCGCCCGGGCAGATGCCGAGATCTATCACTATGGCTGGGTCAGGCCTCCAAAACAGATGAAACAAAAAGAGATCGCTCTGGATGCCCTGCACCACGACAAGGAGTGGGTGGACAAGCATCACGCGGACCACACCGTCGAGTACGACTACGGAACGTTGAAAAACCTCGCGGTATTCGAGGATACTCATCCGCTAGTTATGCAGCATCGAATCGCACAGATGAACTGGCGTGTGGTCGAAAAATCCGACTCAAAGGAAAAGCACAAGCACAACAAACTTTCTATCAGAGCCTTATCCTTTTTTGAAACCAAAGTGCTAGGAATCCGGCTGGGCGAATACAAGAACTACGTGCTTTTGGAGAAATGAACGTCCTCATTTGGATCAGTCCAGCTGCTGATACCACGTCCGGGTTTCGGGTCCAACGGGAAACCAAGACTCCTAGAACACTGTAACGGCTACATCTTCCTCCCCCAATGGATTCTCTATTCCATACTGAGAGCGATACTGACCAGCTCTGATTTCTCTGATTCTTTTTTCATAGTATTCTCGATTCGTTCTGTACCCATCCTGGTGGAACGGCGAATGATGAAGATGAAGAGGAAACTCATTCAGGAAAGGATTCCTTCCCAGTATTGCGTGTTTGTGCAAACGACGCCCAAGATCGTCATCTTCGTTTCCCCACCCTTGGAAGTTTTCGTCAAAACCATTGACGCATCTAAAGTCATCTTCGTGGATCGAGAATACACAACTTCTCAACTTGGGGCCTATCTCTCTAAGATGAAGATAACGCTTCAGGATATAGTAGGTGCGATCTTTGCTGAACTGTCTGCGAACTTTTCTAATCTGCTTCTGGGTGATGAGGGCTGTGAAGTCTCCGTTTTTGATCATGTCATCTGTTACCATTTCGCTCTGTGTTTCAGTGAGCCGAATGGGATAGGAAGTGTGAAAAATCCCCTTTTGTCTTGCCTCAACCAGAGTCTTGATGCAATGCTTGGTAAGAACAATATCCTGGTCAATGAAAATGAGATGGCTCCAGGCTGCTATTCTGGCTCCATTATTGCGGCATTTAGCCACGCGATATCCTTTATCTTCTTGCCGCACATATTTCACTTGAAATCTCAGATCGTGGACAATTTCCTTGATAGTCCCCGCGATATCTTGTTGAGATCCGTCATCGGTAATAACTGCCTCCTCCACAAGGTGTGACTGAGAATTCAGGGAAAACAAAGTATTTTTAAGAAGATGCGCTCGGTTATAGACAGGTATGATCACTGATGTTTTTTCCACGGCGTTCTGTCCTTTCTTAACCTATGTTCCCGAACTGCTCTTGGGAAAGGCCTATCCTCATATCTTGTGGCCGTGGGCCAGTCCGCCCTATACGTCGGCATTCCCGCACAAAGCCAAACGGATCCTCCAGATGCTCGATGAGTTCCACCGCACACAGATAGTCGAAGGAGTCCTCCTCATAGGGCATCCTGCCGTTCAGGTCCCCGCAATCACAAGGAATCCCCACTGCCCGGAATTGCTCGGGCATCAAATCCAACGCCCGCACCTCGAATCCCTCCTCCGGCAGCCTTTTTGAGAGCGCGCCCTCTCCGGCGCCCAGATCCAGAACACGCCCTTTCGGAAACGGTTTAAACCACGCCACGACCTGGTCATGCGTTCGGGGACATGCGAAGATGCGCAGGTTATCGTTGGATGGGGCGCCCATAGGGGGACATTCCTTTCGGGACACGAAAGCCGTGAGAATCCAGTGGAACGGTTCTCGAAGACGCGATGGAGTTCGATGAGCAGAAGGACTCTTCATGGGCAAATGCACAGACGAGCCGATTGTGGTTTCCCATGTCACCAGCACAAGCTGACTCGGGGATAGGTGCACGGACATGCGGCAACCGATCCGATCACACGGTGCTTGACAGATCGTCTCTGCGCAGCGCCGGCCCCCCAGTATGCACACAGAAAGGCCCCGCAAAAAACGGAAAAACTCCAGTCAGGGCTGTTTCGCACCCACGCACTGGAGTCAAAGATTCTTCCATCCCAAGGAAAAAACGCTCCCGCGATGGGGAGAAACCTTACCGATGGAGGCGGCACCCGGACTCGAACCGGGGAATAGAGGTTTTGCAGACCTCCGCCTTAGCCTCTTGGCTATGCCGCCTCATAAAAATGGAGCGGGAAACGGGACTTGAACCCGCGACATCCACCTTGGCAAGGTGGCGCTCTACCACTGAGCTATTCCCGCCCAACATGGTTTATAAGATACGCATGAGTCTGCGAAAAGTCAAGTTTTTTCTGCACGGCAAATCAGTCCACATCCCATACGAAGCACCAAGCTGTTTGTCTTTGGAAAGGAAGAAGAAGCACGCTCCCGCGGACAGCCCTGCCCCGCGAGCCCACCGAATTTCCGCCCCGCCTGTTCGGGCGTCTCGCCAAAAACATGCGGAACAGGCCACTGGGGAGAAAAAGAAAAAGGAGCAGGAAAAAAACCACCTCCTGCCCCTCATTTTGTCCGTTCCATCCAATCTGCTACACCGTCTCTTTGAGCTTTTTCCCAGCCTTAAACTTGGGAACTGTGGTGGCCGGAATCTGGATGGTTGCGCCGCTTCGCGGATTACGCCCTGTGCGAGCCGCGCGATTGGAGGTCGAAAAGGTCCCGAATCCGACAAACGTAACTTTGTCGCCCTCGCTCAGTGCATCCGTGATACTATCCAGCACCGAACTCAACACGGCAGCAGCCTTCGCCTTGGACACACCGGCATCCTCTGCGGCGATCGCCACGATTTCTTCTCTAGTCATAGGGTCACCTCCTCTCGGTTGGTATAAATACCGTCAATAGGTTCATATATACAGCAATGACGGGCTTTTGTCAATAGTTTTCTTTCGGAAACTGCCTGAAAAGGGGTGCCTTTTTTGCATTTCCCCCGAATGGATGCGCGCGAAAAACCGGCTAGATCATCTTATCTAACACGGTAATAAGATGTTATGCAACACACAGCGTGAGGGGTCTTCTTATTGTTTTTCTCTCAAGAAAAACCCGAAAACACTGCAGGCGCCTGCATCCGTGCCCGAAAACTCATCGAAAACTGAATCCGCCTCTTCCTCGTTTCTTTTCTATTTTGATGTCCGGGAGTTCCTTGATGTTCAGCAAGAAGTAATATCCCTTTCGGTACCCGGAGGGCGTCCACTGGATCTGAGCCTGCCAACAGTGGAGATCCCGAAAGATGGAAACATCATGGGCGGTCATCTCTTTCCGCTCGAGATCGTAGTTGTATTGATAGCTTACGCGCCAGCGTGCCGTGGGGTTGAGGCGAAGCGATCCCTTGATCCACGTGGTCTTTCTAAACGATGCCGCGACTTTTGTTATCCCATAATAATGGGATAACTGGAACTGCCACGGCCCCGAAGTCGACGTGTTTTCACCATCATTCGATGGATCCAGACCGGGGATCACGGAGCGGCCTTCCGAATCTCCCTCCCGATCCAGGAAGGGATCGCTGGAGGGCGGCTGTCCGGACGTTCCCGGTTTTTTCCCGATGCCCCCTCCTGAGAATCGCAGGGAGGTAGTGGCACTCATATTTTTCAGATCAAGCCGAAGGGGATCGAACGCATCGTCCTGATCGTACAAGCTGTGCTGGGCGGAAAAGCGCACGTCAAAACTTGGAATGGGTTTGATGCTGAGGCTCGTCCGAAGATCGGAAAATGCGCGCGTTTCCTTCTCGAAATCGTAGCTCGTGGAAAAGATCAGGGTGCCGAGCGTAAGCTTGCGTTCTTTTTTTTCCCCCTTCTGCGTCTTGATCTGGAGGATGTTGTTCAGGCTCAGATCCAGCGTGCGCTGCGGCTTGAGCTCCTCCCACTTCTCTTGGTCGTGCTGTCTGAGCATTCCGCTATACCAGAAGGATACTCGGGGTTCGACCACGTGCCGCACGGTCTTCAGTGCTCCGATGTGGGGGGAAAAGAGTCCATAGAGGGTCGTTTTGGCGCTCGCCGTCCCACTAAAGGAATTGGTCTTCGTCCACTTTCTATTTTCATCCTCTTGCCATGTCTTATTCAAGTTCAGCTTCGGGGAAAGATCGAGCCATCCAAAGACGCTGTGGGAGCTGGACAGCCCCAATCCGCTCTGCAAGTTTCTGGTCTTGAGAAGATCCCCATTTTCTGCTTTTTCTTCCACCGCAGTGTCCCTCAATTTCCCGTCAAAAGACAGCGTCACCTGCTGCAAGGCCTTGTGAGAACCGGGGAGCTCCAGCGCACCGCTGATTCCCAGATTCCTCGCAGTTGTAACCACAACCATATCGCTATCCGTGGTCTTGCTCCTCTTTATGGTGTTTCCCAAATCCCCGTTGAAGAAATAGAGTAATGGTCGATACCACTTGGAATCGCGTGTTTCCGTGCTCCCCTTCTCCGATTTGAAAACGGGCGTTCTGGACTTGCGAAACATTATTCTGGGGAGATCAAGGGTGCTTCCCTCCGGGGGATCCAGAAATTTGCTTTGTGAGAGGGACGCCGAAAGGCTGTTTCCGGATTTTGCCCAGCGTTTATTCAAAAGGAGATCGGATCGCAAGATCCGATTCATCCGATCCATGGGATGGAGGCCGGTGTCCCTCAAATAGGCCTTGTCACTCACCAGATTGGCGCTCCCGCGAAAGCTCAAGGTGGGATCTAAGGTCTGATTATGGCTGAGTCTGAGGTCCCATCGCCTCTTCACCCGCACGCCACGTTGCCATTGGTCTTTGTAGGAACCTGCGACGGATCCCTGGAAGCGATAGCGCAGCGCATACCGCAAATCGGATTCCAAAAGCCAACCGGTTTCCTCGTAAAAGCCGGCCTTGGCGGTGGCATCCCAATAGTCACTGGGAGCCATATAATAGCCCACATTTCGGATATAGCGCCCATCATAGCTGCTGCTGCCGTATCGAGGCATCAGGATGCCGGAATGCCGGCCCTTTTTGATGGGAAGGATGGCAAAAGGAAAATAGCACACGGGAAGATCGGCAACATAGAAAATCAGCGGCTTGGCGACGACCTTGTCATTTACCAACACTTTCATTCGGCGACTGGCAAAATGATAGTGGGGGTTTTCCTTTTCGCAGGTGGTATAGGTTCCCTGCGAGACCCCCAGCACATCCTCTCCAATCTGGCGGATGCGTTCCCCCCGGTAGAAACCCTTCTCAAATGCGGTCTCTCCCGAAACCACTGTGCCTTTTTTGGTCTTGACATTGTAGGTCATCCGAAGACCCCGGATCTCCTCCGTGCCCTCCCTGAATACGGGCGTTCCCACGGGCTTTCCGGTGCTGTCGGGAATCCCTTCTGCGAGGATCATATCGTCGTCAATGCGCAGGGCGATCTTCTCGGCGGTCAGCGTCATTTTTCCGTACTGGATCTTGGCGTCTCCGGAAAAGAGGATGGTGTCTTCGTCGAAACGATAATCCACCGATTGCGCCGCATACCGCACGGAATCGGTCCAAACTGCCCCAGTGCCGCGGATCCCCTCATCGGGTTCGGATGGGGGCGCGATCTGCTCTTTGATCTCGGGGCGATGTACGGGTTCCACCGTCCTAGCCGCTGCAGGACGGGCCCACAGGATCAACAATAATAGGATCCAGGCGATCTCCACCGATTTTCGTTTTTGAAGCATCCTTGATTCCTTCCGGGCACCCAAATGCAGATCCTCGCGCACCTTCCATGGCTTGCCTGAAGCGGATCCCCGCGCCGGACAGGGGGCTTTTCACCAGTTAGGGAGCAGCCAAACTGATCTTTCAACCTTCGGGACATGGCGACCTAAGCGTCCGTCCCCTCCCACCTGTCTTTTGCCACCGGAAACTCGGTGATGCGAAGATTCGTGCACCCGTAGGGAATGAGCGTCAGTTCCTCCAAGGGCTCCTGTGTTTGGAGGGGTCGTTCCGGTGTCTCCTGCGCGGAGCCGTTTATCAGCTGCCACTCGGGAAGCCGTCGGCCCTTTACCCTCAAGGAGACCGGCGCACCCTCCGGCGAGAACGGACACGCTCCCACGGGGCACTCGCTCAGAACGACACCTTCGGACAGCGTTTTCTCGTTGATGTCCAGCGCATAGTTCCACGGAGTGGTCGGATAGATTTCCCAATCAGCATGAGGTAACTCCCGGTAGGGCTGATCTTCATGCACACGCCGCCAGTCCTCTCCAATCTTCAGGGAATAGACCAGTGGGCCGCGCTCGATGGCAACCGCACCGTTGTCGCGTGGCAAAAGGGATGGCGCCATGGGCAGGACAAGCACAATCTGGGTCGTGCCTCCCCACGTCCGCTCGATCCGCTCGAAGGTCCCCGGAGTGGGACGCATCGTTTCGCCCGGCGCCTTGATCTCGGCTCCATCGGCCCAGGAGGGAATGCGCAGGAGCAGCGGGAAAGTCACCGCCCGTTCCGCAGTCACCGTAAAGGTCAGCCTGTCTCGGAAGGGATACTCGGTTTCAAGGTCAACCGTCACCGGAACCCCATCGATCTCCGTGGTGACGCAGCTTGGCGCGTAGGCAACGGCCGCTATGCCACCGTCTTCGGTGCGCATCCAGAGATGAGCGGCAAACTTGGGCCAGCCCTGGCTCAGGTTGGCCGTGCAGCATCCGTAGTTCGGCTCAACGCCAAAGATATTCGCATCCGGACCGTTGGTGTTCCATGTGCGGCCCTCGGCGATGGTGCATGCCACCTGATTGACCTGCTGGTCATACTGGTGCGACCACATGTCCGGAGAGAACGTGGCCGGAAGCGCGTTAAACGCGATCTTCTCAAGCCGGTCGCCAAAGGACGGATCCCCAAGGACCGCCAAAAGTACCTCCAGAGAATACATATACTCCACCACCGCGCAGAGCTCGGTCCCCTGAACCGGACTCCGACCGGCAAGACACTCATCTCCGGTGAAAACACCGGTTGCCGAGCCGTGGAATTCATCCAGTTTGGCGATCAGTTCGGCAACTGCGCGGCGATCCCGCTCTGCATCACTCATCCGCCCCCAAAGCGCATGGGATTTGATGGCCATCGCATTATTGACTACGTGACCCGCGAAATTCCAGCGGCCCTTCTCCGTCGGCTCCGTCAGGGGCCAATGCTCGAAAAAGGCCCCCCAGTCAAAGCCCTGCGCGTGCAACTTAACTGCCAGATCGAGCAGCCATGGCGCTTCGGTGCGCTCGTATAGCCAGAAGATGGCAATCAGTGCCTCAAACCAGCGAAACTGTCCCCAGTCGAACAGTGGCGCCCGGTCTATGTGCCGATCCACTTTGCGCAATGCCCGCTCCATCGCGTGGATGACGCGATCATCGCCGGTGGCGTCGTGATATTGCACGAGGGCTTTCATCGCCAGAAACTGTGCCCAGATGTCGTACTTTGCGGCCCCCGCCTGTCCTGCTCCGGCGACCATAGTGCGCGGCCCCAACCAGCCGTCTTCGTGCTGAGAAGTGAGGATAGTGTCCATATATCGGTGCACTTTGTCCTTGAGCACGGCATCGTCCAAAAGGAAGGCCAGTGGGATCACACCATCCAGCCAGTAGGGAGCGCGCTCCCATGCTTCCGAGTTACCGCCAAACCATTGGCTCTCCCTGATGTCGGGCCAGAACTCATCGAGCTTGCCACTGAGGCTGTTTGCCTGCAGGTACAACTGTCTCTCCAGCCAGCCGGAAGGACGAATGCTCCCGAGAGGGAAGGGCGTAAAGTGATTTTTTCGAAGGGAGCGGGCAGTCATAATGGGCCTTTCAGTGGATCTCTTCACCGTCAACTTGCGTGAAAACACATGGATCAGCTCTCCAGATTCAACCACTTCATATCCGATTTGCTCAGCTCGATCGAACAAGCACGCACACAGGATGCCAATTCCTCTTTGGTGTGCGGTCCCACCACGGGTACCACCTCAAAGGGGCGCTGCAACACCCAGGCCAGTGCCACTTGAACTGCCGAGTAGTCCCCCTTTCCGCTTCGCCATCTCTTGGGCACGTCTCAGCCGCTTGAAATTCTCATCCGTGCCGTAGATTTCCATCATTCGTTTGGTAAATGCATCCTCCGCTGGGGCGGCGGTCTCACCCGCGAGAGGTCCATAGCGCCCCGTGAAGAATCCCCGCGCCTGGGAGGACCACGAGAAAAGGGGAATCTCGCTTTCCTCAAGCCAGCTTTGGCCGGCTTTGTCCATCGACACCAACCCCGTGTAGAAAGGTCCGGTGGGCACCGCCAGGCTCAGGTTGTTGCTGATCGCAGAGAATCCAACCAGCCCGTGTTGGTCCGCGTATTCGTTCGCTTCATCCATCCGGCTGGAGCTCCAGTTTGACCCGCCGAAGGCGAGGATACGACCGCGCGCCAGTTGATCGTTCAGCGCGTCCACGATCTCCGCCACCGGAAGCAGCGGATTGTCGCGGTGCAGAAAATATAGGTCGATATAGTCGGTTCGAAGACACTCCAGGCTCGTGGTGAGTTCTCCCTCAATCTTCTTCCCGAATTCCTCCACAGGCAGGTATCCCTGACCGCCTTCCGCAAGACCGCCCTTGGTGATCATGACGATCCGATCCCGGACTGCCCGCTTCTCCATCCAAAGCCCAATCACCTGTTCGCTTTCCCGGTATCCGCGTCCTGTGTCGATGGTCGTACCCCCATGCGCCAGGAAATCATCCATCAGACCGAACCATTGGTCCTTGTACTCGAGCGAATAGAACGCCGTTCCGAGCGCCAGTTGTGACACCAATTTGTCCGGAATCGACACCTCCGTTACTCTTTCCATCGTTCTTCCTCCTCGAACAGTTGCCCGCGCGGATCACCGAATGAGTCCGTTGCGCCATAGGGAGGTTTCGCTGATCCTGGCGGAGAGGGCTCATGGCGCGCATCCTGCCCGTGTGGATTTGCGTGGCCACAGGTCATGGACATTTTCGCAGGACATGCCCGATCAGGCGAGACAGTCGTTGAGTATCTTCAGATCCCGTCGAGCGGTCTGGGCGGGCATCTGGGCGGCTTTTCCTCCGAGACACTCGATGGACAAATAACCGGTGTACCCCGCATCCCGAACGGACTTGAGCAGGACCGCATAGTCGATCAGCCCCGTGTCGAGCGCCTCAAAATGCCATCCCCCGTTCGCATCAATCGTGCCATTTTTGACATGGGTGTGCAACATGCGGTCCCCAAGCACGCGGATCACCTCGGGCATGCTTTCTCCAGCAAACGCCATGTTCAGAAAATCCACGGTCAATCCCGTTGATCCGGCGGAAACCATCTCCATCAGTCGCTGCGAGGACGCCAAGGTGTCGGTAAGTTGGCGCATGTGCGTCTCAAAGGCCAGCTGCACCCCCACCTCTTCGGATACGGGGATAAGCCGGTCCAGCGCTTTTGAGAGGGATTGCCAGTGTGCTTCCGTCGCTTGGGCGGAGCCAGGTGCGCCCGGCGTCACCTTGAGCAGTTTTGTTCTAACTAACGGAGCCAGGCGAATATAAGTCTCCGCTGCTACGATCTGCTCCTCGAGGCACGAGGGATCTGTAAAGCTGCTAAACAGCGACAACGCCGAAACGGCCAGTCCCGCCTCCTCGATTCGGTCAGCAATGCACCCGGGTTCCTTTTGGGCAGTTGTCAGATCAAAGTGGGGCTTTATGCAGGCAAGCTCTATGGCCGGAAATCCGATCTGGGCCGTTGTGGCAATGGCCTGGGACAAATCCAGCGAAAACAGGCTTTGGCTGAAGAGAGAGACGTTCATTCTATAGTCCTTGGCGGCTGGCGAAGGAGCTGGCCTGCTCTTTCGCGCAATGTGTTGACAAGACCGGCCGCGGCTGATGGTTCCTGTGCAGATGCCTTCGGGGCATCCACAGCGGACCGATCCCTTTCCACTTCCTTTGGGGTCAGCACGCAGTCCATCCAGACATCCATTGCAGAGAGCACCTTACCGGCGCGCACCCGGTGATCAAGTCAGTCGGTTGTCCGACAGCGCACACATCCTTCTGCTTCCAGGATCCGCTCATCGTTCGTGGGCCGAATGGTCTTTCCTGGTTCGGTTACGAGAAAGTCTTTTGGATCCCAGTTCCCCTCCATCAAACGCATCAGAAGGTTACAGCTCCCCTGCAGTTTCTCATATTCCCAGCCGTTCTCACGGGCCATCTCTTCGGACTGCTTCTCGTATTCCGGGAATGCGCCTATGCCCGTGTCAATGTAGGCCAGCTTCGAATAGTTCTGAAGTCCGTCTCCCAACGTCTCCATAATATACTGGGCGTTCTCCTCCCCGTATTTCTCCACATAGTCCTGATAGCTTCTGTTGATGCCCAGTTGCTCCATCACCGAAATCTCACCGTCGTAGAAATCCACGTCCCGCTCCATCCAACCGGTGGACTGGAAATACGTCCCTGGATTTCCATCAAAATAGGCTCTGTATTGCTCCTTTGAGCCCAGGAGCAGGGTGATACAGTCGTGCGCACGCGGCACCACCAGTGGGAGCGGGGCATGCAATCCTCTGATCCCATTGTTGCAGAGTCCGTATCCCAGCAAAATGGCATCATACCGATCCACCTGCACCTGGTCTATCTCCTCCTGCAACGCACTGGACATCTTGCTGTCCCCGATGTTGTGCAGCCCTTTTCCCATGAACGAAATATCAATGATGTTACCGGTTCGTGCCGCGCAATGACACGTTTCTCTGAAAAGGATTTCGCAGACAATGAGTTTGAATCGGCGTCCCGCTTTCTTTTCCACTTCTCCACTCCTGTTCTCGTGTCGCATATCGGGTATGCAGCCTCCGGTCTATTCCTTCCAAACGGCTTCTCTCAGTGGAAATTTAGGACTATTCTCCCCAAAAGGCAAGTCATTTCTTACCAAGGGGCAAGGATTGGGTGAGTCTATATCGCAAAGAGAAGAAGGCACTTCGAGCCTACTCATTCCGGGAACGCCCGTCTCAGAGGGGACCTCCCGCGCTCCCATCAGTGCTCGGTGCGTTCCACTATCGACTGTTTGAGCAGGGGGGACAACCGGTTGAAATATTCGGAGAAGCCTCCGATGCGGACGATCAGATCTTCGTGCCGCTCGGGGTGGGCGATCGCGTCTTTGAGCACGGCCTGATCCACCACATTGATCTGGAGTTGCATCCCTCCGAGCTCAAAATAGGTGCGGATCATCCCCTTGAGCTTTTCCCGCGTTCCTGAGGACTGGAAGAACGACTCGGAGAAGCGCGCGTTGACCACGAGCGTCCCCGGCGCCAGACGATGGGAGAGCCTGGTGACCGAGTGGATCATCGCGGTTGGACCCGTCCGATCGCGGCCCTGCACCGGACCTGCCGAATCCGCAATGGGCATACCTGCCCGACGGCCATCCGGGGTGGCCATCAGGTTCTCCCCGGCTCCCGCATAGGTGACAAACATCAGACAACCCGCGAGGAATTTTCCTCCGCGCCAGGGCGCATAACGTCCAAACTCTTTGAAAACGAAGGCGGAGAGCTCCGCGGCCAGCCCATCGACTGCCGGATCGTCGTTCCCGAAACGTGGACATGCCTCGATCTGTGTCAAAAGAGGTTTGCATCCTCTAAAATCCTTACTCAAGGCGTCCCACAATTCGGAGCCCGTGATCTCTTGCTGCTCATAGATCAGCCTCCGAACCACCACCATGGAATCCACCACGTTGGCCAAGCCGCCCACGTTGATCACGCTCCAGTTATACCGGGCACCGCCGTCATTGAACTCCCGTCCCGTCTCGATACAGTCGTCCACAAGAAGGCTTCGGAGCGGTTGAGGCTGCACCCCGCCCTTCCTCTCCTGATCGCGGTTCACGCCTTCCACGAGTACCCCAATGGCCTCCCGCACATCGGCCTTGTAGGCGTCCACCAGCGCCTCAAAGTCCGGGGCTGCGGACAAATGGCGTCCCAAGGTTTCACAAAGAATCTCGGGCAGGTTGATGCCGGCATCCAGTGAGCCCACGTTGGATTTCCCATGGACCATCGTCTCCGTGCATCCCCCGAAGGCGAAGTCGGACAGGTCCTCCTCCCGGATGCCCAGATGGGCTCCCCTGAGCGCATCGAGGTAGGCCTCCTCATTATACAGCGCGGGCATCCCGCATCCGCTCGCGATGACCTCCATTGCGGCGTCGAACACCTCCTCCGGCATATCCCTTCGGATGCGCAAGGCCAGGTTGGGCCGACGAATGGATTTTGCCGCCCGAAGGCAGACGAGGGTCAGCGCATTATACGCGGCAGAGCCGTCGGACGCAGACCCTCCCAGCGCCACGTTCCATCCGGAGTTGGCATCCACGTTTTCCCAGAATAACCTTACCAGACGCTCTGCCTCCTCCGGGCCAATCCGTCCTGCAGCGATGTCCCGGTCGTAGAAGGCCCCTAGGTCCTGATCGAAACGCCCCAGACTGTCGCACCCGTCCAGGTAGAAAAGGACATTCGTGGCCACCAGAGCCTCGTAGAAGGTCTGTGCCGGCTGGAAGGGGACGCGGCAAAGCGCCTCAACAAGCCGCTGGCGAATCTCCTCGGATTCCGGCTCCAGCCCACTGGCATCTCGAAGCTGCGCCAAAATACGACGGTGAAACGCTGCAATCCCCGCCAGAACGTCCTCCATAGCCATGTAGAAGGGCATCCGCTCCGCATCGCCTCGCGTCCGGGCCGCTGCAAGTTTGGTGGAAACACGCTCCGCATATCCGGAAAGCCCCTCCCGGACCACCCGTCCGTAATTCAGGATACTGTGCGTATAGCCATCTCCCCCCAGGCGGAATTTGGGGGGCACTTCGCTCCCGACCCGATAGTACCCCGCCATAACCCTATCCAGGGCATCCAGCGTGGCCTGGCAATCCGGGTCTGCGTGACGGGCCCTCAAAACCGTCCATGCCTCCTGATTGTACCTCATGGAAGCGGAATAGTTGAAGGTCACGGCGCTGCCGGTTTCCCAAATGGCATGGCTCCCGGACGGATAGAGCGCGTGCCCTTTCCACGAGGGCAGGTACCCCTCTTCGAGATGTCGGCGGATTGCCCGGGACATCCGTACGACCGGAGGCGCATCGGGCGCTTCAAAAAAGCCGGCGGCAAAAGTCTCGCCCATCTCCGCAAGAACGGAGGACACTATCCGTCCGGACGCTTCGGGCTGCGCGGTGTCTTCGGATCTCATACCGGAATTCTCCTCAAAGTGCGCTGAATAGTTTCTACATAGGTTCAAATAACACGTTTCCATGCCAGTGGGCACGGTCTTTCTGTGCTGGGTTACCTGACAAACTCCTCGTGGAACTTCCTTTGGGTTCTTGGAGTGCGATGACTCCGTCATCGCATGCAACGACAGAATCATTTCATGCCACATCCCTCGACAGTATAAACGATCGCTTTCCTTAATGTTTGACCAATACTGAGTTAATCCATCAGATCACTGTGCGGCACCCGCGCTGCAAGCTCCTCCTGTCCCATCAGCTCCCGGACCCGCTTCACGTAGTATCCAAATTGCAGCAAAGAAGTCTCCACCACCACGCGATGATCGAGCGCGGGGACATAGCCGCCCAGCGCAAGCATCGCCGGAATCTTGCCCTCCAGTTCCCGGTCAATAGCCTGCCTGCCCGCGGGCAGGACCAGTTTGTCCAAGCCGCCCATAAAGGCCATCCGGCGACCGTGCTCCCGTCGGAGCGCCACCAGGTCGTTTCCCGCCCGAATCTCCATGGGACTCAGGACATTCACCCCGGCTTCGACAAAAAGCGGGATCAGGCCACCCACGAGCCCGTCGGTATCCACACTGAAAAGGGAGGTCCCGCGCGCACGAAAGACACCGAATACCCTCCGGTAACAAGGCAGCATGAACTCCCGGAAAACCTTCGGCCCGACCATGCTCCCGCCCCGATACGCCATGTCCTCCCCGAAGTGCACCGTATCCACACAAACCCGGGCCACGATCTCCTCGGCCAGCGCACAGAGCAGGTCGGTGTATGTGGTCAGCATATCCCGCACGATTTCGGGGTACTCGTAATACCAGAGGCAGAGGCGTTCGTCTCCCAGAAGATCCCTCGGCATCCAGTAGAATCCCTCCGCGCCAAAGGACAGGGGCAGTCCCTCCTCCTCCTGTGTCCGCCCGGCCTGCGCCACCCAATCGGACGCAAAACGGGAGGAGGAAACCTGCAGACGCTCCTTTGTGGCCGGCCAATCCTCCGAAGATTCGATGGGGTACCCGATGGCATGCGGAAGGGAGGACACTTCGGGGTACATTTTCGTCACTTGTCCGCTGGATTCCCGGCGGATAATATACCCATCGGTCTCTTCCATGATCTCAGACTCAAAGATGGGATCGAAAAGGTGATTGACCGCGATGCCTCTTCCTTTCGGATCAAAGCCGAAGTAGGTGCGGATGTCGTCCTCGCCCACCTCCTCCGGGAGCCCCTCCTGGTGCCAGCGGTCGATCACCCCGGGCATCAGGCCAAAGGAGTGATGGAAATAGGGTCGGTCCGGGCGATCGAATGAGAGGGTTTTGACAAATCGTTCGCGGGTGTTCATGGGATCCCTTTGTGGGCCAAAGCGCAACCGCTCATCACGAGATACACAAAATACACGAAAGAACCCAAAGCACCTCAAACCGGTGTCTGGGAGAGGAAAAATCTGCGTCCCCTGCAAACTCTGCGCCTTGTTTGCGGTCTTTGCGGTGAGCGCCGTCAGTTATCCCCGTCCAATGATTTCTGAACAGGCCGCCAGATTAGGATGGTCCAAAGGCAATCGGCTGATCGGGAATTCGGTCATGCCCACCAGATTCTCCGGATGGGAAAGCTGGCCCCGCACTCGTTTGACCTTCTGGACCTCCTCACGGATTGAATCGGGCGTTCTGGGCTGCCATCCCCAATAGGCCTTGTTCCATCCGGCATCGGCCGCTGTGGGGTCGAGCATCACCCAGGTCGGGCCCTCATCGCACAGGTGCTCCCAGATATAGAAACATTCCTCCTCCGAATGATCGATGATCTGGTGATGGATAAAATCCACTCCCGTTGTGCGGTGATTGAACTCGGCGTGGCGCATGCCCGTGCTGCCAGTATCAAAGTGCACCCGCTTCTCCGCCTCCAGGGTCACGCCCACTTCCAGCGAGGGGGAGATGGATTTGCAGAAGACCACCGTCTCCTTGACGCGCTGGGCATTTCGGATGGACCAATAGGTCATGATCTCATCGGGCTGACCCAGGTCCATCTCGTGCCCCATCCGCTTCCGGAACTGCTCACGGCTCTCCGGATTCACGTAAGGGCCAAAGCACTTCTGTTGATCCAGGATAATCCCGTCCGCCTTCTCCGGTCCGCCGGTATACCGGTGAAGCAACTCGCCCAGAAGCCGGTAGTAGTATTCCATAAACGCGGAGATATCCCAGCAGCACGCCTCACTGGGCCTGATATTCCCATCGCGCCCCAGCTGCAGCGCGCGCCAAGCGTCGTGCTCGGGATAGAGCCACCGGTGCTTGTTATTGATGGTGCGCAGATAAAGCTTGACACCCGCAGCATGGCAACGACGGATCAGTTCGGGCACATATTCGGTATCCTGCTGGGCGTTCGGACAATGTGGATTTCGGTATTCGGGGTAGACTTGGCTCGGCCAATCCACGCCCACCTCATACTCCCAGGTTTTCTGGGGGGCGGTCTCCGGATAATAGGAATCGGGCAGAATGAACAGAATGAGCGCATTGATGCCATGGGGAACAGCCGATTCCAGCAGGCGGTCAAAATAATCCAACGCCAACACCTCGCAGGTGGCAAAAGAGGTGCATACCTCCAGCGCACGGATGGGAATTCGAATCCTGTTATTGTGCTGTGACGCCACCTCCTGCCTCCTTGTTGTGCATGAGCCACGACGGATATGGGAGACCAAAGAGCGTGCCGGGTCGACCAGTTTCTCCAGACTCTCTCTCTTGAGGCGTTTCGACCCGGACTACCACCGATGCACCCGAACCGTTTCCCCATTGAGCACGACGGATGGGTTTCTCTGTGGACTACGGTCAATTCCAAAAGAAACAATCTCCCGCAAGTTCATGACTTGCGGGAGATTCACATCCCTGCCCCATCCTCAAGCCCTATGCCCCGCCCACCACATCCAATAAGGATTTCATATCCTCCGGCATCTCCGCAGAAAACTCCCTGGGCTCCCCCGTCTTCGGATGCACGAACCCGAGCGTAGCGGCGTGAAGCGCCTGTCGAGGCATTTGCGCCAGGAAGCTCCGAGCCTGGATTCTGTAGTCGGGGGCGATTCCCTTGAGCTGCTTTTCTCTCCCGCTGTATATGGGATCGCCAAAGACCGGATGCCCGATGTGGCTCATATGCACGCGGATCTGGTGCGTGCGGCCCGTTTCCAGCCCAAGCGAAAGACAGGAGAGAAAATCGAATTCATCGGTAACGCGATACCTCGTAGCCGCGAATCTTCCTCGTCCCTTTTCGGTCACCGCCATCTTTTTTCGATCCGAAGAAGAGCGACCGATGGGCTTCTCGATCCGACCTTCGGGGGGTTCCGGCGTGCCCCAGACCAGCGCGAGATAGGTTCGGGCAATGGTGCGCTCCCCAAATTGCCGGGACAACTCCCGATGCGTCTCGTCATCCTTGGCCACGACCAGCAAACCGGAGGTATCCCTGTCGAGCCGATGCACAATACCGGGCTTGAGTACTCCTCCGATGCCGGAGAGATGCTTGCAGTGATGGAGCAGCGCATGGACCAATGTGCCCGTACGATGCCCGGACGACGGATGGACCACCATTCCCGCCGGTTTATTCAAGACAAGGAGATGTTCGTCCTCAAGAAAAATGTCCAGAGGAATCTCCTCTGGATCCAGATGCGTCGGAATGGGCTCGGGAAGTGTCACGAAGACGCGATCCCCCGGTCGAATGGCATAGCTCGACTTGGGCTGCACGCCGTTTATGATGACGTGTCCCGCACCAATCAACTTCTGGAGATACGAACGGGAACACCCCAGCTCTTGTTCGGCCAGAAACTGATCCACGCGTCTACCCGCCTCGTCCTCTAATACAAGAAACTCCAACACGCTCCTCCTTCTTTTACCTCCCCACCTCTCTCACCAGCAGGACAGCAGATAACCATCAAGAGACAACAAAGGAAAGATCACGAACGAGAAGGGGGATCTTCATCTTCCTCCGTTCGTCCCTCCTCTTTTACTTCCTCGGCCGACTGCTGAGCGCTCTTCCCGAAGTAAGAGAAAAGGAGCAGTATCATTCCCACCGTGACGGCAATATCCGCCACGTTGAACACCGGCCAATGGTATCGGCCAATGCCCACATCCAAAAAATCAATCACCTCGCCCATCCGGATTCGATCTATCAGGTTGCCTATCGCCCCGCCAAGGATCATGGACAGGGCAATCCTTATGGCTCTCTGACTCGGGGCCGTTCGATACATGATAAAGAAAAGAAGGCCCAATGCGGCAAGCGAAAGAAGGAGATGAAATCCACCTCCAAAGAGCGTGATTCCAAAGGCAGCATTCGGATTATGGATATACGTCAGCCGAAAGAATTGGCCCAGAACCTCTTTGGAAGTGCCCAGTTCCATGCGCCGAAAGACGACCCACTTGGACCACTGATCCAAAAGGACCGCCGCCGAGAATACGCCGAATTCCCCTATGCTTCTCCTAATGCCGGTCACGTTGCGTCCGTTCTTCTTCCGATTTGCACGCGATGCACATCGTAGCGTGTGGCACAGCCTCGAGCCGCGCCCTGCCGATTGCCTTCTCACACACGCGGCATCTTCCAAAAGTGCCGTCCTTGATCCGCTCCAACGCCTCGTTGAGGTGGTGCAGGAACCGGCCCTCTTTGGAGGCAAGCATGAACGCATGCTCCCGCTCCATCGTTCCGCTACTTTGATCGGAGGGATGGGTCGCATACGAGGATAGGTCCCCGGACAGCTCCGTGTTGGTGCCGCTCATGACGTTTTCGCCGAAGTGACTCAGATCCTTTTGGATCTTGTCGATCTTCTCCTGAATCAATCCCTCGAAGAATCTCAAATCCGCCTCGTTCATCTACAAAACCCCCCTTCGTGTATAAGCAGCCAACGATATCCCCCCCGTTCACCGGAGAAGCGGAAACGCCTTGCTCATTGCGCATGACCTATTGCTTTGCGGATGCCGATGTGTAATTCCTGGCCGCTGAGTCGCTCCACGGAGGCGAGATCGTCGCCGCCCCCCCTTTCGAGACTCTGGCAGAGCGTCTCGGCCTGAATATAGTCCCGAAATGCCTCGATCGCCTGCTCCAGGCGGGGAGTGGTCCGAAAGAGAAGCGTAATCCGGTCCGACACCTCAAAGCCAGCCTCTTTGCGCATATTCTGGATCCGATGCACCAGCTCGCGCGCAAAACCTTCGTCCTCCAGGTCCTCGGTCAGTTCGGTGTTCAGCGCCACCACACACCCGTCCTCCTCCACGACGCGCAACCCCACCCTGGGCTTCGTCTCCACGACGATCTCTTCCGGAAGCAGGGCGATCTCCCGCTCCTCCAAGCGAAGCAAGATCTCCGATCCTTGTGCGACCCGACTTGCTACCTCTGCCGGATCAAGCGCCTCAATCGCAGCTCGCAGGGCCGGGACATCCCGGCCATACTTGACACCCAGCAAACGGAAGTTGAGGCTCACAACAGCCTCCGTCAAAACGGAGGCATCCTCGACAAAGACGACTTCC
>JAZDJA010000201.1:0-2910 GCA_043804415.1 Candidatus Latescibacterota bacterium | reverse complement strand
CGTCTGATGGAGATCTACCTGCGGCTACTCGATCACATCGTTCGCCTTCGAATCCACTTCTTCTCCAATTCGCATCAGGGGCGGTCGGAAGAATCGTACCGGGAGCACCTGGAGATTCTAGACGCATTGGCCGCGCAGGATCCCGTCCGCTGCGAGGATGCAGTGCGGGTTCATCTCCGGAACTCCTGGGAGTATGTCAAGAGCATCATCTGAGGCGGCAGAGGAGTTCGGCTCAGGGCGGGTGTCGCACGCGTCAAGCCGAACATCCTCGACACAATTTTTCCCCGAGTCGTCCGGCCTCTTCGAGGAGTTCTCCTATGCCTGCTGTCACACCGGAACGATTAGGAGAAGCGGTCATCGAGGTGCTCAAGGGCTACGGCAGCGCCGTGGACGAGGCTTCCATCGTGGCCGAAAGCCTCGTTCGGGCCGAAATGCGGGGGACCGATACCCATGGCCTGCCTTACCTCAAACTCCTCGTTGAACGCATCGAAGCCAGAATGGTGCTGGTGCCGACCCGAATCACAGTCCTCCAGGACGACGGCGCAACAGCGCTTTTCGATGGGGGAAACGGGATCGGGCAGGTTGCGGGATGGAAGGCGATGGAAACGAGCATTCGCAAGGCCCGAGAATTCGGGATTGGGCTGACGCTCGTCCGAAATACGAACAACCTCGGGTTCTTCGCCTTCTATACAATGCATGCCGCGGAGCAAGGACTTGTCGGGATCGCAATGGGCAATGCCAATGCTTCCATATCACCGTGGGGCGGGACCGAGCCCTTTTTCGGCACGAACCCGATTTCCATTGCTGTTCCCGGAGATGGAGAACCGGTTGCGCTGGACATGTCGTCGAGCATAGTCGCGCGCGGCAAGATCCGCAGGGCGGCGCGATTGGGTGAGCGGATCCCGTTGGGGTGGGCTCTCGACGAATCCGGTGTACCGACTGAGGATCCGAGTGTGGCGCTCAAGGGGACGCTTCTTCCTATCGGAGGGCCAAAAGGGTACGGCCTCGCGCTCATGGTGGATGTCCTGGCTGGGATGCTATCCGGCTCCACCTTCGGGCGGGAGATCAAGACATTCCACCAACTCACGGGGCCGACGGGGGTCGGTGCTTTGACGCTCGCGATCAACGTCGAGCGCTTCATGCCCCTCGCCCAGTTCAGGGACCTGTTGAAGGGCTATGCCGATTCAATCCGCGGGAGCCGGAAGGCAAAGGGAACAACCCGGATCTATTTGCCGGGCGAGATCGAGTCCGAGAAAGAGAAGACGAGCCGGGAACGAGGGATCGAACTGAAGGCCGCTTCCATCGAAATGGTGAATCAACTACTGGAGAAGCTGCAGAACCCAATGCGACTGTAAGGTGTCCCGTCTCAAGCATTCATGATGACACTTGCCCGAACAGGAGGATGCCATGGATGAGTTGAAAGATCTGGTGGTGGTCGTCACGGGGTCGGGAAAAGGGCTTGGGAAGGGGATTGCCGAGAGGTGTTACGCGGAGGGGGCCACGGTCGTCACCTGGGATCGGTCCGGTGGGGCGAAGGCCGTAGCAGACACGCTCGATCCCTCCGGGAAAAGGACACTCTACGTTCAGGCCGATGCGGTGAAAGAAGACCAGGTGGTGAAGGCCTTTGACGAAGTCGTGAGAAAATTCGGCCGCGTGGATGTGCTGGTCAACAACGCCGGGATTTCGCGCCACAAGCCGATCGAGGAAATGACGCTGGAGCTTTTCGAAGAGGTGATGAAAATCAATGTGACCGGTGTCTTTCTTTGCTGCAAAGCTGTGGTCCCCATCATGAAGAAGCAGGGCCGGGGGAAGATCGTGAACATTTCATCCCTGGCCGCTCGGACGGGTCGGCCCGGGGTCGGCGTGAACTATGCCGCCTCCAAGGGCGCCGTGGTCTCCATGACGCAACTTTTGGCCCGGGAGTTGGGCCCTGCCGGGATCTACGTGAATGCCATCGCTCCCGGCTCAGTGCTGACAGAACAGACGCGCCAGTATCCCCCGGAGGTGTTCGCGAAATGGAATGCTGGCCGGGCGGTTCAACATGACGGGCTTCCGGAAGATGTGGGGGACGCGGTCATCTTCCTGGCTTCGAAGAGGTCGGACTGGGTCACGGGGGTGACGCTGGACCTTAACGGCGGAATCCTCATCCGCTAGCCCACATCATTCGCGATCGGGGCTCGCGAACAATGCGGGCTTAGCAAATGCCCGAAGGTTCAGGAATTCTTGATGTGTTTGAATTATGGTTTTTGCGCGCCAGCGCAGAAACCAAAGGAGGCACGCATGCCAGAGCTGAAGGTCATCAACATCAAAGACGTGAAAGGCGAACGCCGAGACCCTCCGAGAATGTCTTGGGTTCTGGTTTCGGAGAAGACGGTGGGAGCCCAGAACCTGGCCATGGGGGTGAATGAGACGTACCCCGGCGGAATGGTACCGGAGCACAAGCACGAGAAGGAAGAGGAAGTGATGTACTTCGTTGCGGGGAGAGGGACCTTTGTAACGGAAGACAAGGAGATTCCCTTGGAGCCAGGGGTGTGTATCTATAATCCCCCCGGAAAAACCCACAAGATCGTCAATACCGGAGATGAGATTCTCCGGTTTGTGTGGATCTATTCTCCCCCGTTGGCGAGTCACCGGAAGTAAGGAGGGGTAGCCGTCAGCGGTCAGCGATCAGTTTGGGCCGAAATAATGCCAGCAGCATCGCCAGTGGCAATCGGTAGCCAGCCTGGCCTTCAGTGCCGGTCTTTAGTGGGTGTGGCTGAAAGCTGACCGCTGAGAGCTGAACGCTCACTGTGAAAGGACCGATCACCGGCCGAGAGTGCGTTGGGTTCGACGCCAGTCAATCTTTCAGCGAAGGAGGTCCGCAATGGGAAATTGGACGCTGCCCCCCGAGGGCGGGCACATGGACAAGCC
>JAZDJA010000200.1:0-4291 GCA_043804415.1 Candidatus Latescibacterota bacterium | reverse complement strand
ATCACGCCTCCGGTTGGGGCCATTGCCAATGCGGGGAAGCCGGCCATAGGCGTTGCCAGCGAGCTGTATGCCAAAGCGCTCGTGTTCGACGACGGGCAGACCAAAGCGGCGCTGGTCACCGCAGATGTGATTTTGCTGGGCAAACAGGTCGTCGCGGAAACCAGGGCGCGGATCGCCGAGCGGACCGGAATTCCGGGGACGCACGTCATGTTTGCCGCTTCCCACACCCATTCGGGTGCGGCCACCACAATGAGGGATCGCTGGCACGTCATAGGGGTCGATCACAGCTATGTGGATCAATTGGTGGCCAAGATGGCCGGCGCAGTGGACGAAGCCCATTCGCGGCTTCAGGAGGTGCGCGTCGGAGCGGGCGCAGGGCTTGCGGCCCTAAGCGTCAGCCGCTGGGTAATGACTCCCAAGGGGGCCACATGGGCGCCCAATCTGGAGGCCCCCGTGGACGACACGGTCTCCGTGCTCCGCGTGGATCGGCCCGATGGCAAGCCGCTTGCAGCATTGGTCGATTACGCCGCCCACGCGAGCGTCATGAGTTGGGGAAAGCTCTTTGCAGCCGACTATCCCGGTTTTCTTCAAAGCGTGGTGGAAAAGGTATACGATGACCAGATCACCGTGCTTTTTGCCAATGGCGCATCGGGGGACACGAAGGTAAAATGGCTCCAGACCAAAGAGGACGGATCCATCGACTTCGGATACGGGGGCCTGGAGGACGCCCGTCGATGGGGCACCATGCTGGCGGGGGAGGCGATCAAGGTCCTCGAACAGATTGACACCGAGGACACGGGGAACGCTGTTTCCGTGGTCTCCAAGATGATTGAACTGCCGATGCTGCCGTTACCCTCCGAAAAGGAGGTGGAGGCCGACCTTACGGCCAAGCGGGAAAAAGGCGAAGACACAACCTGGGAGGAGCGGACGCTGGCCTCGCTCCGTGAAGGGACAGCCCGCACGTCCCTGCCCGCGGAGATTCAGATCATGCGGATCGGACCGGATATCATGCTCGTGGCCATCCCCGGGGAGCTGTTTGCCGAGGTGGGACTCGAAATGCGAAAACAACTCTCCTGCAAACACCTGTTCATCGTGGGGTATGCGAACGGGTATGTGGGCTATCTCCCCTCTGCCAAAAGCTGCCGCGAGGATGGAGACAAACCGCGTTATGACTGGCACAAGTTCTTCTGGTATCCGGCGAATTTCACCGAGGAGGTGGAGCCGGCAATTCTTAAGGCCGTGCGGGAACTGGCCGATGAGCCCGCGCCCCAAGGCGGATCGAGCGATCCGGAATACGCCAGAACATCCTAAGGAGGAAGCACCATGAAGCGTGAGCGGATCTGGCTGAAGGGAACGGTCATCGCAGGCTGTCTGTTGCTTTCCGGGGTGCACGCCCAGGCGCAACCCCCCACCTGGTGGTCCTATTATCTGGGAAGTGGAAAGGCAGATTGGGGAAGAACGGAGACAGAGGCGCACTCGGGGAAATACAGCGCTTTTATGCGGGGCGCGGCCTATGGGGAAACCGGCCAGGACATCCACGTGGGACTCATGGCCGGCAAATCGGAGGGATACACGGGACCGGAGGGTTACCCCATCCTGCCCGGCACCGCGCATTCGTTTTCTTTCTGGATGAAAGGGGATTTCTCCCGGATCGGAGTTTTCGCACTGTGTTGGCGCACCGAGGAGGCAGCAGGCTCGGATCGGGTCTGGGTGCCCCTGGACGGAACGGATGTGCTCACCAGTCCCTTGGAGGTACAGCAGTTTACGATGAGTCAAGACCTTGTGCCCACCGATGCATGGACCGAACACACGGGGACGTTTACCCCGCCTGCGGATGCCAAAAAGTTCGTGCTGATCTTCATGGCATCGGGCGCGGGGGGCTCAGAAAACCTCGGTACGATCTTTGTGGATGAGGTCGTCGTGGATGCGGGGCAGGGGAACCTCATCCAGAACCCGGGCGCAGAGGATCCCCCCGACCTCTCCGGGACGGTGATCTGGGACACTCACCGGACGTATACCCACTTCTTCCTGAATTTTGAGGCCTTGGCGGATCGGGAGCTGTGGACGCAGGTGCCCTACGGGATGACGGACTATGTGTTTGCGGGCGACGCAGTCATTGAGAACGAATATATGTGGCTGTTTCTTCATTCCGGACAGCAGAGCGGACCGATCCTCTACGCGAAGATCGACGGGCAGCCTTCGGTGCACAATGCCCTGTACAAGATCTTCTATTCAGGCGGACCTCACTATGGCAGAGCTCCGAGGGAAAACGTGATCCTGGTGAATCAGCCGGGGGAGGTGATCGTCAAGAACACCGCCTCAGTGGGGAGCAGCTACCCGGTGATCACCACCTACCGACTTCAGAAGGAGCAGCATGCGCTGGAGGTGGAACCCATCCAGGTGCACGACATGGGGTATCACGGGGAAGCGCGGGTCCTGCTGGTGCCGGACTACAAGGACGGAAACGACTGGGTAGCGGATTCGGCGTATGGGGATTGGGCGAGCTATCCCGTGTCCCCCGAAGGGAGCGGCATGGTGATCGATCTTCAGATGTTAAACGGCCAGTTCATGTGGACGATGGCGTATGCTTCGTGGGAAAAGACAAAACCGTTCTTCGACTTTGTCACGGAGGGCCGGCTCGATCAGTGGCCGCCATGGAAGGAGGGTCCGCTCCAAAGATATTTTGAGAACAGGGTTTTCAGTGCCCTCTATGGGAGCTTCAACGAGGAAAAAATCGTGGTCGGGGTGATCAACAGCCCCGGAAGCTGGCATCCGGAGATCGTGGGCACGCCCTTGGCCGATGGCCTGGTGGCGGGCCGGCCGGTATCTGCGGGCGAGACGGTGGTTACTCAGTGGACGGTTCCCTATGCCGGTCAGTGGCGGATGACGGCACGCATGGAGGGTGGGAACTACTACTCGCAGCAAGTGGCGGCCTCGGTGGGCCAGGCGCTTTCCTTTATCTGTCCTGTGGCCGGCAACCTGGAGTATCTGATTCTCTATCTTTACGACCGGACCGCCCAAACCCCCGCGCGGGTCGGCACGCCGATGGACATCTATCGGGACACGATCCTTAAGACGGGCATCGAGGACGGGGGGGCGGGTCACTCGCTGGGCGAGACACCCGGCACACCGGGTGCGTTCGCGCTGTTTCCAAACCAACCCAATCCGTTCAATAGTGAGACGTTACTGCGCTTTGAGGTGCCCCGATCCGAACACGTGCATCTGGCTGTGCACAATCTGCTGGGGCAGCCCGTACGCACGCTGGTCGATCAGGAACGACATACGGGCACGCATGCGGTGCGCTGGGATGGGAAGGACGAAGCGGGCCGGGGAGGTGGGGAGCGGCGTGTATGTGGGGCGCCTTGAGGCAGAGGGATCGGTCCGGATGCGCAAACTCATGGTGCTCAGGTAGGACGCGTCCAGTGATCTGGTGATTTGAAAGGAGGAAAGATTAAATGAGCGGAACGTTGGCGATCAACGGGGGAACGCCGGTGAGGGACGTGAACAAGAATCCCTGGCCAATCTGGCCCCGGCACAATGAGTCGGAGCGGCAAGCAGTGATGCGCGTGGCGGATAGCGGTCACTGGCAGATGGGTCCGGAGGTGGCGGCATTTGAAGAGCAGTTTGCGGATTACGTGCAGGCGAAACACGCGATCTGTGTGATGAACGGAACGGTGACCATGGAGATCGGCCTGAGGGCCTTTGGGGTGGGGGCAGGCGATGAGGTGATCATTCCTGCGCACACCTTTATCGCCACGGCCCTGGCCGTGCTGATGGTAAACGCCACACCGGTGTTTGTGGACAGCGAACCGGAACACTACAATATTGATCCGGAGGCGGTCGAGAAGGCCGTAACCGAGCGCACAAGGGCGATTATTCCGGTTCATATCGGCGGCGCGCCCTGCGATATGGATGCGATCCTGGATATTGCCCGGCGGCACGATCTGCACGTACTGGAGGACGCGGCGCATGCGCATGGAAGCGAGTGGAAGGGGCGACGTATCGGGGCCATCAGCGAGCTTGCTTCGTTTAGTTTCCAGACGGGCAAGGTGATCACTGCGGGCGATGGGGGCGCGCTGACCACCGATGACGACGATCTGGCCGGGAAATGCCGATCTCTGCGACAGTTCGGATACGGGTATAAGGAGCCTCTCACAACGAGCAACTACCGGCTGACGGAGTTTCAGGGCGCGCTGCTGCAGGTGCAGTTGGGCCGACTGGATGAGCAGACTCGGGTTCGGGAGGAGAATGCCCGGTATCTCGGCGCGAGTCTGTCCCAGATCGAGGGGGT
>JAZDJA010000199.1:0-5894 GCA_043804415.1 Candidatus Latescibacterota bacterium | reverse complement strand
CGGGGTGATCGAGATTTTTGAGCACCGTCGGGCCCAACTTCGCACTGATCTTTTGATCCTGTTGGGGGACATCTACAAAAAGGCAGGCAGAGGCGAGGAGGGCCAACAGGTGTATCTGAGTATCCTGGAGGCTCATTTAGGGCATCATCATCAGGGGAAGGTGCTCATTCCATGTTACGGCGTCCCACCGCAACAGCGGGTGCCCTTAGAGCAGGAAATCCTGACCAGTACCCAGGATCCGATCTCTGAACTGAAGAAACGGGCGGAACGAGGCGATGCGCAGGCCCAACTGCTGCTGGGCGAACTGGCTTGGGAGCAGGAAAAGTACACGGAGGCCCTAACCGAATTCCGGAAGGCCGAAGCCCTGACGCCGGAAGATCCGATGATCGGGCTTCAGGTCGCCCGAACGTTTATTGCCCTAAGCAGAGATGAGGAAGCCGTGGAGAAATTGAAAGAGATTGCCTCTCTCCTGACCGGCCCTGGAGAACTTCTGGAACTCGGAACCGCCTGTCAACTAACCGGATCCGGCGGTGCGGGAAGCATATTCCGGACTTTGGTGGCCGCGCATCCCGACACTCCCGAGGCGAGGGAGGCTCAGCTGAGACTCTTCCTGATGGACAAAGCCGGATTGTAGTCCGCCGATGAACCTTTGGGGGCTGGCCGGACAGCTATCCATCCACCGGCAAGCTCCACCGGATGGAGCCAAACCGGCACTTCGGGTGGGTTGTGCAAATGTCCCCTATTTTCATCGGGTATTCAAACAATTGGAGGGGATGCCTCCCGTGGCATACCGCAGGAAGGTGATGGGAACGTGAAAAATTGCTCGATTGTGCAATAAAATTGCCCGATTGTGCATTGACTTTTTGATTTTTGTTGGTTATTTGGTTATATTGGGTTACACGTTCTATTTCGGATGTTGGTGCTTTTGTCGGGGAGGTTTGAGATCTCATTTTTAAGGGAGTGCTGGTAACAAGCTCCAGCAAAATGTCAAAAAGGGGGCCTGTTCCCTGGTGTGGTTTTTGTTTTCGGAGCTTATGGCAGGACTTAACTTAAACTCGAAAGGAGGCTGTTTCGATGAGACGGTTTGAGAGGAGTAAAAGGCTTTTGCTGGTGGGAAGTATGTTGGTGGTAGCCCTTTTTAGTGACGGGCTTCTTACCTTTGCCCAGCAGAGGGCGGAGCCGGAGTTGATGTGGGAGATGCGGTTTGAGGAGGGGAAGCCACAGGTGGTGCGGAATGAGGTGGCTCGGTTGAAAAGGGAGGGGAAAGCGGAGAAGTTTCCTCTCAAGGCGATGGCCAATCAGAAGGAGAAGAAGGTGGTGTGGTTCGATGAGGAGGGGAAGGTGAGGGAGGAGAAAGCTTTTGAAGATGCCAAAAGGCTCTTGGTGTCACGGGATGGTAAATTCTTCGGAGTGGCCCGTCGAGAGTTCCACGAGGGATCCTTTGAGCTTGAGTATTTTGATGAACAGGGGCGTTCGCTTTGGAAAGAATGGATAGGGGATGTAATCTATATGTCCCCTACCGGGGAGACTGTTGTAGGTGGGGACATAATGTATGGTGAACATTTGACCTTTGTAGATAGCCAGGGAGCCGTGCGCAAATATGAGGACTTCGGAGGAGGCTTCCGACCTGTTTTTTCTGCTGATGGGCGATATGTATTTTGCAGTATTTACCAGAAAGATAATAGGTCTGTGGCTTTGTTTGACAGCAAGGGGAATATGCTGTGGAAGAGGTATGATGCCCCTATTAATCAGCTGTTTTTCAATGATGTAGCCATTGCTAGTGATGGCAAATACATAGCTGTTGCTCGGCGGGTGGATAGAATGTCGAGGACTACCTACTATGTTTCGGTCTTAGATATCGCTGGGAATATCCTGTGGGAAAAACCCTCTGAACGTGTCTATGATCTTGAGTTTTCGGAAGATGGGAAACAGATAGCAGTATTAAAAAAGACGAAAAACAAACAAGTAAAGGCGATATGGATATTAAGAGCAGCGGATGGAAAAGAGGTGACTGCTTTCCAAGCCGCTAGCCCACAGGACATGAGACATCTTCGCTACCACTTGTATTTGCTGAATGGTGGGAAATGTCTGTTTGGCATCTACGGGAAGAGCAAAGATGGGAGTCGTATCTTTGATTTAAGGTTGCATGACAGCAAAGGCGAGCAATTGTGGGATGTTAGCCTTCCGGTAGATGTTTCGGAAGATGTGGGCTTGATCTCCTACGGCAAAGCCATCGCTGTAAAGCTGGGGAGTTCGTCCAAGGTCTTCATGTTTTCAGGTATTGATCAGTAGTCAGGCTACGTTATCTGGAGAGGAGAAATACAAATGAAGTGTAAGCTTTGTTTTTTCTTGGCGATTGCTGTAGGTTTTTTATGGTCTCTGGCTTTGAAAGTGGAAGCTCAACCCACCTTTGCGTGGCCCGTACAATCCGATCTCGACCATCTGACGGGGACATTCGGTGAGCCCAGAGCAAATGGTGCTCCACTGGGCCATTGGCATAAAGGGATAGATGTTCCAAAGGCCAATGGCACGGACGTGAACCGTCCTGCAACGGGAAAGGTTACATTTATTCCTGAGGATTACAGCTATATAGTGATTCACTATAACGGTGGATGGCACACTAGGTTAATGCATGTTGTCGTAGACCCTGCGCTAGAAAAAGGCGATCCAGCCCCGGAAATCGTGGGTGAAGTTACCGACGGTCATGTCCATCTTGAGGTCTACGAATTTGGCGACGAGCAAATGGACGTTAGTATGTATGGTATTCTCGAGGAAGCCCGCAATCCTCTGAGATACGCCAACTTGACCACCTATCCCGATGCGAATAATCCCACCGTAGAGGACGATTTGGCCACCCCGGATGTGGTGGAGGGGATGCGCTTCAACCTGAACCGCGACTGGAACGAGGAGAACGACGGTCTGGATGCAGCGGGCCGGTTCATAGACCTGCACCCTGAGGATAGTGTTTTCCCAACGTATTTCATCGTGCACGCTTACGACGACATTACTGGGTCAGGAGCCACAGCGCCGTATAAGATCTGGTTTTGGATAGAGGAGGAAACGATACCTGGCTGGTGGGGGGTGGTGTGGGAAGAGGAGTGGGTCTTTGACGATCTTTTGGATGACGACAAGAACGTCCTGGACTTGGAGGATGTTTATGCCGAAGGATCCAGTATGAGCAATCGGGAGTTTTATTATGCCAACTTTTTGGACCTCTTTGACTTAAAATTAAATGGTTTGTCTTTCGGTGAAGTGCTAAACACTACGGGTGAAGACAAAACCTTCCGATTTAAAGCGCAGGCCTTTGATCGAGCAGGAAAAGCAAGTGAGGCTGTATTCAAAGACCTGATCGTGCCTCCGGCCGGTCCGGAGGGTGGTACACCTTCGGCCTTTGTGGACTTCCTTTCCGCCGAGTTCCTCGGGGATCATATAGAAGTGAAGTTTAAGGCGGTTTGGATGCCGGGGATTTTAGGGGTCAATATTCTCCGTTGTGAAGGGCAGAATGAGGCGTACAGACGGATCAATGCTCAGGTGATCGAGGTGCCCGATACGGGGGCTTTGAGGAAGGAGTATAGCTTTTCCGATTGGAATGTCCTTCCTGATAGAAAATATGCTTACAAGCTGGAGATGGTTTCTCCCACAGGGGAGAGAGGCATCATAGATCATCTCACGGAAGAAGCTATCCTTCCCGCACCTTAGAGATCGCCGATGAGTATATAATACTTTTGAGGAGGAGAAAGAACGATGAAATCTACGTATAGCAAGTTCCTGGTTGGGGGGTGTCTGTTGACCATCCTTCTCGCAGTGGGAAGGACCTCAGTGGCCCAAACGGTAAATTGGGAGGATGCGGATTATCTTATCCTCGTGCATGACGTGCTCTACGATCAGGCCTGGGTGAATAGCTTGATCGCCCTGAAGAATGCTCAGGGGCTTTCCGTTGCGGTCAGGAAGGTCTATGATGGGGATTCGGCCGGTTTTCTGAAAGGGAAGATCGAGGAGGCGTACACCACGGGCAGAGTGCCCACGTATCTGCTTTTGGTGGGGGATGCGGCACTTGACGGGGGTGGGTGTCCTTTGGAGGGGACCGATGCGAGCGTGGGGAGTTATATCCCCACCTTCCACATCTCTACGGAGATAGGAGGACAATATACCGCTTACGATGAAGGGTATGCCCTTTTGGAGGGGGGCGATGATCTTCCGGATGTTTTCCTTGGGCGGCTGCCCGCACAGAGCGCTTCGGATATGACCCGCTACGTGGATAAGTTGAGCGCGTATGAGGCCGGTCGCGGTCAGGGGGAAGAATGGAAGCGGAAGGTGTTGCTTTTGACCGATGACTTTCATAAACATGCGCTGGCCGATCCCAACTTCCATGCGTATTTCTACCGAAGGCATTCCGAGCTTCTCGAGCGGGATTACCTATCTCCCGCAGGACTGGAGGGGAGCATTCTGAGATACAAAGAGTTTCCGCTAGGCTCCTCGGGCGATGGGCCTAGATGGACGGCCTTCAAAGATTCTCTCAATGGAGGTGTTTTAATAGTCAATTGTTTTGGTCTTTCTGGTAAGTATTACGTGCAGAATTTTTACAGTAACGATCCGGCTCGTGGTTATTCCGATGTTTCGGAATTGAGCAACATGGGGCGCTATCCTTTCTTTGTAGCGGTCTGTTGTCATACGGGGGATTTTTCCGGTTCGGCTTCGGAGACAGCCGCTCAGGATTTCCTCTTTGAAGCAAATCGGGGAGCCATCGCCTGGTTTTCCCCTTATGGGAACACCCATTCGTATCACGATTTTTGGCTTGCGAAGGACGTGTATAAGAAAATTTTGTGGGAAGGCATTACCGCTATTGGTCCGGCGACGACCTTGGCCAAGGTAGCGTTCATGGCCCGTTATCCTGAGGAAAAGGATAGTGCTCAGCAGTTTAGTCTTTTCGGAGATCCTGCTTTGAGGTTGACCTTCAACCTTGGGGAGTTGGTCTCGGACGTTCCCCCCTCAAATCCTGTTGTTCCTACTGGGTCAGCTTACGGCAATGCTTCCGGTTCCGGCACAGGCTACGTTCAGATGAACTGGAGTGCGAATCCGGAGTCGGATATCGCTGGGTACAAGGTGTATCTGTTCAACGGAGACCAGTATCAGGAAGTGGCTAATGTTCCAAGAGTTACTTCCTGGTCTTCTCAGGGGAAAGGGGTATGGCCCACTTTGAACGAGATATTAAACGGGGGCTATACGCTGCATGCCGATGGCACAGGTGGGGAGCTATGGGACGATCCGCATTGGGTGTACACGAATTCTCCGGGTACTACCTACAACACCCACACCAATTATGCGCTTCGAATCAAGGCGTACGATTATTCGGGCAATATTTCCGGTTTCTCGGACGCTTGGACGCCGACTCTATCCAACACCCGATTCTCGACCGCTCAGAACCCCAGCTTCGAGCAGCTCTCCGGCTCGGACATTGTGGACTGGGAGACGTATGGCTCCGGCACATTCGATTCCAGCACCCAGCACATAGATGGGGCGCGGTCCACCCATCTTTCCCGAACCAGTGCGGCAGGCACCTTTGGTTTGTACCAGAGATACATCGCAGTCCAGCCCAACACTACGTATTACCTGGGAGTATGGGTCAAGACGCAGGGGGTGACCTCCGGAGCGGCATACGCATCCTTTGGGGTGTGGGCCGAGGGCGCAGCTAACCACCACATTGATTTTGGCGCTGTCAGCGGGAATACCGACTGGACGTACATCAGCCACGATTGGACATCCAATGCGAACGAGGATCGGATCGAGATCAAGCTTTACGGGTATTCGGACTTTGTGGGAGAGGCCTGGTACGATGGGCTGTATTTCGGGACAGAGTCGCCGCCCAACCCTCCTGTGGTGAATGCGCTGTCTTC
>JAZDJA010000198.1:0-22242 GCA_043804415.1 Candidatus Latescibacterota bacterium | reverse complement strand
ACCCAGATACCCATCCTCGATCCCCACGACCTCCAAGCCGCCACCCATCGCGGACTTGGACACGGCTCGAATCACCGCGTTCAGTCCCGGGCAATCCCCCCCTCCTGTCAACACGCCGATTCGTTTCAGATCGTTGACCATAGCATATGCTCCCAGATTTCATTTGAGTCGTCCCGTGTACAACGAGCCGTTCTCTCTCCGGACAAACAACGCACCGCGTCCGTTCTATTTTTCCCCGAAGCGAGAGTTCGGGGATACGGCTCGTTTTGCCTATCCCGATCGGATTGAGTAGAGGATTCGCAAATCCAAGCGTGCAGGAAAAACACCCATGGAGTAACCATGCAGCCGATGGTTCAGCAGATCAAACCTCAGCGATGACGGCCGCTTCTCCTGACGAACCCCGCTCGTAGTTATCTGCCTGAGATACCAACGAACCCTCTCCCGCCAGCAGCGCAGCCTCGCGCAGAGAGCGCGTACCGGCCCCGTCTTCCAACATACCGTCCATCTGCCGAAGCAGGCGTTCGACGGACCGCCCAAATGGGTCCTGTGCATACAAACCCTCCGGCAGCGTGGTCTGCCCCTCAAATGCGGAGAGTAACTGCCCCACCGTCGCCGCGGCAGGGTCCTGCGCTGGCAAGAAATGCTCCCCATCGTCCGGAGCCCGGATCAGCATGCCTGCAGCAACCAGGGGCTCCAAGATGTCACATAGGATGGGCGCCGGCACCCGATTCTCCCTCGACAGTTCGCCCAGGCTGGGAGCCTCCCCGCTGGTCACGAAATCGCGAACGATGCCCAGCGTGGCACGAACTCCCACGAAGCGGCGCAGGGCATACCCATAGCGCCTTTCGAGCTCCCGCCACTCCATCACACCCGCGTGCTGGACGACATAGCCAAGTTGGGCCCCCAACAATGCGATGACCCAACTGAGATAGAGCCACAGCAGAAAGAGGGGCAGGGCTGCGAATCCGGCAAACAGCACCTCCTGGGCACTGCCTTGGCTTGCCCGAACCACAAATCGGGCAAACCCCCAGTTGGACAGTTCCCACATGATGCCAGAGAGAAATCCCCCAACCATCGCTGCCTTGAGCTTGACACGCGCATTCGGGAGAGAAAACACCAGTAGCGTAAACAACAGGCAGCTCAGCACATACGGAGTCAACTTGAGTCCGACTTCGAGAACAGCCGCGGAAGGACTGTGCGCAAGAATTCTCCGGACCAGATCGATTGAACTCACAGAGGCCGTCACAGCCAAGACCACAAGCACCAAAAAGGGTGCGACCACAAGCAGTACCATGTAACCCACCATCCGGCCTAGCCAGGTCCGCATGCGGTGCACGTGCCAGATCTCGTTGTAGGAAGTCTCGATGCTGCTTAGAATACTGAAAGCCGTGAGCAAGAGCGTGGCAAACCCCGCGACGCCGAGTGCTCCGGTTTGGGAATTCTCTACAAATTCGAGAATCTTCGCCGAAACCTGATCTCCTTGCGCACCCATGGGTGAAAGCAGGCTGGACAGGGCCGGGGCCAGATCCATGTGCAGGCCGAAAGCCTTGAGCACGAAGAAGATCACCGCCAGAAAGGGCACGATCGCGAGGAGACTCGAATAGGTGAGCGCAGACGCACGCATCAGCAGCTCATCGGCGAAGAACTGGCGCATGAGCAGGATCAGCACCTTCAGATAGCGGACGCCCACGACCAGCAAGCGGGGCCACTCAGTCAGATTGAGACGCCAGATGCCGTCCAACAGAAAATGCCGAATCCTGCCTGCAGCCGCTTTTCCCTTCGCCCAACGCGGGTTTCTGTCATCCAGTGTCGCCATCTCTGGTTCTGCGCTCCGATAGGGATCCACTCGACATTCGCGGAAAAGACACCCGCCCCTCAAGACGGATGGCGGGTCTTTCCCTTGCGGGTGGTCCGGGAATGCACCGGAATATGGGGTACGTGAGTTCCGCCGTTGCGTTCGATGACCGAATGAGTGCTCTCCAGCCAGACATATCCCTTGTTTCAGCATTCGGTTCCAACGTGCCGAGAGCCTCCGCCTTCTTTCTCCCCGTCAGATTGGGGGGCGGGGGGCGGGAAATGGCCAGTCATTTATGAGATGCGCGTCTCTTTGCCCATAGGATCGAAACCAGCATCCCCAACACGAAGCCGAGCACGGTTGTTGTGAGGAGCAGGAACGCTCTGGGCATGACGACAGTGGCGAACAGCACCTTCGTCTCCACGACTTCGGTATTCTGGAGTACGATAACTATGCCCACCGCCGCCAAGACCGAAACCACGATCAGCTTCCCCTTCATCATGGCATTACGCCTCCTCGCAGGTCCGATTTCATGCGGCCCATGTTGTCAGATTCATGACAAAGGGACTATCAACATGTTCGTGTTTAGGCAGAACACGAACTGAATACCCATGCAACCCACTGCCTGCGCAAGGGATGGCCCCCTTGAAGAGATACACGCCATCCCCCCCCCCTGGATTGGACGACTTCCATTTCGATGCTCTGGCCGGCCACGATATCGTCCTTTGGATCCACCCGACCATGGTAGATCTGGACGGATACCTCATTGGGTTCAAGCTCGCCGAGATACACATCCGCTCGAACGGCCACTTGGGAACCCACTTTCAGATTGTCGGCAGCGGATACTGCGTTGCTGATCCCAAGCGCCTAGGCTTCAAGGCAGTCCTGCACAATCTGCGTTCTATATTTATGATGATTCAGCGCATCAATAAAGGTGTCCATATCCAACTGTCTGGCATACCCAATGAGATCCTTTCGCCCAGTCTTTTTCTGATTTGCAGGGATAAGATCGTGCATCTCCCAGAACTGTCCTTGATCACCTGCCGCCAAGGCCGCTTCGTGGACAAGGAGGGTATCGGGATGGTCCGTTGATGGAATATCCTCAAACAGAACCTGTACTTCAACGTCCGGATAGGCATCCCAAAGCCTATGGAACAAGGGAGTAACGTCAGCGCAGAAGGAGCATAGAAAATCAGAAAACACCATAACGACCATTGGCCCCGTCTTGCCAGGTACATCCCTCTCCTCACAAGCCAGATTCGCATGGTCTGAGCCTTGCGACATGGCATCGGAAGCGAGAGCAATCACGGAGAGAAGGAATACTCCAATCTGAAGGATTGCCATTTGCATCCCCGGCTTCTGCAACGGCCTGAAACCTGCGGATTGCTCGATGCCACCAGCACACCCTTGCGTCTGTCCACGACTTGAGCCATATCGCACTGGGTCAATCTCCCCACCTGGCTCGAAAGCCCCTTACGTCAACATGTATGAAGGGTCCATGAGAGTCTGTTTTCTTGTACCTTCCCAAACCGCCTATAAAGAGCCTGTAGAATGGCTTTCCATACAGGTCATCAACAATATCGTAAAGCACAGCCGCATCCATGTAGTTCATCTTGCCATCGCGGTTGAGGTCATCCATCATGTCGTCTTTGGGATCCTCGTCTATGAATATGTCCGCTGCGCCTCCCCAAAGGTGAAGGCTGTACTTCACATTTCCGATGGCTTTGTTGTAATAGGGAGTCCGGAATCCGCTCATGATGTGGAACGTATCGCAACGATACCCTTTCTCATTCACCTTTTCCAGGAGAAGCTCCAATTTCAACAGCAGCCGTTCTTTCAACACAACGTATTTGGGATAACCTCCTCCTTGCTTGCTGATGAATTGCTTCAGTTTGAAATGCGGAGCAACAAGCGTTTCCTCATTCTCTCTTGTGACCTCGATAAAGCCGATGGGTGGTTTGTAAATGGGCAACTGCCTCAACGGAATCGCGGGGTATCGGCCGATTCGATAGCCATTAAGATATTCCCCTTTTAGGTGACTGTACGGGATCATCACAAACGCATATAGGGTGATCGACTCCATAGACTGTGAATTCATGATCCGGAGGGTATAGAGCCCTTTGCCCTGCGGAGCCTTCCAATGCCACGTGCGCGGGGCTGCTTGCGTCGGACTCCCGGCGGAGGTCTGAAGAGCATACTCGCTTCCCAGGGCTGCATCCAGCACTTCCAGCGTGAGGGTTTCCCCGGGCAGCACAAAGACCCCCACTACCCGGTAAGGTAAAATCTCCTCTTCGAACTTGACGGCAAAGCCGACCTTCTCAGGGGAGAAGGCATCGAACGGTTCAGTGCCAAGGCCTGGTGATGGAAGGATCAGAAGAAGAATCAGAACATCCATCCGCAGAACAAGGGGGTACCACCCCCTCTGAAGGCATCCATGCATTCTACCCCCTGCTGTTTTGTGTAGGATTACGGACCACCTATGCTATACTTCACCACAAATCGTGCCTTGATTTCCCGAATCTATCGTATCTCTTGTCAGAAAGGGATTTGCCAGAGGGAAAGAGTGAAAGCATGTTCCTGACCATGGGTTATGAGATAGCCTCCTCCACTCACTTCCCCTTTCGTGCTTTACACGACCGGGGAGATCATCTGGATCGGGCTCGTGGCCGCACCAATCCGGAGGTTGCCAATCCTCCGGAAGATATACGGTTCAACGTGTTACGAACTGGGTGGTGGCTTCCGGAGGGCGTCATAGACGCGTTGGTCCCGTCCGTAGATGTCCTTACGAAACTGGATGGATCCGTCCTCCTCCGCCCACGCCGTACAGTACAACAGATGCACGGGGATCGGTTCAGGCAGCCCCACGGTCTGTTCTACGCGTTTGTCAATCGCAGCAAGGATCGTGTCCCGCGTCCATTTTGGATTGTCCCGCAGGAGGTACTCTGCGAGCTCAATGGGCTTCTCGATGCGGATGCAGCCAGAGCTGAACGTGCGCTCGGTCTTTGCAAAGAGCTCGCGGGAAGGGGTGTCGTGCAGGTACACATTGTATTTATTGGGGAACATGAATTTCACGCGACCCAGTGCGTTTTTCGGTCCGGGATCCTGGCGAAGTCTGTAGGTGAAGTTCGCGGCGGTCACCCTGGACCAATCTACGGTTTTGGGATCAACCTCCCTTGTATCCGCCCCCCAGCCCTGGAACACTTTCATGTTCTGTTGGGCCAAGTAAGAGGGATCCTTACGGATCAAGGGCAATTTGTCCTTGACGACGATACTTAGGGGAACCTGCCAATAAGGGCTCAGCACCAGGTAGGTCATCTTATCGCTGAAGACCGGGGTGCGTCGGTACTCTTTACCCACGATGATCCGCGTCGTTATCACGGGGTGACCGCCTTCCACGACCTCCGCTTCGAAGTTCGCGATATTAACCAAGATGTAGCTCGGTCCGAAATCCTGGGGGAGCCAGCGCCAGCGTTCCATGTTCAGCTCAATCTGACGTATACGCTCCCCCACATGCACATTCGACGCGGCCAGGGTGGCCGGACCCACCACGCCATCTACGTCCAATCCATGGCGCTGTTGGAACCGGCGTACCGCCCGGTCCAATGCTTCATCGAACAGATCTGCGTCGGCTGATCGCCCGCGATCCAGGTCTCCTGTGGCCATAAGTCGGCCACGCAGGGCTGCTACCCGCTCGCTGCGATCACCCTTCCTCAATTTGGGTCCATCGGGCACTCTTGGCCAGCCGCCTTCACCTTTGGCGGCAAGTTCTCGATAATGCGCCAGGGCTTGCCGGAGTCGGGCGTAAGACGGGTGTGGTGGAAGAAGGTCCCCGAGGGCTTCTTCGATCTGGTCTGAATCCAGTGCGTTCTGAAGCACAGTGGCCAGATCGGCTTCCCGGCGTTTGGCGTGCCATTCCGGATCCACGGTTTCCGGGTTCAGGCGGCCCCCCAGCAGATGAGAACCGTAGATCAGAAACGCATCCGTGAGCAGTAAATCCAGATCAACAAGTCTTCGAGGACCGAACCACTCTTCCTGCTTTTGATCTTCCCGCACCTCCGCCAATGTAGCCTCAATTCTACCCAGATGATAGTCACTCGTTGTTAGTCCTTCGCGATCCGCTTCACGAATCGCTTTCATGAGGGCATCCACTTGCGGCAAGGGACCCTCATCGCCACTCCATGCGGGTCGATAGGTTCGCCGTTCGTAAAAAAGCGGCATCATCATCGAGGCGTGGATGCGCTCTTCCCCAACGGCGAGCTTCGGCGGGACTCCCGCCGATTCGATTCGGGTTCGCAGAAGTTCACCTACCTGATCGGATAAAGCTTCGGCAGCAACACTTTCGAGCTCAGCACACCCGATAGCCCATAGCAATGCAGTTGTCCCAAGCATGATCACGATGCGTCTGTGCATACGGAGCCTCCCTGAACTAGTGGCCAATCCCTGCTTCCTGCTAATCCTCATTTCACTTCATAACAGAACGGCCTCTGCGTGCGCTGCTTCAGATTGAGCGGAGAATCGGGCCATGCCCGATCATTTGCGAGATTCGCGCCTCTTTGACCATAGGATCGAAACCAGTACCCCCAACACGAAGCCGAGTATGGTTGTTGTGAGAAGCAGGAACGCTCTGGGCATGATGACAGTGGCGAACAGCACCTTCGTCTCCACGACTTCGGTATTCTGGAGTACGATAACTATGCCCAACGCCGCCAAGACCGAAACCACGATCAGCTTAACGTTCATGATGACATTACGCCTCCTCGCAGGTCCGATTTCATCCGGCCCACGCTATCAGGTTCATAGCAAAGGGACTATCTAGATCCTCATGTGCAGGCACAACACGGACGGAATAGCCATGCAAGCCGCTGGCTGTGCAAAGGATGGCTCCTTCGAACCGGTGCACGCCCTCCCCCTTGGATTCGATGACTTTCAATGCGATTCCCTCTCCGGCCACGATCTCGTCTTGGGGGTCGACCCGACCATGGTAGATCTGGACGGATACATCGCCGGGCGTCAGTTCTCCCAGATACACATCCGCTCGAACGGCCACCAGGGAACCCACTTTCAGATTGTCGGCATCGGATACGACGTTACTGATTCGGATCGTCTGCCAATGCGCTCGCACACGGGATTTCCAGGCCGCCAGCGCTTTGGCGCGCGCGAAGTGATCCGCTGATAGTTGCTTGGATCTATGACACGATGGACGATACAACTTTTCATAGTATTCATACACCATTCTATCGGTATCAAACATCGGAGATAGGGCGCGTATACTCGCCTTCATCCGGGCTATCCATCGTCGGGGCAGCTTGTCGGCCCCTCGCTCGTAAAACATCGGAATCACTTCCTTCTCCAGCATCTTGTATACCGCGTTGCTCTCCACCATGTCCTGAAAGACGGGATCCTGATAGATCTCCCGCTTGCCAATGGCCCAGCCGATGTCGGTCTGATAGGCCTCATCCCACCAGCCGTCAAGGATACTCATGTTGATCGCGCCGTTTAGCGCTGCCTTCATCCCGCTCGTCCCGCTGGCCTCATGGAGCCGCCGAGGGGTGTTCAACCAGAGATCAACCCCCTGGACCAGATACCTGCTGACCCACATGGAATAATCCTCGATGAACACCATTCTCGCTCGAAAAGGCTCCTGATCGCACAGATGGACGATTTCCCGAAGAATGTGTTTTGCCTCGTCATCTTTCGGATGCGCCTTTCCCGCATAGATGATCTGGACGGGACGATCCTTATCCGTGAGAATCGCCGCCAGACGATCTGGATCCGTCAGCAGCAGATCCGCACGCTTATAGGTGGCAAAACGCCGTGCAAAACCAATGGTTAGGGCAGACGGATCGAGCACTTCATCCGCCGCCTCTATCTCAGAACGAGGCGCGCCTCTCCGCTCAAGCTGCACACGCAGGCAACGTCTTGCGTACGCCACCAGCCGTTCGCGCCGACGCTCGTGCATACGCCACAGTTCCTCGTCCGGAATTTTGTCTATTCGCTCCCATACCTCTCTATCGGATGGGTCTTCTGCCCACTTTGGGCCCAGGTACCGATTGAGCAGCGCGGTCATATCTTTTGAGATCCACGATCGAATATGCACGCCATTGGTGATGGAAATGATGGGCACCTCGTGCGCAGGTATCTGTGTCCACATGCCCTTCCACAGATCTCTGGAGATCTCGCCGTGCATCCTGCTGACCCCGTTGGCAAAGGCCGAGGTGCGGAGGGCCATAGCGGCAATGCAGAACTCGTGGGAGTCGCTGGAGCGATTCCCGAGCGCCAAAAACTCGTCCCTGGACAGACCGAGGTCTCGGTAGTAGGCAGCCATATACTTATCCATTAACTCGTGCGGGAACAGGTCAATCCCAGCGGGCACCGAGGTATGGGTGGTAAAGACGTTTCCTGACGAAGCCATCTCATACGCCTCTGGAAAGGTGAGTTGGTGTGCTACCATCAGGTGCCGGATGTGTTCCAGAATGAGGAAGGCAGAATGTCCCTCGTTCATATGGTAAACGACAGGATCGATCCCCAGCGCCTCCAGCGCGCGTACTCCTCCGATACCCAGCATGAGCTCCTGACGGATGCGGACCTCTTGGTCTCCCCCATACAGTCGTCCGGTGATGTCCCGGTCATCAGGGCGCACATTCTCAGGGATGTTTGTATCCAGGAGGTACAACGGCACGCGACCGATCTGTGCCCGCCAGATCTGAGCAACGACCGGCCCTGTGGGATAGGCCACCTGTATCTGCACGACTTGGCCCGCCTCATCCTTCTCCAGTCGAAAGGGCATAGTATAGAAGTCGTTTTCCGGGTAGGATTCCTGTTGCCAGCCGTCTGCATTTAAGTACTGATGGAAGTATCCCTGCTGATACAGAAGTCCAACCCCCACGATCGGTATCCCCAGGTCACTGGCGGATTTTAGATAGTCACCTGCAAGCACCCCAAGACCTCCTGAATAGAACGGCATGCACTCGGTAATGCCAAATTCAGAGGAGAAGTAGGCTATGGGAGTCCCGCACCCCGATCTCATCGGGAGGTTCCGCCTGTTCACACTGCCTGGCGTACCAGGAGGCTGATTTCACATAGTGTTCCAAGCCGTCACAGACTCGGTCCATGTGAGCCAGGAAACCATCGTCCCGGGCCGCTTCCTCGAGTTTCCCCTGGTCGATCGCTCCCAGCATGAGCACCGGATTATGTCCGGAGTCCTCCCAAAGGTCTGCGTCCAATCGGCGGAACAGATCGATGATATCGTTGTTCCAGCTCCACAGAAGATTGTGGGCAATCTCCACCAAACATGCCAACCGACCCGGCAGTTTCGGTGTGATCGTAAAGGTTCGAATGGGGCGCATAGGTAGATGTCCCTCCTCGAGTTCCCGGTCGAAGGTCCTTCCTGGGCTTGGTTCGGCCAAGAGAATGGGCTCAGAAAACGCCATGCATCCCCTTGGCAAACGCAAGTTCTCTTGCCGGGCTCACACCCATATTGCCGGCTTTTGACCGCACATTGAGTTGGTGGAAATTGGTGTGGCAGGCATGGTATCCCCACGAGACAGGGCCGACCTATTTTTTCCCTTTCCCCTCCTGCGCAAACGCCCCCAGCAACTCCCGCTGCCGTTCGGACAGATCGGTTGGGGTAACCACTTTGATCCGCACATACTGATCTCCTAGCCGGTCGTCCCGTTTCAACCCCATCCCGGCCAGCCGAAGGATCTTCCCGGTCTGGGTGCCCGGAGGGATGGTGAGCATCGCCCGTTTTTCTCCGTGAACGGTCCGCACCTTGATCTTCGTCCCCAATGCCGCCGCCACCAGATCCACTGGGACCTCACAGTGTATGTCCTCTCCACGCCGCTCGAAAAACCGATGACGCTGAACCCGAACCGTTACGATCAGGTCACCCGGTGGGCCTCCTTGCACTCCGGGATCTCCCTCTCCCCGGAGTCGGATCTTTCCCCCGTCGTCAATTCCCGATGGAATGCGCACGGAGAGCTTTCGGGGAACACGAACTTCCCCCATGCCACCGCAGATCGTGCACGGTTCCGAGAGGAGGGTTCCGCGCCCGTAGCACCGCGGACAAGGACGGCTGAGCGAAAACCCTCCTTTGGAAAAGGACACCGTCCCCCGTCCTCCGCACTCGGGACACGAGTGTACATCCGATCCTGGCTGGGCACCCGATCCCGCGCACGCGGCGCATCGTTCGTCTCGAAGAAACGAAAGGGCGGTATTCCCTCCCGCTATCGCCGTCTCAAACGGAATCTCAGTTTCCGCATAGAGATCCATGCCAACGCGGGGTCCAGGGCGTTTTCCCTGAAATCGTCCCGCCCGGTCAAAAAGATCCCCGAACTGATCGCCCAGTCCGCCGAAATCCCCCAGATCCTCATAGGTGAACCCGCCCGGTCGCCTTCCCCCGGGCGCGAACATGTCCTCATAGCGAATCCCCTCCGGACCAGTCTCCCCGAAGCCCTGGGCAGCAAACGCACGCAATTGGTCATACTGCTTCCGTTTCTCCGGATCACTCAGGGTGTCATACGCTTCTGCGATCTCCTTGAACTGGTCCTCCGCGTGCTCATCCCCCGGATGGAGATCCGGGTGGAATTTCTTGGCGAGCGCGCGGTAGGCCTTCTTGATCTTTTCTGCCGAAGTCGTTTCCGACACTCCCAAAATGGCGTAATAGTCTTTATGCGCCATATACTCCTCCTATCGCACCACGCAAACCCAGCTCGGACGGACAAGCCGTTCCCGAAAGCGATGTCCGGTCTCCAACTCCGCTACTCCCCCCTCGGGAAGCATCTCCCCATTTTGGACAATCACTGCCTGGTTCGCCGCAGAATCGAAGGGCTTTCCAGGAGACGGAATGCGTTCTACCCCGTGCTCCTCCAACAGATCGAGGGGACGAGCCAGCATATCATCCAAAGTTGTTCACAACTGTGCCGCATCCACCGCGCCACGCTTCAGCGTTCGACGGAGGTCCTCTATTGTCGCAAACAGTGGATCGAACAACGCGAGTCGAACCTGACAGCACTCCTCGTCGATGCGACGTTGAACGCACAACAGATCGGCCTACAATTGCCGCAGATGGCTCAGTCGTCGGTGTTCCTCTGCAGTATCGGTCGCCGGCAGCCCGGTATCCGGCTGTACTTCGATCCGTCGTCCACTATGCACGGCAACCCTCTCCTTTCTTCACTACGTCTCACGGCTTTCGCCTGGCCCCTCCGATGTGCCCTATGTCATCGGTCCTCCATATCTGAACCCAAATCATGGCCGAGAGCATCCTCCCACTTCATGATGGCTCGTTCCTAAGCTCGTCATAAGTAGTTATTAAACCACAATTTCAACGCAGAGGTGCAAAGGACGCAGAGCCCCCTTCGAGGGAAGGAGTTGTCTGTGTCGTGTATTTCAAGGTGATCAGAAGAAAGGAATTTTCTCCATATACTTACACGGGTTCCGTCCGGGGAGGGGTCCTCAAGCCGACGGTTCTCTCGTCCGAACATGCTCCGTTGTTCTTCATCCTCCCGGGGGGATACTGGAATTCACTTTGCCAGAATTCGATCAATGAATGTGGCCAATGATTGATGCTCGACCGCGGAATTTTCGCGCAGCACGTTAGACATCAAACCCACCAGATAGGTTCGACCGTCGGGATGCTCGATAATCGCCACTGAATTCATCAGGTTTTCCACATTTCCCATGTACTTGCCGCATTTGAAATCGGGTTCCGGCTTACAGCGATAGAGACTACCGGATTTGAAATACACGGCCGCATGGGTCAATGCCGGTGAGGAGGCATACCGAATTCTTTTTGCCGTCATATACATCAACCGTTTAATCTCCAAGCTGGACCACGTGTCAACGATTTTCCCACGCTCCAATGCCACTAGGTACTTAAGGTATCCCATCGGGGTGGCGAAACTGCCGCCTCCGCCGGGAACGATCTTTTTTCCGGTATGGGTAAAAAAGCTGCCTAACTGCCACTCTCTCTCCGTGATGCCCGCTTCGCGCAGGGGCTCGTTCACAATCATAGCCACATCTCGAAGTACGTTGCGGGGGGTTTGTTCGAAGAACTCCCGTTCCTGTTCCGGAGTGGGCGGGTAGTTTTTGCCGAACGCGTGCATGAGGATGACCTCTTTCCATACCATGCTGGCCGCGGAATTGGCGCTGGCCGAAAGCATGTGATCCACCCATTCGTAGAGAGAAAAACCATCTCCTTCTCTTGCGGCTCGGGCAATGAACGTTTTTGTTTCTGGATCGAAAATAGGAATTTCATGGGGATCGCTGTGAATCCACTGATCGGCAACGACCCTGCGCGTGCGCAATAGCTCCCGACGCTGTTCGGGATCATCCGGAAAGCGTTTCTTCAACTCATGGAATAAGCCCGCCGCTATGACCAATTTACCCACACTTCCCGGGGAAAATTGCTGGTCAGCCTGACGTTCGGCAAAGCGTATCGGTTTGCCCGGGGTTATGTCCAGCAAGGCCAGGGAGTAGCTTTCATGTCGGTTTGGGAACAAGAAGTCGATCTGCTTCTGAAGTTGTCGATCCACCGGGGGCAACGTATCCAGACTATCCCCTCGAGCATCTAACAGATTCAGCTTAATCTCTGTGATGGATCTCCTTGCCCCAGGGGGCGGCATCGTCCCTTTTAGCTTGCCTTCCAGAATCAACCTCAACCGGTCCAAACGCCGAATACCGGTAAGTGTATAGCCGTCGTTGGGATAACTGAGAACTGGCTCCCAAATCATAACAATGAGAAACAGAGAGGCTATGAATGTCAATACGGTCTTTTTCATGGCGACAACCTAAGGTCTTTCACCCAATGAAACTCGAACGTTTTCCGATATCCTGGGATCGAGCGCGCGCAGATACAGCGATGAACGCGCCCTCTTGTTTTCGACATAGGGCCGCACCTGAAAGAGCCAAATGGCCTCGTCTTGGAAACCAAGCTCAACGTCAAACGGTCCGGCGGATTCAATTCCCGACACCCCAGGAAGCTTCTTTTCTATTTCCGCCGCCAATCCTCGAAGTTGATTTAGCTCTGTCGGGCTTAGAATCGGCCGGTTAAAATGCGTATGATCCTTCAGGATTCCGCCGCTTTTTGGGAGAACCATGTAATTCGTTTCTCTCGATGGAGATAGAAGCAGAGCTCCCCCATCATGTCGCAGCAGGTAAGATTCCGCCGCCTGTCCTTCCACAGCGCCACCTGCTCCCCGGTTAAAGGCAATGGTAATATCTCTCGGATCCGAAGTCAGCATCCCCGTGGTGATCATTACGCCGGATTTATCTACGACGACTGTGGGCAGAATCAGGATAGAGGGATACACATTCTCCGGATTGAGCAGATATTTCTGCCGCCAGCGGTAACTGCGTTCTGCATACGGAGAAGCCCACACCTCTCTGATCCCTTGCAGAATCTTATCTTCTCCTACGACATTGAAGACGGTCAGATTCAGGCCCGCTCCTGTAAATTCTCTCAGATCTTCCATATTCGTATCGCTACGGATGAAGACCGGCACTTCACCCATGTTTACGCCGAATTCCTCACGAAATCGGCGTCTTAGATTCCCCTGGAAATCGGGCAAGAAAGGCATATTCTTCAGCGCTTCACGAAGCTGAGTCAGCCGTTTGAGCACTTGGCTTTCAACTTCCTCGTCACTTCTCCCGTCACTCAATTTCTGAGTGGCTTGAGCGAACGTCTCCTCTAAGAAATGCCAATAGGTTGCGTGGGTTCCGGGCATGGGTTGGTCAAGATGCTTCCGAAAGACGCCGAAGGGAATGACCAGTCCATCCGCCACCTTATCTGGAAAAAGGCTCTTGAGTTGTCCCAAGTTCGCCGCTTTCGGGCCGCAAATTCGGCCTGAATCGGAAGCCCGAAGCTTGTTCAAGCTGATCAATCCCGATTGTCTTAAGTTGATTTTGTGCGTGGGTACTTTTACTCTCTCTTCCCGTCTCTTGCGACTTTCCACAAGCACCCTCTCTTCATCGGTCATTTCGGCTTCCGGTTTCATGACCACAGCGCCCCGCGGCGATACAGCATAAAATACCATCTGTCCTGAAAAAGGGAGTAGATCATTCAGATTTTGCTGTGAAAGGACCGCGTTGGGAATGCCCAGATTCCTTGCCAGCAATTGAACGTGGGAGACCAGATTCCCCTCGGCAACCGTGGCGATGCCGGCAACCGGCTTCAGGTCAGCCGGCGCACGCGGCAGCACATAGATTTTCTTGGAAAGAAACGATACCCCTTCGGGCGCACCGGAGATAACTTCAAGTTCCCCTAGAGCAAAACCTGGATTTAAGCCGCGAATCTGATTGGGGTTCTTGACACCCATGACGTTATTCGATAACCCCAGAAGTCGTTCGGCCGTATCCATCAGTTGCCAGGCAGCTTCGCCGAAGGAAAGGAGAATGGAAGAGCGGATCTGTTCATCGGAAAAGCCCGCCACCAATGGCTCAAATCCGCTAAACAGGGCAACCACTGGATCATACATCGCGCGGATCATACCGGTGCCCCATTCCACCGCCCGGCGCGCGGAATAGGCTTTTTCTACGAATGCTTCAAGGGATGAATACTCTTCTAACTGAACGGGTCGTAGAATCGGTTCCACGATTTCCCATTCCCACACTTCCAGAAAGCCGCATCCAGCAGCGACCTTGGCAAGGGTGTAGTTTTTCTCTAAAAGCTCCCCAATGGTTTCCGGCTGCCAGGTGCCTATATCTCGGAAAAAGATCCTCTCCAGTTCATTGGAGAGGTCCATCATCGTTAAACGGACATTCGGCGACTTTACAGCGAGTAGATCGCTGCGAATATTCCACATGAATTTCGCGATGTTCTCCCATGGTTTGTGCACAAGGGCTTGATCGTTCTTTGAAGCCTCTGACGAGTCAGGGAATGATCGAATCAGATTTCTCAATTGAGTGGCCGTCGAGGATTGGGCTGGAAGTTTTGCCAGATATTTTCTTAGCGATGGCACATTCGAAGGCCGATAAGCCGACTCCAATTCCGCTGCCAGGGCTTGAATCATGTCATCGAGTTTCGGCGAAATATTCGGGCGATTGCGGTCATAGAAATCCCTAACCCGCTGCAGGTCCGCGGCTTCCGGCTTCCCATGCAGCTTGACCCTTAAGTTTGTAAAGGAGGGTAAAGAGTCCGAAATGGTTTTGGACAATGCCCGAATCGTTTTCCATCCGTCAGCATGGGATTGATGGGGGATGTCTTTGCTGACCTGACGAATGAGGAAAAACTCGGAAGTCACAAGCCCATCGTTGGCCAAAACCCAAGTCAAGAAATTCAGTCCCCAAGCTTCTTCATCTTCAGCCTGTACGGCGCCCCGGTAATAACGCGCTCGACGCATAATCCAGCCATCGTCCGCCAATTGCAGATACTTCTCCATTTGAAGCTGTTTCATCCTGGAATGCTGGTTCTCGGCATCTAGAAAGTCTTCAAAAGGGGTCCCGGCCAGAATTTGTCCCAGGTAAATCCCCTTTCCCTTTGCCAGCTTCTGAACCCCATCCTTGTGGAGCGCATGTTGAATACCTCCAGGCTGAGGACAGCGCCGATCGGCGGGCAGAACAGTACCGTCCGGGCAGAACCACCGAATGGCTTGATAGGGCCCCCGCTCATCCCTCTTGAAAGATTGAATCAGTTTATGGATTTCATCTTGATCCAAGGGCTGTGAAAACCCGGAACCTGCCCACAGAAGAACGACGAGGGATACCAATCCGTAGATGGATTCAGACCACTTTTTCATAATGGTCCTCCAGAAGTTTGGAACATGCTGAATATTCAGCATAGGTAGCGTGGCAGCAGAACCTCAATGCTCACATACCCTTCGTGCTGTCACCCGGCACTTCTGCAAGAAATCTCGGAAGGCCGCATCCACCTCTTTTTCTCAGGTTGTACCTTGACTTTGTTAGATCAGAAAAAGAGTGCTTTCCCAAAATGTCAAATGTCAAAATCCAAATGTCAAATCAAGCTCAAAACCAAAATGTCAAAAAACTCAGCGTGTATCCCTGCCCCTGCGCACGGATTCCGAAACTTCTTTTGGCATTCGGGCTTTGAAATCTGACATTCATTTGGCATTTGAGCTTTTGAATTCGCCATTATGAGGGCGATATTCTGTTTTAACAAAGTGAAGGTACCTGTGATCGCGATTTCAACACCTCTTCCACGGTCAGGATTAAATCGCGCAGTATTTGTTCTCCGTTTGGATCTTCTATCAGTGCGACAACGATATATCGCCTCCAAACAGGCCCCCAGACTAAGACAGAATCCGAATGCCATTGTTTCCAGGTGCCGGACTTCCGATACAACTTTGCGTCAGGCACGATATCGTCCAATGTGTGGACAAATTTGTGGTGTATCTCGGGATCTGACAGAATATCCAGCATCTGTCTGCTCCGTTCTCGATTCACCAATTTTCCCATCGCCAGCAGGTAGTAGAATCGGCACACCTGGCTCGCAGTAGCCCCATGGCTTACTCCCATCACTGGATCAGGATGCCGCTCACCATATTTGGCGAATCGTTTGCCCACCCATAGGCCACCACCCCAGCGAGTATCGTACAACTCGTAACGCGGATCGGTCAGTACCGATTCGATCTCCTCAAATCCCAGCCGGTCGATCATGAGTGTCGCCGCCTGGTTGTTGAATTGGCTAATCATAATCCCCATGTCATGCAATACTTCAGGCGTTTCCTCCAGCGTGCCGTCCTCAATCGCTTGAAACGCGGCGAGCAGAATAGCCAATTTGGGCAGACTGGCCGCATACATCATCACATTGCCGTTGACCCGTGCAAACCTGACGTCGTCGGGACGGCTGAGATCCACTAAGCCGACCGCCATCTTCTTCTTGGCAATCAAACGAGCCCAGACTTTGTGCCGCTTCAAGTGTTTCTCCAGGCTCTTTTGAAGATCGCTGTTTAACAACTGACGCAGAGGACGTATTTGATCCTCTGGAACGGAGAAAGGCAAGTCAGGTTCGACCGAGCTTTGAGCTGCGGCGAGTCCGATCAGAAAAATCCTAAACACCAGTGATAACCCCAAAACGCTCATTTTTGCCCCCTGCTCCCGACAAAGACCATTGGGAACATCAGTTTACGTAACTGAAAGGAGATAGATGCCTCGTGTCCGAATGGGAGGCTGTAAAGGATCATCGTGTTTGCCAGGAATCGAATGACCCCAGATAGCCCATGACAGTGCGATTGCGGCACTTGAGATCACAATGCGTCTGCGTACAAGAACCTCGTTGAGCCATTTGCCCGTCCCCGCTTCTCATAAGTTCGGTGTCGTCCACCTATGGCTCCGTATAATCCCGTCTCCTCTCCCCCAACAGGAGAACATCGCGTAAAGCTTGTTTGTTCCTGGCCCGCAACCACTTTTTCTCGAAATTCGGATCCTGAACGAGGTGAGCAACCGCGGCTAAGGCACGAAGATGAAAGTTCCGCTCATCCGTTGTGCCCACAAGGACGAAAACCGTGTGTACCCTTGGTGCCGCTTCGGAAAATGCAATCCCTTCCCGGCAACGCGCAAGGAGAATATCGAACCCATGTTCTCCGGCGATAACGATATGAGGGATCGCCAGATACGGGTATAGTACGGTGGTATTTTCTTTCTCCCTATCCAGAAACGATTTTAGTAGAACAGCCGGTTCCACCTCTAGATGGTCCGCCATAGCCTCTGCCACCAATTGGAAGAATTCCTCCACCGGCATAGCTCTGTCTATATCCACAACAGCAGCGTTCTCAATAACCTGGTCGAATCGGTCTTCGACAATATCATCTCTCTCCCTGATGATTGCCTTCAACTCTGTTTCCAGTGAATCGGTTGTAAGTTCTTCCGCCGTAATCCGTTCAATAAGATGGAGCAACGCATATTCCCTTTTACCACGGATTCGCCCATAAAACCAGTAGGTGAGAAACCCAGCGGTAACAAGAAGGAGACTGATCAGCAGCGATTCTTTACCCATCTCAAATATCAGAAACCCAAGACCGAGAATTCCAATCACTTGTATCCACGGATACCACGGCGCCCGGAAGCGTGGTTGATAATTCTGCACGTGGCTCTCCCTTAGAATGATAACAGACAGACATGAGAGAATGTTGGTGAGGATGAGAACTATGGAGGCTGCCTCTACCAATACCTCCAGTTTCAAAAAAAGAGAAATGATGACAAAGAAACCTGTTAGCAACAACGAATTGTGCGGGGTCCGAAACCTCGAGTTGATGCTTCCGAAGAGTCCAGGAAATAGACCATCCCGGCTCAGGGGAACAAGGGACCTCGCAGCAGTCATAATTCCAGCATTGGCGGTCGAAAGAAACGCCAGAATAGCCGCAATGGCCATGGCAATTTTACCCCATGAGCCCATGAAAGCGCTCGCCCCATCAGAAATTGGGGTGAGCGACTCATGCAGCTTGGCGGCATCGAGCACCCCCGTGGTCACGAAAACCATCAGGGTGTAAAGAATAGTCACCACCAGAAACGAAAGAATCATGCCTAACGGTATGTTTCGAGCGGGATTCCTTATCTCTTCGGCTACGCTGGCGATCTTTAGCAGTCCTGCATACGAAACGAAGACGAAGCCTGCGGTGTGAAAAATGGCGGCCAACCCATGTGGGGCAAAGGGCGCAAAACGTTGCACCTCGACCTCCGGCAGACCGCGGACTATATATAGAAGCATAAGCACCAGCAAACCAACTACAAGAACAACCTGAATTCTCCCGGCATCCTTAATACCGATGAGATTGATGAAGAGAAAGACAAGGCAGAACGACACGGCCACGATGTGAATGTCAATATTTACGATCATGACGGTAAAGATGGACACGCCCAGCAGTGCGAAAGAACTTTTCATGGAAAGAGAAAACCAGCTGAGTAATCCCGCAACAGTCCCCACAGCCGGCCCCATACTGCGGATAATGGTAAAGCAGTCTCCGCCCGCCTTGGGCATGGCCGTTGTCATTTCGGCGATACTCAACATGCCGGCTAATGAGAATAGCCCGGCAAGAAGGTAGGAAAGAATAACCGCAGGACCAGCCTTAGCATGGGCAAGCCCGGGCAGGATAAACAGCCCCGAACTAATCATCGCTCCGGAGGCGATGCAGAAGACGTCGAGCAAGTTTAGTTCTCTCTTTAGCTTCATGGTATCCCCTCTCACCTGCGTTTCTTGTCCGAACATCTCCATCAACCTTCATCCCCAATCCTCGATTGACACCGTTGCGGGACCGGTTCCGTATCTACTAGGATTCACGCATTTTATCGACAACAAGATCTTCCAAGAATGGGTGCTCAAGTTTTTTCCCTTGACAAGGGATCAAGGAATATGTATTTTGTGAGCATCCTCATAGCCCCGGGGCAAGCTGATCAAAGGGGTCCTTTGAAGTATCGCGTTCTGGGGGACAAACTGATCCTCATATCTACCTTCACCCCAAGTGCGAATGCTTTCAAGACAACGGTAAGTCCAAACCAAGGAGGAAGTGTACTATGAAGAGCGTACTCTGTTTCTTAGTTGCGATCGCTTTCATAATGAGCAATTGTGCGAGTCGCCAGGTTGTGAGAGTGGATGAGAAGGCGCAGATTGACTTGAGTGGAAGATGGAATGATACGGACTCCAAGCTGGTCGCTGAGGAGATGATCAGAGACAGCTTGTCTCGGATCTGGCTTACCGATTTCATTGAAGCAAAGGGGAAGAAGCCTACGGTGGTTGTGGGAGTGGTTAGGAACAAGACCCATGAACTGATTAGCACGGAAACCTTCATCAAAGACATGGAAAGAGAGTTCGTCAATTCTGGCAAAGTGAAGGCGGCTCAAGCAGGTGAAGCCAGAGAAGAATTGAGAAGGGAAAGAGCCAGCCAACAGGAGTTCGCCTCCCCGGAAACAGTCAAGAAATGGGGGAGAGAGAAGGGAGCAGATTTCATCCTGCAAGGAGTGATTAACTCAATAGTGGATACGATCAGCAATAAGAAGGTCGTATTCTATCAGATAGATCTGGAGCTCACCGACATAGAGAGCAATGAGAAGGTCTGGATTGGCAGTAAGAAGATCAAGAAATTCATCAAGAACTGAGAACTCGGAGCTGAGCTATGAGGATAAAGAAACTCCCTTGTGTTTTCCTCTTGCTGTCGCTGGGATGCGCTACGTATTACACCCAGAGTATCAAGTTCCAAGAGCATTTCGTAAGAGGTGAACTCGAGCAGGCCGCTAAGGTGCTGGACAAAAACAAACGAGCTGCAAAAGACAAGAACAGATTGCTTTACTTCCTGCAAAAAGGGGTCGTGCTGCAGATGCTCGGAAAGTTTGAGGAGAGCAATCGGTTCTTTGAAGAGGCCTACCTATTTGCGGAGGACATTCAGAAAAACTATGCCGCAGAAGCTTTCGGGCTATTATCTAATCCTGCGGTGATGCCCTACAAAGGCGAGGATTTCGAACGGGTACAGATCCATTATTATAAAGCTTTGAACTGTCTGAAACTGGGACAATTTGAGGAGGCTTTGGTAGAATGCAGAAGGATAGACATCAAACTGAACAGCTTGAATGACAAATACAGCAACCGCAAGAATCGGTATAAAACAGACGCTTTCGCCCTGAACTTGATGGGAATGATCTTTGAGGCTTCGGGGGATCACAATAGCGCCTTTATCTCCTACCGCAATGCCTATGAGGCGTACGAAAAAGAGTATAAGCCCTCTTTTGGCGTTGAGACACCGCTGCAGCTAAAAAAGGACCTCTTAAGATCCGCCTATTTGAATGGCTTCACAGAGGAATTGGACCGTTATGAAACGCTTTTTGGACTGAAATACGTCCCCCCCGTCGGCGAAGGCGGTCACCTTGTTTTCTTCTGGCACAACGGGCTTGGACCCGTAAAGGATGAATGGAGCATCAATTTCTTCCTTGTCAGAGGCAAAGGCGGCTTAGTCACTTTCGCGAACGAGGAATTGGGGCTGTCCTTCCCATTTCTTCTGGATGGTGGCTCCGGCAAGACCTCGACTGAGTTGGGGGATTTGAAGTTTATCAGAGCAGCCTTTCCGAAATATCTGGAAAGGAAACCTTATTTCAGAAGCGCTGAGGTGGTAGTCTCTGGCGAAACGTATCCGCTCGAATTCGCCCAAAACATAAATGAGATTGCCCTCAAAACGCTGGAAGATCGCATGGTAAGAGAATTGAGTCATTCGCTCCTTCGCTTGGCAGTAAAACAGGCCTCTGAACAAGCGGTCAGAAAAAAGAACGAGAACCTGGGGGCACTTCTTTCTGTGGCGAACGCGATTTCTGAGAAAACAGATACCCGGAACTGGCAGACCCTTCCCTACAGTATTTCCTATGCAAGGTTCCCCTTGCCAGTAGGTGAACGCTGCTCGATAGAACTAAGAACCTATTCTCCAAGAAAGAGCAGAGCGAGCTCGGTCACGTTTCAGGTCGAGGGTGAACCAGGAGAAACCCTATTCTGGGTCTATCATACCTTGGAAAGTCTGCCTTTAGAACGATGAATTTCCTCGTTGGTGCTCCAACGAACATCTCCCACGCAAGCCCATCCGTCCCATCCTCTCGATCCCAAGACCCTCTCACCCATTAGAGCAGCGGCGCATATATGGGACCATCGAGACCGCCAGGGCCAGAGCGAAAAGCAGCGGTACTGCGCAGCACGCCGGCCCCCTTCCTGCCCGTGCTGAACTTCTCCCGGGCCTGTCCGAGTGTGTTGACCACACGTTCGATCGTTATGCTTGCCATAGCCCATGCTTCGACCTACGCCGACAGCCGTGCGGTGGCGGGAACACAACATGCGCGCCTCCTCTCCCCCAATCTCGAGGCTTGCAGGGCGAACCACGGCGGATCACTGGGAAATCTCCGGATATCGTACCTCCACTACCGAATTCTCGCTGCCGAACGCATTGGACACATACCCATCGGCGGCGGGATCGTTCTCCCACCGCGCCCCATCCAGCAGATACCGGAACCGATAGGAGTGGCCGGATTTCAGGGAAACGGTCTCCGAAAAACTGCCATCCTTGCGGCGCTTCATGGGATGCGCACTCTCGTCCCAGTCGTTGAACTCGCCGCAGAGATACACCGTCTGCGCGTCCACTTCCGCCGAAAGCGTGAACGTCACCCGGCAGGATCTCCCAGCCCTCGAATAGGTTTTTCGAATCATCGTCTCCCCTCCTTTCAAAGATATGAGCCCGAAAAACGCACAAAGCCGACCCACCTAACAGGTCTGCCCTCCCATAACAATAGTTGACTCAGCATCCAAAGCACTGGGTGAGATGCGGTACGTACATAGTTATGTGCGCCTGACGCTATACAGGATGGAAGCTTTCGGAGTGCGGGGGCCTTGCTGCCGCTTTCGCATAGTCATAGCTACACCAATAGTACTGACACTGAGACAAAAAGTCAAGGATTTTCTGCCCCCCCCCGGCTTCTTATGTCCGGAGACTCGCCCTTCGGCTTTGCTTTTTACATTGGGACTTCGAGCA
>JAZDJA010000197.1:0-2252 GCA_043804415.1 Candidatus Latescibacterota bacterium | reverse complement strand
CCGAGTGCAAGCCGAAGTGGGTCCATCTCAAGGCGCTTTGCAAGGCGCTCTATTGCTTGGTCCGCCAACCCTTTGTCGATGGCGATGGTGCTGATGAAATGGGCCGGAGAGAGGCGTCTGCAATAGACGTCGGCGTCGGTGACCGTGGGCTCCACCCCCCCTAAGCCGTAACACGCCGGGCCGGGTGAAGCCCCAGCGGAGCGGGGACCCACGCGCAGCCGCCCGCTGTCATCCACCCAAGCGATAGATCCGCCGCCTGCACCAACCTCGACGATGTCGATAGAGGGGATTTGAATAGGAAACCCGGTGTCATAGCCCCCGACCCAGTAGAGATTCGTGGATGCATACCTACCCTCGGCGATCAGGGAGGTCTTCGCGGTCGTGCCGCCCATGTCGAAGGTGACCACGTTCGCCAGGCCAAGTTCGCGCGCAATGTCACGAGCGCCCAGTACCCCACCAACGGGACCCGATTCGAGAAGGCGTACCGGGTAGCGGCGTGCCGAATCGAGATGCAAGGCCCCGCCGTTCGAATCGAAGACGGTGAACTCGCCCTTAAAATCCTCCTGAACGAGACCGGTCTCGATCTGTGTCAGGTACCTGTCGAAAACCGGTCCGATGTAGGCATTTGCTGCGGCGGTGGTGAATCGTTCGAACTCGCGCCACCGCCGGCTGATGCTTGATGAGGTCGTGATGTATTTATCGGGAAAGATGCCTTTCAGGTAGTCGGCTACTCGGATCTCATTTGACGGATTGACGTACGAGTTCAAGAAGGCGACGGCGACGGCGTCAACCTTAACAGCCCGAATCTGTTCCACAACCTTGGAGAGCTCCTCATCCGACGGGACCAGCTCCACATCACCTGAGGCTAGCACGCGTTCGGCAATTTCAAACCTCCGATGTCGCGGCACCAACACCGGATCTCGGCGATAGAACACGTTGAAACTTTGGGGCCGGTTTCCCCGTCCCAGCTCGTGTACGTCGCGGAAGCCCTTCGTGGTGACGAGAGCTACATCCGCACCCCGCCGTTCAATCAAAGCATTGATGGCGAGTGTTGTCCCATGGACCAAATAGTCGACTTTCGATAGATTTGCCTCGCTCTGCTTTACAGCCGCGAGCACCCCCTCTTCTTCCCGCTTCGGTGTGGTAAGGACCTTGCCGACGTGGAGGGTCCCATCCGCGTCAACTATGGTCACATCGGTGAAGGTGCCTCCAATGTCAACAGCCAGCCGCACCGGTGTGCCGCCAAGGCCTGACTGCTCTTTTTGCGATGTCTTAACGGATCGCTCTGTCATGAATAGCCTCATTATTCTGCTTGGTTTTGATTTAAACCCTCTGCCTCTGGTGGTAAACCCGGACAGGTTCTATCGATCCGGGGAGAAATAATATGGGTTTTTCCTACGGGAAAGCCCTTATGCGGCGACTGAAGGTAAAAATGCAGTGATGATCCATCAGAGGCTCATGAGCCATCGTCGGGTAGCGATGGTACATTTTTGGGTTATGGGCAAGAGGGTATTGTGTCGGCACAGCAGGACTTGATGAGGACACCATCCGTAAATAAATCTATGAATTAACCGTAAATCAAAGCATTTTCACATTTGCCCTTCTTTTACGACTTTATTCATCAATACCCCCAAGCCCTCTATCTCCGCTTCCACGATATTTCCAGGTTTCAGGTAAAAGGGCTCCGGACTGGGCTTGCGCCGTGACGCAACGCCGGAGGGTGTTCCTGTTGCGAAAATATCACCAGGATACAGCGTCAAGAAGCGGGACCAATAGGCTATCTGATCAAATATATTGAACAACATATGTTTTGTATTGGAATTTTGTCTGATTTCCCCATTGACTCGTAATGTCAGCTTCAGGTTGTGGGGGTCTTTAATCTCATCTTTTGTAACTATCCAGGGGCCAAGGGGCGCAAAGGTATCCATATTCTTGCCGCCGAGCACCATTCCGTTTTTTATATCATCCCGCAGTAAACGTCTCTCACTCACATCGTTGTGAATGGTATATCCGTATACATATTCGATGGCCTTATCCCGCTCTATGTATTTCCCCTTTTTGCCGATAATAAAGGCCAGCTCAATCTCATAATCCAATTCCGGAGTATTTTTTGTCCATAAAATCTCCCCCCTGTGCCCCAAAAAGGTCGAAGGTAGCTGCGAAAATGCTATTGGGCGCTCTGGAGGCGTCTTACCAATCTCCACAAGATGTTCTCCGTAATTCATTCCAGCGCTTATCATTTTACTGGGGCG
>JAZDJA010000196.1:0-2708 GCA_043804415.1 Candidatus Latescibacterota bacterium | reverse complement strand
ACCCAGATACCCATCCTCGATCCCCACGACCTCCAAGCCGCCACCCATCGCGGACTTGGACACGGCTCGAATCACCGCGTTCAGTCCCGGGCAATCCCCCCCTCCTGTCAACACGCCGATTCGTTTCAGATCGTTGACCATCGCTTCCACCTTTTCATAGTTCACTTCGACGCTCTATTCTGCAGGCTACTCCAGGACAGTCTCCTCTTGATAGGCCGGTACGGATATCTCCCAGCCCGTTTTCTCCCTCAGAAAATAGGCGAAACGAGCGGCGACGTCGGGTTCGCCATGGGTCACGAAGACATGTCGGGGTGGGTTCCTCAACCCGGATACCCATCTGAACAACTCGTCTCTGTCCGCATGGGCCGAAAAACCGTGTAATTGAGCCACCCCCGCCCTCACAGGATACCTCTTCCCAAGATCCTCACCTCCTCGGCGCCGTCAACAATCTGTCTTCCAAGCGTCCCGACCGCCTGATATCCCACGAACCGGATCGTGCTCTCTCGTCTGGAGATGTTGTGCACCAGATGATGCTTTATCCGGCCCCCGGTACACATGCCACTGCCGGCTAAGATCACGACCGTTCCCGTGATGTGATGGATGGCCTTCGACTCGTCGACCGTCCGGGTCATCTTCAGACCGGGGAAGTCGAACCACACTCCTCCGCCTCCGCAGCCGGCTTCCATTTTCTTCACGGCTCAGGCTCTGCCAAACCAGGCTTCCCTCCGGTGTGCATAACCCGTCGGATGGCCGGCAGGAGCTCAGCACTTATCGTTGCCTTTGGAACAAACTCGTCCGCACCAGCCGCCAGTGCCGCCTTCCGGTAAAACTCGTTGTCCATCACGGTCAGGGCGATGATGCCCACCTCGGTCACCATCGCCCGCAGGCGGGGGATGACCTTCAGCCCGGGCAGATCGGGCATGGACAGATCCAGCAGAACCACCTGTGGCTTTAGCTCCTCGATCCGGACCAGCGCCTCCCTGCCACCACGAGCCTCGCCGATAACAACCACCTCGTTGTGACCATAGGCATCCAAGAAACGGGTAGCAAGGCGCAGAAACGTCGAGTTGTCATCCACAAGCAGAACCGAGACAGGGGTCATACCTGGGCTTACCTCCAGAAAGGATAAACTCCTTCCATCTGATTTGGGCCGTAATATACACCTTTGTGCCGTGTCTGTTCATTCGCACACCTACGTAGGTTTGTATCCGTACATCTACGTAAAACAATTGCAGAAAGGTTCTGTACCTTAGGGTACAGACCTGTGTAGCTTACACGCGCAGACCTCCGAGGTGACTCCCTGCCCCCGGGCCATCATTCCTTGGTCTCATGACCCCCCTTGGAAGCGTCCCAAACGCTTAATCACCAGTCCCGATCCGGCCTACCCACGCCAAAAGAGAGCATGGGACCGCCTGATCCATCTGGCACAACCTCGTTTACTAAAACTCCATTCGCGTCCATTCATATGGAGTCACGAATACCTTGTGAACCTGTATCCCCCAATGGAGATGGGACCCTGTGGATTGACCGGAAGACCCCATGCTACCGATTTCTTGGCCCTTCTTGACCTGATCGCCCTGGTTTGCCCGGATCTCTTTCAGATGATAGTAGTGCGATCTGACCCCCTGTCCGTGATCGATGATCACCGTGTTGCCACGGAGGTTAAGCGCTTCCGCGAAAACTACCACCCCATGATTTGCGGCAAGAACGGGGGTTCCTTCTCTGTTCGCCATATCCACCCCCATATGGCGCGATGTTGCCGCCCCCCTGTTGTAGACTCGCAGCCTGCCGAAAGGCGATGTCACCACGCCTTGAGCGGGAAGGATGAGCTTCCCAACCCACCATTGCACAACAGACTCCGGAGCGTTACGCACGGCCTCAAGCTTCCGATTGTCCTCCTCCCTGGGAGCAAGGTCGGTGAGCAGACGTCTCTTCTGAGCCGGGAGGTTCACGATCCCTTCTCCGAAATGGACCTCCGTGACGAGAAATTCAATCTGATGGTTAGTGGAGTTCCCAGCTCTATCCTCAAAGGTCAGGAGAGCGCTGGAACTCCCAACGGGAGCTTCGATCCGAGACCCCAGTATAGCGCGGAAACGGTTCGGATCCGAACCGTATGGATAGAACTTCACGGATGAGTCGCCGAAAACGCCAGTGTCAACAACTGCGTTTCGGGGGTGCACAGGTTCGCTGCTGGCAACATAAATGGCAAATGTTCCGCCTTGCTTCAGCGCGGCGGGCTTGGTCTCAATCTTGAGTTCAGGCGGGGTATGGTCGAACACAATCTCGGCGGAAGCCACCGCTTTGTTTTTCCACAGCGAAGCATCCACCGCTTCGATGAGGAACTTGTACCTGCCCTCGGGAACCGCCTTCATGCCCGTAACCGCCGAGCTGAAGTACCGTTTGCTCTTTACCCTCCCCTCAAACAGCTTCTTTACCGGTTTCCCGTTAAGGTCGGCAAGGATTCCCGACACCTTGCTCAGTCCCGATTTCTCGTCAAACACGTCGGCAGCGGGATCGAACTCGTCTCCAAACATCTGCCCCTGCTCTATCTTGAGTTCTATTTTCGGCGACGTTCTGTCGGAATACCACGGATACAGCTTCCATCCGAGCAGCGCCAAAACAACGAGAAACACCATTCTCCCATAGATAGTACTCTTTGCCATTTCTCTTGGATTTGCCTCTCCCCGCAGTGCTTCGCCGCTCGAGAG
>JAZDJA010000195.1:0-11063 GCA_043804415.1 Candidatus Latescibacterota bacterium | reverse complement strand
TACCCAAGCTCCAGGCCATACGCCACGTGGCCGTCGCTGGGCTCATCCGTCGTCCAGAAAATCACCGCCTCACGATCGGTCACCCCCACCGCCACAGGACCAGTCAGAATCTGGGGTCCGCGCTCATCAGCCCTGACGCTCGCGGTCATCACGTCTGCGCCCTTCAATCCTTCCGGATCCGTTGCGACAAAGGTGATTTGCTCTGACCCCGTCCAGCCCGTCGGCGCGGTGAGGGTTACGATATGAGTGTTCTCCTCAATGATCACCGTGATATCCACCGCTCCGCTGTCCTGCCAGGTGAGCGTTTTGGGATCACTGTCCACATCCTTCACGTAACCATCCAGATCAAAGGGACTGAAACGCTGTCCCTTCTGGATCGTCTGATCGGGGATGCCCGCCACCACAGGATTCTGGGGCACATCGCGGATCGTCAGAACCCATGTCGTATCCGCTGTCCCGCCCGGGTCGGACACCGAAGCTTCGATGGCATACACACCGGACGAACGGGGTGGCACGAAATTCGAAACAACCGTGAAGCTGCTGCCGATTTCCCCCTGATCCGTGCCATCCACGAACCAACGATAGGTGAGGGGGTCTCCTTCGGGGTCAAATGCCTCCACCTCAAAAACGACGCTTTCCCCCTCATCAATCTCCACATCTGTTGTGTCGGGACCCATGGAGGTGATCACCGGCCGATCGTTCAGGAGTATCCCCCTGGTCACGGTGTCGCTGATCCCCCCTTCGTCCGTCACCGTCAGATGGACCGTATACGCCTGTTTGTTGACATACGCATGAACGGGATGCTGCAGGGCACTCGTGGTCCCATCCCCGAAGGACCAGGACCAGGCCACGATCGCATTGGGACCCGTGGATAGATCCGTAAAACGAGCGGTCACGCCCGTGCTGACCACCCCAAAATCGGCTGTGGGGCGAAGCGTGGTCACCGAAATCGAACCCCATTGAATTGCGGCCGAGGGCACCCCCTCGTTGAAGAGCACGTCCTCCAGGATCAAGTCCGCATAGCTTCCCGGCTCTGCGGAGGGATCCACCACAAAATGAATGAACACGAGCACCCCCGCCCCCAAAAGAGGCGTCGCGGAAGCAGCAGCCATCTGGAGGTTCCCGTGCACCAGATTCGACTCCTTGAATCCCCAGTCATTGATCAGCGTACCGTTAGTGGACAGCGAGGGGTTCGTCAACCATGGCGCATCGTAGAGAACCGATGCCTTCGCTGACAACACGCTGTCCTGGGTCACATCGCTCACCAGGATGGGTACGGAAAGGGTATCCCCCGGCGATGCGAGGATGTGGGGAATGCGCACCTTGATCTCTTCTGAGCCACGGGCTCCAGAACCGTCCTGCGTCTCAATGAAAGCCTCATTGAGCAGCACCTCCTCCAGGTGGAAAAGGAAAGGATCGCTGGGCCCTGCCCAATAAAGCGCACGGAATCGAACGAAGAGCAAGATGCCCGCTCCTTCAAGGGGACCGGCACCCATGGGCATGCTTACGCGAACCTTTCCCGGGGTGATCGTTACAGTGGGATCCCCCCAATCCTCTGTGAGCGTCCCCCGCTTCGATACGCCCAGGACCTCCAGCAGTCCTCCATCATAGCCCATTACAAACTCAGCCGAGAGCACCTCCGAGCCCGCCACCTCGCCTGTCAGGAACACGGGCAGGGAGAAGATGCTGCCCGGAGCGGCAAATGTCTGCGGAATATGGGCGCTGATGTCCCCGATGGCTGCTTGGGTGGCAACGGCAAAGCAGCCGATGATCAAGGACAAAAGCACACCGACACGGAATAATTTCGCTATCTTGTGCATCGCTCCATCCTTTCCCCCTCGACCATTAGTTGATTTTGGGATGTGAGTCCAGTCAGGCACTTGCACACCCACGATCTAAGACGTTTCTGCGGCTGGAGAACGCGGAGCGGGGAGAGGAAAGCTTGAGGGTAGATCCTTTTCCCCTCCCCCTGTCTCCCATGCACCTATTGAATCACCACCAACTTCCTGGTCTGGACAAAATCGTTGATGCGAAGGGTGTAGAAGTAGACGCCACACCCTACCTCCCGACCGCGGTTATCCTTCCCATTCCACAGCACCGAATAGGAACCGTTGGATCTGTGCTCGTTCACCAGCGTCCGGATCTTCTGTCCGGCCAGATCGTAGATCCCCAGATCGACCACCCCCTCCTCCAACAGATCATACTCAATGACCGTCGATGGGTTAAAGGGGTTCGGATAGTTCTGGCCCAAACGGAAGGCGCTCGGAGCCTCAGGCACGGATGCGGAGGAGAGTAGAACGGTCACCGGCACGCTCCCCTCATTAAGCACCATCTCGTCCATAGCGAATCCGGGATCCCCCGTGATCTCTCCACTTAGAGACCGCAAGCGGATCAGAGCGATCTCACCGGCACCTGTTCGAGAATCGGAACCTGCGAAAGCGATCCGAATCTTCCCATCCTTGATACGGTCTGCAAAAAGAGTGTTCTCCAAGAGATCCGTCTTCTCCGCTCCAAGGACCTGCCATCGATTCCGATCGTAGGAGAGCGTCATCTCGCCCGATACCACGCCGCCCATATCGTCCATCCGGATCGGAAGCCCGAACATCTCCGCACCCAGCGGTCTCAACTCCGCCAGCGTGATCTGCCTGGCAGCAGGCGCCATCGGCTTGGGAAACTCCGATCCCTCCCTCCAGGGCCAGTACGCCTCTTCTGCGGGGAAGTGGTCTATGAGTTTCACCGCATACTGAAGAATGTGCGCCGCATCGTACGCCGTAGGTTGCCCGTTCCCCGTCACATCGGCCGCTTGGTGGGTAAAATCGTATACGTCTATCGAATCTTCCGGCGCCACCTCCTGCCGACCCGGCATATACAGATCGATAAGCCCCACCGCATGCATCAGGAGCAGCGACGCATCGAATGGGGAGCTCGTGCCATCTCCGCTGGGGTCCCCATACTCTCCGATGGTAACACCACCCTCGTTCCACGCCGCCCAGTTTCCCATCTCTTCCTCGTTGACCAGCAGGTGACTATTCCACAACCTGGTCTGATCCCCGTGATGCGCCCCGTCGGCAATGTCGAAGACCAGGTACATGAGAATGCCATCCCCTCCATACGAATCCAGGGCATCCGTTCCCGCCATGGAGATCAGGACGCCGCTTCCCTCGCCGTAAACTGGGAATTCCGGAAGTGGTTCGGACGCAGTATTGAGCGAGTCCCAGCTTGCACCCCATCCCTCGGACAAGGTTCCGACGGTCTCAATAAAACCGATTTCCGGGATCGCGAGCACCTGCGGATCGTAGTCAATCCCCAACTCAATCGAAAGAATGCCCAGACCGGTCACATTGGTGATGTAAATGGGCACCTTGACGGTGGAATCTCCCGGAGCGGTGAGGATGCCCATGTGGTTCGGGGTTCCGAGGACGACATTCACGACATTAACTCCCCCAAACTGATAAACACTATGGAACCACACGCCTGTGGAATCACACGCTGAAAGCAGAACGGAATGCCCCCCCAGTGATCCCGCGATCCAGATCCCCTTGAAGATCGCCCCCCTCCCCCAACCACTGTCACCGAAACGATCAAAACTCAGGAATACCCGCTCCCGCGTTCCGTCGTCATGACGTTCGATATCCACAAACACCGAATCGTTGTGCACACCGTCCCGATCAAAGAACATGCCCTCCAAAGTCACCTCGCGTCCCTGTACGGCAACGTCTGGAACTATCTCAAACCATTCGACGTCCGGTGGAGACTGAACCGTAGAGAACCACAACACATTGTCATAGCGCGCATGCGAATAGTCCATGGAAACCGCTTCTATGTCCACCTGATATTCCATCGCCGCATCCGTTCGGGTTTTCCAGTATCCACCGTATATGCCGTCCTCCGAGGCGCCGTCCCGGTGAAGTCCGTCATCGGAAAGAGTTAGGTAGAAAATATCCTCCAAACCGGTAGTGTCGATGTTGGCATTGGCAAACTCAACGCCAGCCGCATGGGTCACCCTTGCCGTGATCCAAACGGTGTCCCCCGGAGCGCCGACCCACTCCGATCCCGGATATGCCCCATCAAACCACGCCCGTGCCTCTGTCACGGTGGGCCCGCCGGGTTCCCCGCCCATAACCGCGTTGCCAGACAAGGGGACCTCCAAGGGATTCTCATCGGGGTCGTTGCTCTGGATCTGCAAGCTGCCATAAACCGGCCCCTCCACGGTCGGGGAGAAGGTGACCGTCAGCGTGATTCCAAGCCCGGGCGCCACAGGGGCGGGCAGAGGCGGATCCGTCACAGCATAATGCTGCCCCATCTGGTTGACAGATACGTAGTACACATATAGGGTGTCCGTCCCCGCATAGTTGTCAACCACCAAGAACAAACTTTCCGGGCTGCCGATAGTCACTTCCCCGAAGTCCAGGGTGAGGAAATCCACCCCGATGTCCGGCACGTCCTGCGCCTGAGCCGAAACCACTACGCCGAGCACCACGACTGCACAAACATAAGCGAAAAGCCGTTTCATCGTTGAACCCTCCTTCTGTAGTTGAGACACTGTCAAATCCCGACCATGTCGGAGTTGATGATGAGAACACACATCGATCATTTGGTTCCGCCATCAGGCACAACCAACACAGACCGGCACCTGCGTACTCTGGAAAATCTCATCTCGTTGTTCCCCTCTGTAAAGGCGAGCAGGGCCGCACAGAAAATCCGCGCTAACGCCTTCATCCTCCTTTCCCTCCTTCTGCGGCTGACGCATTGCCAAATCCCGGCCAAGGACTGCATGGATAGGTCAGCGCCGTAGCCTAAGTGACGCGCTTAGTTCCGTTGCTCTCCTATGCTTCCTGACCATGCCGAAGTTGCCTGCGAGAACACGCACTGACCTGAGGGCTCCGCCACCAGAAAAGCCCACACCGACCCGTACCTGCGGCTTCCGGCCAACCTCACCTCGGTCTTCACCTCCCCGAAGACCGGCGACAAGTGTTCATCCTCACCTACTGCAACAACACCATTCTCTTCACGGAGACAAACTCCCCGCACTGAATTCGATAGAGATAGATCCCGCTCGCCACGCTATGACCGCGTTCGTCTCGCCCGTCCCAGCGCACCGCATTCCGGCCGGCTTTTCTTTCGGCGTCAACCAACGTCCGAATCTGCTGGCCGGTGAGAGTATAAATCGCAAGATGGACCGACTCTTTGGAGGGCAGATCAAACGTGAGGGTCGTGCCCGCATTGAAGGGGTTCGGAGTATTCTGTCCCAGGCGGCAACCCGAAGGGACCTCAGGGCTCCGGAACTCAGCATCAACCGAAACAAACCAAGAGACCGGAACTCGCCCTTCATTTAACTGAACGTCCCGCAATGCGATCTCTGGGGTCTCCTTATTCTCAGGGCTACGTGGGCGGAGAATCACCTCCGCAACTCGTCCACCTCCTTCAGGGGCTCGGGTCCCTGCGCAAACCATCTCAATCCAATCCTCAAAATCGTGGGTGTAGAGATTTGAGTAAGACATGTAGTTCTTGGCTCGATCGCCATTCCGCAGCTCGATAAATTCGAAGGTCGACGCATCGTAGATCGCCTCGATGCGGACAGCGATCACCCCGCTCATCTCGTCGATCAGAATGGGGATCAGAAAGGTCCCGTCCCCCAGATCCTCCGTCTCTCCCAGCCAGACCGTTCTCGGGAACGAAGCCACCCATTTGGCACCCCCCCCTTCAACGGGAAACGCCGTGATCAGGTCCACCGTATATTGGAGCACCAGCGCCGCATCGTATGCAGTGATCCCGGAAACACCGCTGACATCCGCCACGGTCTCGGTAAAGGCGGGAAAGGTCGTATCCGGAAGCAAGATCAAACCCACCCGCTGCATGAGGATCAGCGCGGCATCGAAGGGGTCAACGGTTCCATCCCCACTCACATCGCCGTAGAGCCACGGGGTAGCACTCACCTCATCGGAGTACCCGCTCTCCTCCCCAACCCCATTGACGCCCGTGATCCGGTAATAATAGGTCGTCCCAACCGTCACCTCCCGGTCCACGTAGAAGGGTTCCGTCGCGCCCGGAGCCAGCAGACTATCCAGCAAAACCGTGGGCGCGGAAGTCGTATCCCGGTAAATGTAACACGCGTGCAAATCCGGGTCCGGGAAAACGTCCCAGTCCAGACGAACCGAATCCACATAGGCCACAGCGGTCAAGCCGGTGGGGGCCGCGGGAGATTGGCCCACTCCGGAGGCAGGGGCACTTACGTAGCTCCACGAACCACCCACCCGAACGCCAATGTCCGAACCACTGTTGTTCGTAATCCTGAGCGCTACAACCTTCCCCTGCCCTAAGTCCAATGGCACCGCATCCGTAGCATACGTAACTGTGGTGGAAAAACCATCCCCCGTTATCATGGCTTCCGGCCCGTCCACCCAAAAATTAGTGCCGTTCCCATCGTCCGCGCGCCCGACTTCGAGTGCAAAGCCATCCCCTGTTGCGGGTGGCGAGGCCAAGGTCACCTGCCCCGTCCAGCTCGTCGAATCGCTCGGATTGCCTGCACCGAAGGACATCCCAACCTCTGCGGGTTGATCGGCCCACCAGATCACTGAGGCGCCATCGACGATGTCCACCGTCGCTCCCGGCAAGGACATCTCCTCTTCATACATGACCGGGTTGGCCAAATACCATAAACCAAGATAGTAGTCTTCCGTAATCTGCACCAGCGGATACCCATCACCATCCCCGTCCGTGGCATGGGGGGTCTCCCCGATCCGGTCTCCATCCCCGTCGCTTCCGCCGTAATCGTCATAATAATTGCCCATATAGCTTTTATGGGCCTGAGTTGTGCCTCCGTAGGTATAGCCTAACTTGGTGGGTGAGCGCCAGATGTTGGTGGAACTATTGGAATAAACGCTGGCAGTGCTGTTGTTGATGAAGTCGTTCAGATAGATCGTGTTATTGTTGCTCGAAGACCACATGTACACACCGTACTTATTGCCTGAGAGCGTGTTGTCGCCGGAAGCATACAGTTTGATGCCTTCGGCACCGTTTTTGCCACACGTGTTTCCTGAGACGGCGTTGTTGCTCGAAGAAGACAGGAGAATGCCGCGCGTGTTGTTCGAACAGATATTGTCCGAAAGGGTGTTGTTGTTGCTCGAAGGAGACAGGTAGATGCCTTGCGCGCTGTTCGCGCTGCAGGTATTTCCGGTGACCACGTTCGCACTCGAAGAATCCAGAACCATGCCGTAGGAGTTTCCATGACCGCTGTCCCAGCCGCAGCGGTTATCCTGGAGGGTACAGCCACCAGTCTGGTCAAGATAAATCCCGGCCGCGTTGTCGCCGGTCGCTCCATACATGTCCAGCCCCCGTATGGTCACGCTGTCGGCGGTCACATGGAACACACTGCTGTTGGTGTCGCTGGCCGCAATCTGAGGATTGGCGCCCATGTGGTCGAAACGCTCGATGATCAGGCGCTTGTTTACAGCAATGTTCTCCGTGTAATCATCGGTTGATTCTGAATCATCGTCCCTCACCCTGATGGTATCTCCGGGAACTGCCATGCTCACCGCATATCCAATGGTCCGCCAGGGGGACGATTGGGCGTCCGCATTCCCGTCTTCCCCACCCATCGTCTCGGGTGCCACGACCCAGGTTGCGGCGTCTGCCCACGCGGACAATAGCACAAAAGCCAGAGCCGTCGTGCCCAACACCACTCCCACCCAGATCGCAGGAACATCCATTGATGACCGCTTCGGCAAAAAACGCGGCTTTCTCATCGCGTTCCTCCAAGAACAAACCCTATGCCACGTTGTCCAGTTCCAGGATGCAAACCTCCCGGCACGCTCAAGGAATTCGGAAGGCTGATCGGTGATCAGGATCGGAAAAAGGGGACTAACGCCCAATATGCAAGAATATCCCACAAAACGAAGTGACTCACATCACAAGAATATCAGATTTTGCGCTGTCTCTCCATATTTCTCGCGATTGCGTGAAAAAAGATCAAAACCCGATTCCCCACAGAAGAGACCGGGCAAGGAGATCGCTCCAGCTTCCCGAACACCCACCCGCCACATGGGTATCTTTCTGTTCCCACAAGAGAACCATCGGACGCGTTGGGAAGGTATCGCAGTTTCATGCCAAAAGAATATCAAGAAAACTCCCAAAAGTCAAGCACTTTCTGCTCCCCCCTCACAGGCTTTCCAGGACCTCCTTCTCCGTCACATCGTCCCGGATCACAACCCCCCCGATACGCTCGGGCAACACAAAGCGCACCTTCCCATTACGGACTTTCTTGTCCGACCTCATTTTCTCCAGTATTTCCATGGGCTCAAATCCCACGATTCTGTCCGGAACGCCCAATTTCGCAAGGAGCTGGTTCTGGCGATTGAGCGCCTCCTCCGCCAGCAACCCCTTCCCCACCGCGATCCGGCCGGCCACCCTCATACCCAGCCCCAGCGCCTCTCCATGCCGAAGTCTCCCATATCCTCCCAATGCCTCCAACGCATGGCCCACGGTATGACCATAGTTTAGGATCGCGCGCAGGCCCTGCTCCCGCTCATCCAGACCCACCACCTCGCCCTTGATCTGGCAATTCCGCTCGATCATCCGCTCCATCACCTCGGCCGATGCCCGAAGGGATACAAGCTCCTCGATATGCGCCTCCAAGAACGCAAAAAAACCCTCATCCCGGATCATGCCGTGCTTGATCACCTCCACCAATCCGGCCCGAACCTCCCGGTCAGGCAACGTCCTGAGCACATCCGTGTCCATCAGCACAAAGCGCGGTTGATGAAACGCCCCGATCAGATTCTTCCCCAATGGATGATTGACCGCCACCTTGCCACCCACCCCACTGTCCGCCTGCGCCAGCACCGTGGTGGGTACCTGAACAAACGCCACGCCACGCAGATAGGTGGCCGCCACAAATCCGGCCAGGTCCCCGATTACGCCGCCTCCAAGTGCAAGTATGGCGCATCCCCGATCCAACTGAGCCCGAATCAGTTGCTCGAAAATGCCATCCATCGTGGCCAGACACTTTTTCGCCTCTCCCGCCGGGATCACCACCTCGATCGGCTCAAAGCCCTGTGCCCTCAAAGATTCGACCACCGGAGACCCGTACAGCGTCCCCACCGTTTCGTCGGTCACCACCGCCACTTTCCTGCCCAAATCGTGCTCCGCGCACCGAGCTCCGATCGCTCCAAGAATACCATGCCCGATATAGATGGGATAGCTTCGCGCACCCAATGCCACTGAAACCGTTCTCATCGTTCGCGCTCCTCCTGCCTGCTCACCTGGGTGAGAATCCAATCCATTCCACAACCGCCTCCGCCTCCTGTCCGTGTTCAGAGGGTTCGGCTCAGAGACCGGACCACCCATCCCCCGAACGCTGCCCTTCCTCATCCCACAACCGGTCGACGAGATGTGCTGGGAAATCGACGCCGTTTGCCCTCGGTGGGTGGCGATTGGTCAACTTATGATCGCTGAGTGGCAAGCGCTCGCCCACGGTTCCGGTCCTACGTTTCGCGCTTCACAGCATCTGCAAGGTTCCTTCCGCACGCTGCCACACTATCCCCTCCGAACTTCTCCAGAAAGGCATTGGCCAGGGTAAAGGCCACCACCGCTTCTCCCACGACGGACGCTGCCGGCACGGCGCAGACATCGGAACGCTCGTGGTGCGCGGCAATGGGCTCCTGGGTACCCACGTGCACCGATTGCAGGGGTTTTGTGAGGGTGGGAATGGGCTTCATCGCAGCTCGAAGAACAAGCGGCTCCCCGTTCGTCATACCGCCCTCCAATCCTCCCGCGTTGTTGGTCCGCCGCGCATACGCCTGTGTCCCAGGGTCTGCAGGCAAAATCTCATCGTGTACGGTCGATCCCCTCCGAGCCGCACTCTCAAAACCCAGCCCGATCTCCACCCCCTTGATCGCCTGAATACTCATCAACGCCTCCGCCAGCTGTCCGTCGAGACGACGATCCCAGTGCACGTAACTCCCCAATCCAACCGGCAGACCGGTCACTACCACCTCAAAAATCCCCCCCAGCGAATCCCCTGCTGCCTTCGCGCCATCAATCTCCGCCCGCATGGCCTGCTCCGTTTTCGGATCAAGACACCGCACCGGGGAGCGATCCGCCGCCTGGTTCGAACCGGGATCGAACGGATCAGCGAAACCTGGGACGCGCGCCTCCCCAATTGCCGTTACATGGCTGCCTATCGTAATCCCAAAAGTCTGCAGAAACTTTCGGGCCAGCGTACAGACGGCCACACGCATCGCCGTCTCGCGGGCGCTGGAGCGTTCCAGCACGTTTCGAATATCCCCAAACCCATATTTGATCATGCCAGCCAGATCCGCGTGACCCGGGCGGGGGATGAGCACGGGATCCGCCTTGCCATCGGGCGTCACCGCCATCCGCTCCCTCCAATTCTCCCAATCGCAGTTCTCCACCATAAGCGCAACGGGACTTCCCAGCGTCCTTCCGAAACGCACCCCGGAAAGGATCTGCGCCCGATCCGACTCGATCTTCATCCGTCCGCCCCGGCCATATCCGCACTGACGCCGCCCAAGCTGGAGATTGATCGTCTCCTCGTCGATCTCCAGACCGGCCGGCATGCCCTCCAGAATCCCCACCAAGGCCCGACCATGCGACTCCCCTGCTGTCAGATAGCGCAACATATTCCCATTCCTTCCTCCCTGAAAACTGAAATGCTTGCCACTCCGGCACAAAGGCGGCGGGCACGAAAGCGGAGAACCAGTAGGTTTTGATATTCCCGACTTTCTGCGCGGACTAACCTGCGGGGCACAAACCTATAAACTCGTTCTGATAGACGCGCCGCCCATTTCGGTCGTTCTCGATCCCGATACCGCCCATGCATGTATCCAAAGAGGCTCTTGCAGTATGCAGGTGCGTGAGACAAAGGAAAGCAATTCCGACAGAAAAGTCAAGCACAAACCATGGTCCCGAAAATGAAAAGGAGGGTGGCCGAACGGTCCATGCGTGCCGATGAGGAAGAGAAACTGAAGGCGCTGATTTACGTGGCACGGAAGGTTTGACCCCCGGCCAAAAAGGTTGGTGAGGATCCCACGGCTCCCGATGGG
>JAZDJA010000194.1:0-2913 GCA_043804415.1 Candidatus Latescibacterota bacterium | reverse complement strand
CGGAACCCCTCCGGACCGATCACCGCCATTTCGTTGTCGGAAAGATAGATGGCCTGCTTGGTATGCTCCACAATGGCTGAGGCATCCGACGCCACGATATACTCGCCATCTCCGACCCCTAAGATCAACGGGCTCCCCTTTTTTGCTGCGACAAGCGTATCGGGAAAATCCGAGCAGATCACCGCCAACCCATAGGTACCATAGAGCTCGTGAAGGGCTCGTTGGACCGCCCATTCAAATCCATTCTGATCCCCACGGCGTGTCGCTATTTGGACCGTGTCCCCTTTGGCGTAGAAATAGCCGATCAGGTTCGCGATGACCTCCGTGTCGGTTTCACTCGCAAAGGCGGCTCCCTCCTTTTGGAGCCACGTCTTGAGCGTGCCGTAGTTCTCGATAATGCCGTTATGAACCACAGCGATCTTGCCTGTATAGTCCAAATGCGGGTGCGCGTTTACCGTATTCGGCTCACCATGGGTAGCCCAGCGGGTATGCCCTATTCCCAATACCTCGCGGCGATCCACTGCACCCAGAATCTTCTCAAGCGCATCAATTCTGCCACTGGTCTTTTGGATCTTCATCGAACCTGCGCCCAACAGGGCCAGGCCAGCCGAGTCGTACCCACGATACTCGAGGCGCTTCAGCCCCTCCACCAGGATGGGCTGCGCGGCCTTTTTACCCAGATACGCTACAATGCCGCACATCTGAACTCCCTTCATGAGGGGAAAGTCTGTGAGAAAATGGGCAGGAGATCCCAGGATCCCGGTCCATGATCAAACCGTTGGCTAGGCCTTGATGACCCCTTCCTGGGCGAACTCCGACAGCACATTTCTCGTATCGACCACCACGGGTACGTTCCGAAGCACCAGATCGTAGTCCACATTCGAGTGATCGGTAACGACTATCGCGCAATGGTATCCACGCAATCCCTCCGGGGTGAGTGGCTTTGAGGTCTTTCGGAAAGCATACTTTCTGGTCTTCTTAAGCTCTGGGATGTAGGGATCGTGATAGTCTACAACAGCACCTGCCTGCTCCAATAAATCAATAATCGTAAAAGCCGGACTCTCCCGGTAATCGTCTATGTCCGGTTTGTAGGCTACGCCGAGAATCAGAACATGTGCGCCTTTCACCGACACCCCCCGTTCGTTGAGCGCCGTTTTGGCTTTCTCCACGACATGATAGGGGGCATGGGTGTTGATCTCTCCGGCCAGCTCGATAAATCGGGTGTGAATGCCATACTCCCTCGCCTTCCATGTAAGATAGAAGGGATCAATGGGAATGCAATGGCCCCCCAAGCCCGGTCCCGGATAAAAGGCCTGAAATCCAAAAGGCTTCGTTTTCGCTGCTTCGATGACCTCCCATATATCGATACCCATCCTCTCAAACACGACCTTGAGTTCATTGACCAACGCGATATTGACCGCCCGATAGGTATTCTCGAGGATCTTGGTGGATTCGGCCACCCGCGTGGAAGAGACAGGCACCGTTACCACCACTTGATCATAGAGGGTCTTAACCACTTCAAGACATTTCTCGGTGATACCGCTCACCACTTTCGGAATCGTGCCCGTGGAAAAATGTTTATTCCCCGGGTCTTCCCGTTCGGGGGAATAGCCCAGAAAGAAGTCCTCTCCCACCTTGAGACCTGTCTCCTCGAGAATGGGCAGCATCTCCTCCTCGGTCGTACCCGGATAGGTGGTGGATTCCAGCACGATCACCTGCCCTGCTCTCAAAATGGTTGACAGTGTTTTCGTGCTGCCCAGCACGTAGGAAAGATCGGGCTCTCTGTGCTTTCCCAGCGGCGTGGGAACACAGATGAGGATCGCATCGGCCTCCCGCAGTCGCTCGGGATCGCTGGTCGTCTGAAACTTGGAACTGGACACATAGCGCTGGATGAACTCCCCATCCACATGCTTCAGATAGCTCTCTCCGCGCGCCAGCATCTCCACTTTGGCCGAGTCTGTGTCAAATCCCAGCACGGGAAATCCCGCCTTCAGAAACTCACGCGCTAGGGGCAATCCCACATACCCCAATCCCACGATGCCCACTGTGATCTTCTTTTCCGTGATATTCTGTAACAGGGCAGCAACCATATCGGACTCCTCCAAGAGACCCTAGGATTTCCCAGCCAATCACCGTTTTCCGTTCAGATCCTGCAACCTCCTCAGCAGCTCATCAATTTGCGCCTGCGCCGACCGGGTCTCCTCCCACGTCTGGATCACGAACTGATCCTCCTTGGCGGGCCGGTGCACCACCTCGTAGTCCTCGATGACCCGGCGCCCCCTTCGATCGTCCTTCGCTTTGGACTCCTCCACATCGCAGGCGAGTTTCTCCTGCATTCCCCGAAGCAGCTTCAGATCGGAAACCACCTCGTTGCCCTTCCATTCTGTACAAAGAAGCTTTCGCTGGTGCTCCCATTTTCGGTCGTTGCTGGGGGTTGTGAAGAGTATTCGGACGTCCTCTCCGCGATCCAGGGATTGTTGAACGGCATCCTTCAAACCGAGGAGGGCGTAGTGCCGGATATGGAAAGTATAGGCGTCAACGGCCTTGGCGCGGCTTTTCTCGGACATGAAGTTCTTTCCAAGACCCTCGATATCCTTGTCGGTATATATATCTTTCCTCAAATCCTGTCCAAAATCCTCGGTGTCCCGTTCTGCCCCCTTGGCCTTTCTATCCGTGACTGCGCGCAGCCGGTTTCTCGCGTCCACCATCATATCCACAATATCTGGACGGAACACGTCGAAATCAAAAAGGGTCCGTTTGGCTTTGTTGCGCGCCTTGTATTTCCCCTCGTTCCGTTTCAGGGCATACATATTGTCCGTCAACACCCAGGCCGGGATGATCTCATTTCTGGCCGGAGAGATGCCCACGAAGGCATCAGACGGGGTGTTGATCATCGAGAAGGGAAACGTCACC
>JAZDJA010000193.1:0-5336 GCA_043804415.1 Candidatus Latescibacterota bacterium | reverse complement strand
ACTTGGGACGATATGAAGGGCCACCTGAAGCGGCTTTTGAAAAGCTGGCGAGGCGGGCCATTCATTCTGGGTGTGGCCGATCAGGTGCCGCCCAATGGGGAGATTGATTTCTGCCGCAGAATCGCGGAGTTTCTCAGATCGGATGACAGCAGACCGTGATGGCGAAAAGGTCCCGCGCCGTCCTCTGAGAACTCAGCGCATGAGGGGAACGCACCCAGTGTCCCGTGGTGCATGCTGGACGGGGAGTGTCAAGGAAGAGGAAGCATGGTTGGGACCTGGGCAAACGGTTAAACGAAAAGGAGCGCACACGTGAACGATTCTCGTTACGAAACATTTATGGGGCGTGGGCCGAAGCAGATGGTCCACTGGGAGCATTGGTCCAATCCGGATGCGGAAACCTATCTGACCGGCATCGATTACTACGCGCACCCGCGCAGCTGCCGGCTGGAGCTCAAGGAACGGTATCCGCAACTCGATCTCCCCGTTCCCGAGACGGATGATCCGATTATTCGGCTGGATCAGCAGAAGGATCAGGGCAAGGGACGGTGGGGCGAGTCCTATCGCGACCACTGGCAACAGGAAGAGGCGAGCCACCGATTTTCCAGCCGCGAGGAGATGCTGCGTTTCAGCCCTCTGGCGCAAAGGGATTTTACGGGATGGCGCGTGGTGGAGGACGGCGACTGGGGAGATGAAGAGACGATCTATCAACGGTACCGCAAGAACTATCCCGCCGAATGGGGAGACGCAGCCCCGGAAGGATCCTCGGCCTCGGTCGGATTCTACAACACGATGTTTATGTGGCCGTTGTTGGTTTTCGGGTATGAGAACTTCCTTTCGATCTGCCTGGAACCCGAATTCGCGAGAATTATGGACGAATTTGCCGAAATCAATCGACACGTTTTTCGGGCCTTCGCGCGTCTTCCCGTCAACATCGTGGTCTGTCATGACGATATCGTCCTCTCCCGGGGACCGGTGTGCAGCCCCCGGTGGATGCACCAGTATATCTTCCCCAGGTACGAGGAGTTCTGGAGCATCCTCAAGGAGTCCGGCAAGACGGTGCTCTTCATGGTGGATGGCTGCATCGACGCCTACGTGGATGATGTCATGGCCTGTGGCGCGCAGGGGATCATCAGCGAGCCCTTCACGGACTACAAAGCCATTGCGCGCAAGTACGAGAACTGTTTCATTGCGGGGGAGGGGGATAACCGCGTGCTGATGCGCAACGACCCGAAAGAGATTCGCACGATGGTCGAATCCATGGTCGAAACGGGCAGGATGTCCCGGGGATACATGATGTGCATCGGCAATCACATTCCCTTCAATGTGCCGCCCGAGGCGGTGAAATTATACCTCGATCTTTCCGCCGAGTTGGCAACCCGATAGCGTGCTGGAAGTGGGAGGATCCACGGTGTCTTCTGTGCCCATGGGATCAATGGGGCAATGATTTTTTTCGTGTTTTTTGTGTTTTTCGTGGTTTTCATGATCGCCGCTTCGGCAAGGCCGATGGGAACAGGAGTGGGAATGGACGAACTGGAAAAAGGATTGGAGATTTGCATAGTGGGGGACCTTCGTGATCAGGCGCTTGGAGCGTTTGGCACACAGATCGCCGACTGGGGAGTGGCCCTGCCGGAAGTCGCACCGCTGGTGCTGGACTTCGGTCTCGGCGATTTTTATCGCACCGGGCTCATCGAATACTGGATCGCCAATGAGATGGAGGAGGGCTATTGCGGAAAATACCTCTTCGTCTTTGAGTGCCAGACCTGTCCCGAACACAGGCACAACGTGAAGCACGAGACCTTCTTCATCGTCAAGGGCCGCGTGCAGATGTGCCTGGACGGGAGCATTCGGGAGATGGGGGCAGGAGACACCTTGCCCGTGGCGCCGGGGAAGTTTCATTCGTTTACCGGCATCGGACCGGCGCTTCTCCTGGAGCTGTCCACCCCGTGCGAGATTGCCGACAATTACTTCCGGGATACGCGCATACCGATCGGAGGCAACAGCCGGTCCTAGCCCGAATGACTTAAAGCCAAGGCCAGGCGCCAGGTGGCTCCGTGCGTCTTGTATGAATCACACGCGGAAGGGCCCTGCGCGAGAAGAGAAACTCCCAGCAGATCATTGCGGAGATTTCACAGAGAGTTCCGACTTGCCATCCAAGGAAGCCTGCCATGGATACGCCCTGTTTGGGTGCGGACCAGCTGGAGGAGATCCACATCATACCCTATTCGCATAATGACTTTTCGTGGTGCAATACCCGAGCCTGGCATGTGTTGCGGTATGTACAGAGCCTTGTTGAAATACTCGACCTGATGCAGACAAACGGGGACGTTACCTGGCTCATTGACAATGTGCTGCATACGCTGGTGCCCTTTCTGACGTATTGCCCAGAAAGGCTGGAGGAGCTTAAGGCGCGCGTTCTGGAGGGCAGAATTGCGATCGCCAACGGGGGTATGAGTCTTGCCCGGTCCACACAGGTCGGGGAGGAGACCTTTATCCGAAATATGGTTGAGGCCAGGAGGTTCTTCGAAAAGACCCTTGGAGTCAGGGACATAGACGTGTTCTACAATGCGGATGTGTCTTGTGGACACAGTCAACTGCCCCAGCTCCTGTCGCTTGCGGGGCATACTTACTATGGATTCTGGCGGCCTGAGGAATCCCTCGACCATAAGAAGGTTCCGAAACAGTTTATCTGGAAGGGGCTCGACGGCTCGACCATCACGGTATCCAGAGGCACGTACCTGGGGTTTACGGAAAACGCCAGGTATTTGACCAAGGACCTGGCGCATCGGTGGGAGGAGATCAAAGCGGATTTTCTCAAACTGGAGCTGGAAAACAGACTTCGGCTTCTGCCCACGGATGTGGTGTCTATCGCCTATGGCTGTGATGATTTCAGTTTTCTGTATAACCGCCTGAATGAACCGGTACCCATCCTGCCCTTTGTGGAGGAATGGAACAAGCGGGAGCAGGCGAAAATGGTGTTCTCAACCCCTTCGGACTATTTCCACAAACTGAGTGAAAAGGAGCTGCCTACTTTCGAGGGCGTGCTCGATCCGGTCGAACTTTCCCTCAACGTCCCCAAGAAGGGAGATCGCTCGATGTGGCGGATGAGGCGCGAGCTGGACCGCCTGATCGTAAAGGCGGAGAGCCTCTCTGCGATGGCTTCCGTGATGGAATTGCCCTATCCGGAGGACAAGATCACGGGCCTGTGGCACGAGCTGTTCGAGGTCACCGGACACGCCATTGAGTGGGCCTTTGAAGAGGATTTCAATACCCTGTACGATCGCGCGAAAGCAGCGGAAACCTCGGCGAAGTCGTGGATCAACGAGGTCTCTGAGCGCATGGCCTCAAAGGTCCAGACCGCGTCCGGTGATCAGTATGTCGTGTTCAATACACTAGGCCGGTGCAGGAAGGAACCGGTTACGCTGCATATCACCCATCCGTCTGGGACAACGGGGTTCGATGTGGTGGGTCTCGATGGGGTCAGACTGGACTACCAGGTGGTGGATGCCTACAGGAGGTGGAATCCCTATCCCGGGTGCGACTCAAACGCACTGGATGTACTCGTCCAGGTGGACGTTCCCGCGCTGGGGTATACCACCGTAAACGTGGTGGGCAGGGAGGGTCCCGTGGGCGAGGGGGGCACGAGGAAAGCGGCCGCATCCGGGAACACTGGCATCGCCCTGGGTCAACGAAACAGCGCACTGAGGAATGGCGCTCTGGAGGTCTTCTTTGAGGACGGACACCTGGGAGATATCCGGATGCTCCGGGACGGGAAGTCCCTTCGGGCTTCCGCGGACAGTCCGGTCTTTGGCCATCTGCGATTTGTGCAGACCCGGGAGGAGCATACCGGGCTCTTTCAGTCATGGGAGGAGGTCCGGTCGCATCCGTTCGTCCCAGAAAGCTGGGGACTTGTCGAGAACGGCCCCCTCAGGTGGATCTACCGAGTCAAAGGTCGTATCGGGCAACATCGGGCAGAACAAGACATCATCATCAGGAAAGAGGAACGGGCGGTCCTATTTGATGTGACCATGGATTGTGCGGGCGGGGAGGGTTATTTCATAGCGGATTTTCCGTCGGACCCGGACACCGAGATCCATGTGGATATTCCGTTCGGGGTGGAGAAAAGAGATCTGACGTCCGAGTTGTATGGTCCGACCGGGGAGGAAGGCCTCAACTTCGCCAATTCGTATGAAAGAGGCTGGGAAGGCCAATTCTATGCCAAAAGCTGGGCACTCTTTGAGAAGAATGGAATCCCATTGGCCGTTGTTTCGGGAAATTGCGCCATCTATTATCACCATGATCCTCAGAAGAATCGCGTGTCTCTGTTCCTCCACAGGATGATCCCCATAACCAGCATGGAGTTGGGACCCCTGGACGAGTGGGCGGAGCACTGCGATCCCCATTTGGAGGGAACGGGGATACACCATTTCAATTACGCGATGTTCTTCCCTGAAAGCGGGGACGCCTTTTCGGGGATCGCTCGATTTGCCGGCGCGTATGCCCAGCCTCTCGAAGTGGCTCGCAGGTACCCCTTTGGTGCAGGAACCCATCAGGCGCTTCATCGATCGTTCATCGAGTTGAACCGGGAGAACATCCTCGTCTCCGCGTGGTACAGGACCGGTGATGATTTCATATTGCGCTTGTTTGAGACGGATGGCAAGGAGACCTGCCTGCAGATAGCCTGCTCATTGGATATCCGTGATGCGGTTCTTGTGGACCTGATGGGCAACGCCATGGCATACGGGGATATCGCTGTGGACCCCGCGGGCAGGACGATTACGTTGCAGGTGAAACCGTGGCAGATCATCACGATCCGGTTGAGCGCCCAGGGGCGACGATCGGGGGATAACACGCTGATCCAGGGGATGCGGGACCGGCCACGAGCCAGGAAGAAAGGGCGTTTCCCCCTTTCTGCGACTTGAGCCCCATCGCACATCGGAGACCTGGAGGGCAACCTTTGAAGATTGCGGAGATTGTGGCGCCGAAGCAGATCGTGCTGCGTGAAGTGGAGAGGCCAAGGTGGGAACCGGGGAAGGTGCTGGTCAGGATGGAGCGGGTGGCACTCTGTGGGGGGGATCTGCTCCATTTTGGCGGAGAGCGGGAAGGAGAGGTCTATCCCTTGGAGCGCGGGCGCAATGGCCATGAGTGCCTGGGTGTGGTGGTGGAGAGCGCCGAGGAGGAATTTGTTTCGGGAGATCGGGTGCTGGTGCTTCCGTCGAATCAGGATGGGCTGGCGGAGTTTATGCTGGTGTCCCCTCAGCAACTGATGGTCCTCCCGAAAGACATCAACGCCGATCTGGTGCTGATGACCCAGCTTTTGGGGACCGTGATCCACTGTG
>JAZDJA010000192.1:0-2666 GCA_043804415.1 Candidatus Latescibacterota bacterium | reverse complement strand
CCCTGGCGACCCCTCTCGTAGTACGGTTGGACTTCGGTAATCTGGGAGTCGGTCCAGAGCGGTTTCTCCGTGGCCATCTTGTCACAGATATCTTTGAGGGTCACAGCTCCCCAAGTCAACTGACTAACTTCACGACGTTCTGTCCCTTGTTGCAGCTTTAACATGGCCTCATCCTGCGCATTGTCCATCTTTTCCAATGCTTCTATCGACACCGAGGCCTGTTCACGCAGATGCACCTCTCTGTAGGCCAATAAAGGCGGAACGGGCACCCGGTTCTTCAGTTCCAGGGAACGTTCGAGACAGCTCTTACGCGCAAGATGGCTTTCGGCCTGCTCCCATTCATCCAGAAGCGTCTCCCATTCCGACGATGCCTCGCCGAGAAGAATGAGATCAACACCGTGAAGAGCCGACAAGTCGATGAACTTGCCTCGGAAAACCCCGTCCTGTACCCATTGGGAAACGGCCAGTTGTTGCCCATCGCGCACTGCAACGAGCTTCTCCGCACGTGGCGCAACGAAGACACTTAAGAGAAGCCCCGCCGAGGCAATATTCCCGCCGTACGGAGGAAGGCATAGCTTGCGGATAACATCCGCAACGGGCAACCGCCGTTCATCTGCTGCCAAAGCGTCATCCCATTTCTCAGTGATCGACCGGACGACCGGATACGCAGGTCGCCTGGAAACATCACCATTCTTTGTGAATATGCCCCACGTATCCTTTAACACCGTTACAGCCCTGTTTTTGGATTTCACCGGCTTGGCAATAACTCCATCGTAGTCGAGCTTGCCGAGGAATAACCCTAGCGTGAGTTCCTGACAAGTGTCCGCAGCATTCCCTTTCGCCGTACTGAAGCCGTCAAAAGGAAAAGGTATTGGAGTCTTATATATCTTCGCGAACAACTCCGTCCCTGCGCGGCTAAGTCGGTGCGTCTCCAACTCCTCTTTCAGTCCGGTAACATAGCACCTCTGCTTCACCATGCTTTCGACCTGCTCCCGAATCACCTGGCCCAACTTCTCTTTGTGGGCGCCGATCAGATTACCGAACCTGACACGGTCCTCTTCACTGATGGATTCTTCAAGGACAGCAAACTCCGCCAACGCTTGTCCTAATGTGCCGTTCTCGTCGCACAAGAGCACTATCAGAATTGGCAAGGCCGGCACCCTGGATTCCCGGGCCACGGTCTTCAGGAGCTTTCCGGCGTCCGGCACAACAGTAGCTGGATCTCGGCTTTGCTCCACATAGGTGTATACGATCGTGCCCCGGGGCTCATCCACCCCCACAGCGCCTGCCCAGCGCTCACTGGCAATCTTGATCTGCTGAGGGAGATAGTCCAGATTCGATGTCACGGCCTGATAACGCCACTCTCGGGTCGTGATTTTGTTCTCTTCTGCGAAATCGCACTCCAGGTCACTGAGGAGATCGCACCATCCGGCAGCCTTGCTGGCAAACAGCTTTGCCTTCCCGGCTTCATCATAGGAACTCGCGACACGCTGGCGAACGAAGGACAGGAATTGAGTGCGCGGAACCGCATCACCGAGAATGTCGAACGCTTTGAAGGCCTCGTCCCACTCCAGGACGTTGTACTCTTCCTGCAGGAGTCGGACGCCCTTGTTCGCGTCACTGAGAGGCAGGCCCGAAAGTTCCCCCAACGCCCCGATTGCATCGTTCTTGTCTGTTGCCTGGAGCCCGAGTTTCGATGCTAGGACAACAGCGCAGAAGAGGCGATGCAATTCCGGAGACAGACGTGATCCATGCCTTGCCATCACTGATGCATAAGCGTGCGTGATGGACCCTTGCTGGCCAGCCTCCTCAGAACTGATGAGTTCCTGTTGAAGAGCATCCGACCACAAGTCGGCTGGCGACAGCGACCAATCCCCAGCGTCAGGCACTTCCGCCTTCTCGTAACGGTGAAAAACATCACCCAACAAGGCCAGCGCAGATCGCTCCTGCAAGTGCTTCCCAGCGGAAGCAAGATAGAAGAGGAACCACGTAGAATAGGGCGACAGAGGCCAGCACCCCTTGCGAATCACGGCGTGAAACTGATCGGAATCGCCCCAAAGCCTGTGGTTCTTGGACTGAGGAAACCATCGGGCAAGATTCGTCATGGCGGCTTCCGAATCGCCTTTCGCCCTCTCGCCGTCAAACCACTTATCCAGGAGCTTATGTTGACGCTTCTCGATCAGGCTGGCTATCAGTGTCTCTAAGTTGATGGACAGGTAGACCCGATTGGCCGACTGGTAACGAGTCACGTACCTCAGAATCTCATTCTTGTACTCCGGGGCCACCCGCTGTAAGTATGCGTTCAACTCAAACTGGATAAAGCCGACAAAACATGTGTTGTTCGCGTTTGCCTGTATTGCCTCAAACAGGTCCTGCAGAACTCCGCTGCCGGCGATCTGACTGCGAACCGTTGCGAACTCGGTATATTTCCCAAACTCGTCAAACAGCACCAGAAGACATCGATAGGGCTTTCCTTTACCACAATACTCGCGAACCGCGACGTCAATGACGTCCCGGACCGATTCCCCTGTGAGCGCCCTGATAGGCATTCCTCGTGCGGCAAAGAAATCGTGTACCTTCGCATATGTTTGTTCATCATGTTGATCCAGCCCGGTGAGAAGATCCTGAACGCTGGTGGCTTCACAAGCCGCCACAAGTTCCTTGGC
>JAZDJA010000191.1:0-11518 GCA_043804415.1 Candidatus Latescibacterota bacterium | reverse complement strand
TCCGATCATTTCCGAATCCTGATCTTCCACACGTTCTCTTCCTCTTCCAAACCCAGCAGTTCGAGTCCCAGGGATTTGACCGCCATGGGAATCTCTTTTTTGGATGCCGGATGCGTTCCGACCACCTCCACCACGTCGCCCGCCGCTGCCTTGCGCAGGGCTTTGCGGGTCTCCACCAGAGGCACCGGACAGGTTTCCCCTTTCACATCCACCTTGATTTCAGCCATCTCTCCTCCATTTTGCCCAAGTGCATGGGACGCCGCCGCACAGCAACCCAACAACGCAGCCGAGGATTCCGCACATTTGGCGGATTATCCGGATGGCCCTTCTAGGGCGGACTCGTTTCATCCGAGAGGATCCGTGCAATCCGTGTCCCATTGTCTTTGGCGGTTTTCTCTCATTTCTTCCGGGCCGGGATCTCTGTGACTGTCGCACTAGGGATGCCGATCCCTCCTGACTGGAATGCGGTGGAGGCGGATTCCAGACCCGCCCCCACTGGTCGCATTCATGGATCCAAACCCGGCCAAGCAGCACAAAACGGCCTCCCACCTGTATCCGGCGATCGACACTGAGGAGATCTCCGCTAAAAAGTGGCCTTGATCTTTCCCCAGGATCGGGACGGCATGGCTACCGGAATCTCCTCCAGCGCACCGGCATTGATCCAATCTTTCAGCAACTGAATCGTCGCGACTGGCAGCGCATTTTTGAAATAGGGCATGCGTGTCAGCGCGCTCCCGTCCGCCTTCTTGCCTTCCACGCGCCATATCAGAATACTTTCCGCCGCGTCACCGGGGACTACGACCGCAACCCCGCCGCTTGTCATCGCCATCACCTGCTGATAGCTCGCGGCAAACTCGTGACAGCTCAGGCAATTATAAGTAAAGATCGGCAGGATCTCTGTGGCAAAATCCGGCGTTTCCTGCGCCGCAAGCGCGCCCATCAAGGCGGCTCCGATCATCCCGACGAGCAGTACTATTCCGACTTTCATGGAATCACCTCCCTCCTCTTTCAGGTTGGGTGGTCGTGAGCCCATCGTTTCCCAGACCATCGTGCGCTTAGGCCTTGTCAGCAAGGACCGATCAGACCCTATCGAAAAAGAGCCTTGATCCCTCCCACGTCCCCTCACAGTTTTGCTCCGGGCACAGCGACTTCTTCTCTTCCTCGGTGGTCAGGGGGCGGTAGGTCCAGGCATTCATCCCGCCCAACATACTGAACACGGGATCAAACCCTTCCTGCTCCAGAAAAGCGCTGGCTGCCGCACTGCGGTTTCCGCTCTGACAAATGACGATAATCTATTTGTCCTTGGGAAGCGTGGCACTCTTCTCCCGAAGCACCCCACTGTTCCAGGGCAGGTTGACCGACCACCGGATGTGCCCGGCATCGAACTCTTCGGGTTCCCTCACATCAAGCAGGTAAACAGGCTCTCCCGAATCGATCTTCCCCTTGACCTCTTGCACCGTCAGGTTGGTGAAGGCGAAACTGGAACCGATACCCAAAAGGAGTATGAGCAACGCAACCAGGGTGTTTGTTTTCATGAGGAGGAGTTCCTCCCGGCTTCCTCCCCCGAAGGGACGCCACCAAAAGATCTCTTTCCTATCCCAGTTGTTCGATCCATTGGGCCATCTGTTGGGACCGGGGAAAACCGAGTTGGGTCAAAGCACCGTCGAAAACGTGCGCTCTGAAGTCATCGCCGAAGCACTCTGGGGGGGTGTCCGATTTGTAGAGAACGCCCGTTGGAATCCGGTCGCCCCACTGGGCGGCCATTTTCCGCGCCTCCTCCAAATTGCTGGGCGCATAGTCCGGCGGCAATTTGTATATCCGCTCCTTATACCAGCGCACCGGATGGGTACCCCAGATAATGCAGGGCTGGATCACCTCCACATAGGAGAACCCCTGATATCGCACGGCTTCCACAAGAAGCTCGCTCAAGTGCTCCCGATCCCCCGTGTATCCTCTGGCCACAAAGGGACAGCCGTGCAACAGCGCAATCCCCAAAGGCTGCATGGGTACAGCGGCAACCCCATCAAACTGAAGCCTTGTTCGATCTCCACGATCGGTGGTGGGAGAAGCCTGCCCTTTGGTGAGTCCGTATATCTGGTTGTTGTGTACGATCAGCGTGATGTTCGGGTTCCTGCGAATCGTGTGCAGAAAGTGGTTTCCGCCTTCCCCGTAACAGTCGCCATCTCCGGTCGTCACAATCGTGGTCAGTTCCGGCTGCACGGCATTTATGGCCACGGCCACGGGAAGCGCTCTGCCATGAAGCCCGTTGAAGAAATGGGATTTTAGATAGTGCGGCAATTTGGCCGCCTGACCGATCCCGGATACCAGACAGACCTCTTCGGGCGCTTTGCCCAACGTCACCAGCGCCTGCTTCAGTGCCGTTAGGATCCCGAAATTCGGGCACCCGGGACACCACTGGTTCTCTGCATCACTGAGATACGCCGCGATTTCAGCCATGGCCAAACCTCTCGATCAGATATTCGGGCTCCAACGGCAGCCCGTCGTAGCGCGTGATGGCGCTTTCTGCGCGTAAGCCATACTCCCCCCGAAGCAGCCGTCCCAGCTGTCCGGCGGCATTCCCTTCGACCGTGTGGTACTGCTTGTCTGGAGGAAACTGATATTCCGGAAGCGGCCAGAGTTCGGTAAAATGGATGGCCCCGACCTTTCCTCCCTGCCCCCTGAGCCGATCCACCGCTTCAAACACCGCGTTTCGAGACGATCCCCAACTCACGAACACATACTTCGCGTCCGATAGTCCGATCTCCTCCGGAGGATTGATTTCTGCCCTGAGTCGCTCGAGTTTGCGGAGCCGCTTTTCAACCATCCTGTTTCTGATCTCCAGGTCTTCGGTGATATGACCGGTTTCGTCGTGCTCGTCGCTGTCAGAACAGACCAGATGGGAGCTCTGTCCCGGATGGAGCCGGGGCGAGATGCCGGTCTCGGTGAGCGCATACCGCCGGTATGACGCCATCTTGTCCGGATCCGCGAGATGGGACGTGTTCTTGAGGGCATCCAGCTCGAAATCCTCAATGGTAAACTGGGAATCGGCCAGAAACTGGTCGGTCAGGAGAATGGCGGGAAGCTGATATTTGTCCGCCAGGTTGAACATGCGGACCATCTGGTGAAGGGCAACTTTGGGATCGGACGGAGCGAAAACGAGTTTGGGGAAATCCCCGTGCCCGGCGTTTACAGCAAAGAGCAGATCGCCCTGTTCCGTCCGGGTGGGAAGACCGGTGGCGGGACCGGGCCGTTGCGCCAGCACAATGACCACCGGCGTTTCGGTCATCCCAGCCAGAGAGATCCCCTCCGACATCAGGGCAAATCCGCCCCCGGAGGAAGCCGTCATCGCCCGCACGCCGGCATAGCTGGCGCCGATTGCCATATTGATGGCGGCAATTTCATCCTCCGCCTGCTCGGTGAAAATCTTCAGCTCCTCCTGGTGTCTTGTCAGATAGGTGATGATCCCCGTTGAAGGCGTCATCGGATAGGCTGCGATGAAGCGACATCCGGCTGCCGCAGCGCCCAGGGCCAAAAGCTCATTGCCGGAAACCAGATGATAAGCTCGATCTCTCTTGGGAAGCATCCAGGGGCAGACGCCCTCACAGCCTTCCCGAGCCCGCGTGTATCCCTCCGCAGCGGCTGAGAGGTTCTTTTCGACGATCTCCTCCCCTTTGGACGAGAAGATATCGGAGATCACCTGATCGAGGGACTCCCGATCGATCCCCAGCACTGCGGTCAAGACGCCGGCGGCCACCGTATTTGAGAACAGTTTGTTGCCCAGCGTGTTTCTGGCGATCTCTTCAAACGGCACAGTGATGACCCGCTCCCCTGTGTCCTTTTCATCCACCAGAATGCCGTCCGACTTGAGCAACGGGAGATACTTGGCTTTGGATTTTTGATCCAGCGCCATGAAGATGTCCGCCCTCACGAGTGGAGAATTGACCGGTTCCTCTCCGACCCGGATTCGGTAGCTGTTGGATCCGCCCCGGATTCTCGATTCGTATTCCTTCCACGAGAAGACGCCATATCCGGCTCGGGAAGCCGTCTGAGCCAGAATCTCTCCGATAGTCTGTATGCCCTGTCCGGCCGCTCCCGAAACAACGAGATTGATGTCTGTCATATGGGGCTCCTGTTCCACGCAAGATGCCGAATGCGCCTGTTCTTGAGGGGGTCGTCTCTGTTCCGTTCTGAATTCCCCTACCCCTTTCTCGTTTCAGCTTCCCAAACCTTAGCCACAAACTCGGCCTCCCCAAGCGCGCCCTCGAACTCGGTCTCTTCGTTGATCACCACTTTGGGCACGGAGAACACATTGTATTTGTGCGCGAGTTGGGGAAATTCGGCCGACTCGACCATGTCTGCGCATACCAGGTCGCTTTCCAGCGCAAACTGATGGGACAGCTTGACCGCCGGGGGGCAGTAGGGGCATGTAAGGGTGATAAACGTCTGGATATGAATCGGATGGGTGAGTTTTTTCAATAGCTCCCGACTTTGTGATTTCAGCCTGGAATCCCGGGAGGAAACCAAATGGATGGCTTCGGTAAGGGAGGTGAACTCGTACCCGCCTGGAAATCCATAGAACTTGATACCGTAGTCTTTTTCCCCCATCACCACCGTGGCAGGAATCTTATCCACGTGGTATTGTTGTGCCTGCTCCCTGTTCTTTGAGAAATCATAGACTGTCAGGCTGATTTTGTCCCCAAGGGAAGCCACCTCCTGGGCCAACATGCGGTTTTCACTGCAGTATGTGCACTCCATCTCCTGTGTGAAAACGATCAGCTGGACCTTCTGTTCAAGGCGCTCAAATTCCTTCTCCACTCCTTCCCTTACCTTCTCGCTCAAGATGGCCATGCTTCGCCTCCTCTCCGACGTGGCCGGCTGTGGTTTCTTCGCAGAGCGCTGGAACGAATCCCATGCAATTCTCTTAGGGGACTTGCTTTCTCACTATCTCAACGATACGGACCTCGGAAGCATGTCTTTGGCCAAGCATTCTGTCGTACCATCGGATAAGCAGAAAGCTCGGCACCAGGAAGATCAGGGTGCCCATTGCTGCCCCCAGCGAAGCATACCGGGCCAGTCCCAGTTGCTCACTGGCCCACCTGCCCAGAATCAACCCCAATATCAGGACCAATACGGGAACCAGAAAGAGTACGAAGGCGCCGGCAATCCGGCCCTGATCGGGCACGCTAACGGACACGTGATCGCCCACGTTAGCGCCGATGGGATTCCAGGCTTCGGTGACACCGGATTCTGGCTTTTCCTTGTGGCAAAGGGTACATGTAGTGCAGGCGGGCGTCCTGCGCAGGCTCACTTTCGCCTTGGAACTCCCCGCTTCAATAACAACGCCCGTTTCTATCACTTTCTTTTGGTCTCCCCATTGCGCCCAGAAATCCCGCTTCCCTGCTCGGCCTGCTTTGAGGTCAGTTATTTGCACACCCAATTACGCAAAGAAGCTCACTTTTTGCCCAACAGATACCGATGGGCGCTCAGTGCGGCCTTGGCTCCTTCGCCCGCGGCGACCACAATTTGCTTTTCCGGCACAGTGGTGACGTCACCGGCTGCAAAAACACCCGGGAGGTTTGTCCTGCAGGCACAATCAACGATGATTTCTCCCCGGGGGTTGCGCGCAACCACTCCCTCCGCAAATCCCGAATTGGGTACCAGGCCAATCTCAATGAAGACGCCCTGCACAGCCAGGGCCTCTCTCTCTCCCGTTTGTCCGGATTGGATCTCCATGCCTGAGACCCTCTTCTCTCCCAGAATCCCTTTCACCTCAAATCCCAGATACTTTTCCACCTTTCCGGATTTCTCAGCGCGCTCGATGAGCACCGGATCCGCCTTGAGGGAGGAGCTCTTTTCGATCAGATAGATCCTGTTGGCGATCTGGAGCAGATCGAGCGCTGCGGTCAATCCGGAATTGCCCCCGCCGACAACCGCTACGTCCCTCCCATCAAACAGGGGCGCGTCGCACGTGGCACAGTAGCTCACCCCCCTACCCACGAGGGTGTCCGCTCCGGGAACACCCAGGGGGCGGGAGCGCTTCCCGGAAGCGATCAGAACAGTGGGCGCGTGATATTCTGTCCCTTGTCGCGTGATGACGGCAAACCCCGCGTCCTCCGACAGGAGACGGGACACTTCCTCTCCCAGAGCCTGGCTGAGCTCAAACCGCGCGAGCTGTTGTTCGAACCTGCGGATCAATTCCGATCCTGAGATCAGCGAATATCCGGTATAGTTCTCCACGTCGGAGGTGAGGAGCACCTGTCCCCCGATATCCTGGGTCACCATCAGGACAAGGAGACGTTTGCGGACCGCATAGACTGCGGCCGTCATCCCGGCAGGGCCCCCTCCGATGATGATCATGTCATAGTGCCCGCCGTTTACCGGGGGTATGATCTTGCGCTCCCCCCGCTCCTCCGGCAGACCGATGCTGACGTCAATTAAAGGGACCGGCATGACAGTCTCCCTGGAAATTTCCCTCTCCCCAAAGATGGCCACAAGTTGGAATGCCTCTACCTCCCAAAGAACGCCCGCGCTTTTCTGCAAGCCTCTCTGACTGCAGAAACCGAGAGATTCGGTCACCAACGCTATCTTAACATCCAAAGGCTGAGCGCCATGACGATCATTCCCGAAATGACCCCGACAATGGGTGCATGCTCAGCGCCGAAGGACTTGGCCGCTGGGACAAGCTCGTCGAGGGAGATAGCCACCATGATGCCGGCCACCGCCGCAAACACCCAGCCCAATGCCGTAGGCGTCAAAAAAGGCAACAGAAAAAGCGCAGCTGCTCCGGCGCCCACGGGTTCACTCACCCCGGAGAGAAAGGACCACAGGAAAGCTTTCTTTCGACTGCCGGTGGCCGCATAGACCGGCGCGGATATGGCCAGCCCCTCGGGAATGTTGTGGATGGCAATGGCCACCGCAATGGCGACCCCGAGACGCACATCTTCGAGCGCACCGGCAAAGGTGGCCATTCCCTCCGGGAAATTATGGATGCCTACGCCGAAAGCCACCAACAACCCGGTCCTCATTAATCCGCCTTTGGATGGGACCCCACTGTGATCGATCTCCCCCATGTATTCGTGAGGGATCAGGAGATCTAAGAGAAAGAAACTCCCCATCCCGACAAAGAACCCGAGGTGCGCGGAGAAAAATCCGATGGACCCGATGCTCCCCTGGAGCAGCTCGACAAAGGAAACCAGGACCATCACGCCGGCAGAGAAACCCATTGTGAATGCCATAAATCGCGGTCCGGGCTTCCGAACGGCCAGCCCGATCAGACTCCCGATGGTCGTTGCAAGCCCGGCACCGGCCGTAAGCAGCAGTGCCATCCCGATGTTGGGTTCCATATTCCTGACCCTTTAGGAGGCGAAGAATCAACGTAATATCGAGGACGCACACTCTTCGACGTCAAGATACGGGTTTACCGGGCCGCTGCCTGTGCCGGCAACGGAGGCGTAAAGATACGCATCCCCAACTCCCGGTCCAGCAAAATCAGCCCATTGCCGGAATCGCCGATGCGCTCCAGCATCTTCACCACTTTGGAGGTGGATGCCTCCTCTTCCACCTGCTCGGTGACAAACCACTGCAACAGAATGCTCGCCGGGTGGTCCTCCTCCTCCGCGCTCAGTTTGACGAGCCCGTCGATCCGGGAGGTGACAAATTGCTCGTGTTGATAGGCTGCCTGAAAAGCCGCCAGAGGGGAAGTCCACTCCGCCTTCGGCCGCTCGAGCCCAAGCAGTGTCGCCCTCCCATCGCGATCCCTGATATGATCGAAAAGCTTCATCGCGTGCACGAATTCCTCCTGCATCTGCACCCGCATCCATTGCGCCATCCCGTCCCACCCGCACGAATGAAAATAGGCCACCATCGAGAGGTAAAGATACGCAGATCCCAACTCATGCTTGATCTGTTCGCTCATCGCGTCCTGCATCTTTTTTCCAATCACTGGTCTCCCCTCCCTCTCTTGTGCGTATAGAGTCAGAGGCGGAGCAAAGGGACTGCATAGAAAACTCCTCAACTCCGCTCTCCTGCGCCGCAACCTACGCGTCTTCTTTCCACAATCCGTGCAGGTTGCAGTATGCCCGGGCAGTGACCTTCCCTGACTTACCCCCAAGCGAGGCTTCCGGCGCCTGTCCGGGATTGAGGAATCGACGGCAGGTCTTCCCATCTGCAACAACCTCGATCCACTCGATATAGTGTTTCTCCTCCATCGGATGGGCCACGCTCCCGACCCTCACGTGTACCCCGTCAGCTGTCTTTTCGATTACTGGAACGTGCTTTTCCCGAGCTGCATCCACTGTGTTCTCCACGACAAGCTTCATGGGCTCGCCACAGCAGACCAACTCCCCCTGGCCAATGTGCAGCACCTCCACGATGTTCCCACAAATCTCGCAACGATAGACCTGATGTCTTGCTGTCATCTGGCTCCTCCTTCCAATGAGTGCCCTGGGCGGATTCCCGCTGACCTCAGCCTCCCGGGGCGGACAGGTGGCGAAGCCCCGGATTTGGACGTATAGATCCTCCCCCAATTTCCCGAGGAATAACCTCGTCTGCCAGTTCCTCGAGGTGCTCACGAATGACTTCCTTGACTTCCCGGAATCCTTCGATGGGTTTTCCCCTTGGATCCGGAATTTGCCACGCCACCGTTCGAACGCCCGGGATGCTCGGACAGATCACATCACAGCCCATGGTGACCAGAACATCCGGCTGCCCGATCTGGTCAAAAGTCTTGGGCTTGCCCTGCCAGACAATCCCCTCTTCCTCCAAGACCTGGATGGCGAGCGGAGCCACAGTCTCCGCGCACTGGGTGCCCGCGCTCACAGCGTCAATCCCTTCTCCATGCCACATTTCCCCTGCCAATGCCTCTGCAATCTGACTGCGGCAGGCATTCTCCCTGCAAACAAAAGCAATCGTCACTCCCCCATCCTTTCCGGCATATAGCCCGCGTCCCGAATCCCCTCTTCGGCCGCCTAGTAGCTGAGCGCGCCCTCCACACCCACGACCTGGTGATCCCAGTTCCACCAGTACCTGAGTGACTCCCGGCAACATACCCAGCCGACTTTCGATGGTCATCCTGCAATGCTTACCGGTCATATCAGGAACCATCACTTGATCCTTCATGCCTCCTGTTTGCTTTCCCGATCAGAGCAGTAAGGATGAGGATGGAACCTGTCGCGCGAACGTGGCGTGGCAGGGGCTACACCGAGCCAAGAATGAAGGATTCCTGTAGGAAATGGAATAGTATCGGGATTCTCCCATTCTCCCTTGACGTGTTGGCCCTCCCGCAGGTTGGCCGTCCCAGCGGGAGGTGTCCGGGACACTCCCCTACATCAACTTATAGGTCAATCCCATAGCCAGCGTCTGCTTGAAGCGCGCTCCCAACTTGATCTCCTTGTCATACAGAAGCTGCACGTAGAGGTTCACCATCAAATACTGGGTGATGCCGGCGGTAAAGGTGTTCTCCCAGTTGACGTCCGGTGATTTCCAGTAGTCCTCGTTGGACTTCCCTTTCAGCGCGTCCGATTCGGAGTAGAAAAAGGCCATGAAAAGACTGAGTTTGCTGACCAGGGCAATCCGATCCCCTGCCAGGGGGGTCCTGAAATCGGTGACGCACACCAGGCCGCCGTCGTTGCTCGTCTGGGTTTCCCGTGCGCACAGTAATCTTGAAACGAGCGCACATCATCTCCGAACTCACCACCAGTAAATCCCCACGCTCCGGGATCACACCTCCGATGTAGTATGGCAATCCGCAACTGGCAAAGGAGATGTCCTTGCCCCGCTCGAAAAGCACGATCTCCGCATCTTCGTCCATCCGACGCCATCGGCCTACTGTGCTCGCCCCACCCCCGACAATGACCACCTTGCGCATAGAAGGACCTTTCGTGATTTAGGCCAGTCTGTTTAACCGCAGAGAACGCAAAGAAGGCGCAGAGCGCGCAAGAAACCCTTACCCCATATTTTACAGATTGATAGTTCTTTCTGACGAAAGCTCTCTCTGAATGTCCTTGGTGATGAAGTGCTCGGCGTACTCCGCGCCTGCTTGGCTAGTTTGCGCTGGCCTGTCCCCTATCAACCCAACATCGCCTCCAGGTCTTCCTGAACTGTGGAGATGGGCATGATATTGAAATGCTCCACGAGCACATCCAGGACAGCCGGCGTCACAAAAGCGGGCAGCGAGGGTCCCAGGCGAATGTTCTTGATCCCCAGATGCAGCAGGGACAGCAGGATGCAGACCGCTTTCTGCTCATACCAGGAAAGGACCATGGAAAGCGGGAGGCTATTCACATCCGTATCGAAGGCCTCCGCCAACGCCACGGCAATCTGGATGGCCGAGTGCGCATCGTTGCACTGGCCGATGTCCAGCAGACGCGGAATGCCCCCGATATCCCCGAAGTCCAGCTTGTTGAACCGGTATTTGCCGCACGCCAACGTGAGGATCACGCAATCGGGTGGGACAGCCTGCGCCATCTCGGTGTAGTAGTTACGCCCGCTCTTGGCCCCATCGCATCCACCGATGAGGAAAAAATGTCGGATCGCGCCACTTTTGACGGCTTCGACCACCTGGCCGGCCACTCCGAGCACCGCATGGTGGCCAAACCCAACCAGAATGGTGCGGTCCGAACCATCCTCCAGGAACCCATCGCACGCCAACGCCGCTTCGATCACCGGGAAAAAGTTCTGATCGGAGACGTGCACCACTCCGGGCCAGGCCACCAGACCGGTGGTGAATATCCGCGCCTGATACGTTTCTTTCGGATTCTGGATGCAATTGGTGGTCATCAGGATGGCTCCGGGGAAAGCGTCGAATTCCTTGCGCTGATCCTGCCAAGCACCCCCGTAGTTCCCCACCAGGTGCGCGTATTTCTTCAGCCCCGGATACCCGTGCGCCGGAAGCATCTCGCCGTGCGTATACACGTTGATTCCCTTCCCCTCAGTGTGCTTGAGCAGAGCTTCGAGGTCTTTCAGATCGTGCCCGGACACGAGAATGGCCTTGCCCCGGATAGGCTCGGTCCGCACCGGTGTGGGCACTGGATGTCCGTATGCCCCGGTGTTGGCCGCATCCAGCAATGCCATCGCTTTCAGGTTCAACTCGCCGCACCTGAGCACCATCGCAGTCAGCTCCTCTGCGGCATGCGCCGAAGTGAGAAAATGGAGCGCCTCGTGAAAAAACGCATAAACCCCATCGTCCTCCTGTCCGAGAATCCGGGCATGGTCGGCGTACGCGGCCATCCCCTTCAGACCATAGGTGATCAGTTCCTCAAGGCCTGTGAGGTCCTCTCCGAGCGTGTCTTTGCGCGAGGGGATCCCTATTTTTTCTCCCTGCCGGATCAGACCGTTCAGATCACCCGCTGGGGTCCAGTTAAAAGAGCCCGGGAGCGTCTCCGGGATTTGCCCCGCCTTGTCGCACGCCGCCTCATAGCGTTGCCTTGCGTTCTCGCGCAGTTCGGCGGCTCGGATCAACAACACACGCAACCGTTCCGGATCGAAATTGACATTGGTCACCGTGGAAAACAGGGCCTGT
>JAZDJA010000190.1:0-22549 GCA_043804415.1 Candidatus Latescibacterota bacterium | reverse complement strand
CAAATAAGCACAAGCGTAAAACCTAACGACAGAGTGGAACGAGCGCAGGGTTGAAGGCTTTGCGCAACTGTGGGGCATCGGAGGGCCTACGAAAGGCTTCCGCCGACGCCCTATCCCAAGAGGAGGGTGCTATGCGAGGATGCGTTGTCAAGAAGGGGAAGCGGTATTACGTCAAGTATTACTTCGGGGGTAAACAGAAATGGAGGGCAGCGGGCGGGAGCAAGAGGGAAGCTGAGCGGATGCTCACCGACATTGTGTCGCGAATCCACCGGGGGGAGTATCGGGAGCTGAAATCGATCACTTTTGCAGAGTTTGCGGACAAGTGGGGCAAGGAGCATGTAGAGGGAGGGAGTCTGAAGCCTTCGACACAGGAGTTCTATCGTCAAATCCTTGAGCATCACCTTGTCCCGTATTTTGGAGGATATGAGCTTGCCCAAATCACGCTTGAAGAAGTCCAAGGTTTTGTATCTGTGAAGCTGAAGGGGGGCAAGCTCAGCGCACAGACGATCAATCACCTGATCACCGTGCTCAAAGGAATGTCGAAACACGCGGTCCGTTGGGGATACCTTCGAGACAACCCGGCACTGTACGTTGAAAGACCGAGAATACCTGACAAAGAGATGGACTTTTTCACGAAGGAGGAAATCGGGAAGTTTTTGGAGCACGTTCCTCAGAATCGCTATGCCCTGTTCCTTACGGCGATTATGACGGGATTGCGGCAAGGGGAGCTATTGGCTATGAAGTGGGGGAATTTGGATTGGAATTTGGGGCAGTATTTCGTAAAGGAGAGCCTATACCAGGGGCGATTCCTTGAACCCAAGTCAAGAAAGTCCAAACGGGCGATTGACCTTGCCCCGACTCTCCTAAGAGAGTTGAAACAGCACCAGGTAAGGCAGTATGAGGAGAAATTGCAGGCAGGGTCTAATTACCAAGAGTTTGACCTTATCTTCTGCACCGAAAGCGGCACTCCGCTTGATCCTAAGAATCTGGTGAAGCGTGGGCTGAATCCGGCTTTGAAAGCCGCCGGAATACGCCATATTCGATTCCACGATCTACGCCATACCTATACAGCCTTACTGATTGATCAAGGAGAAAGCCCCAAGTATATACAGAACCAGCTTGGACATGCTTCCATCCAGACCACCCTAGATCGGTATGGACATCTTATGCCCGATACTCATAGAGAGGCCGCAAAAAGGCTTGACGAAGCACTTTTCGGACGTTCCAGTAGAAAAATAGTAGAAAACCAATAAAAATGGGCTACGGAAATTTCCGTACCCCTTGTTTTTCTTGGTGGAGCTGAGGGGGATCGAACCCCTGACCCCTTGTCTGCCAGACAAGTGCTCATCCCAGCTGAGCTACAGCCCCACGAGGCTGTAATAGTAATGAATCCGAGGAAGAAAGTCAAGCATTTTTTGGGCTTCTCACGCGCAAAAAGACACCTTTATAGGGATTTCTCCCCTTGACAGATGGCAAAGGGTGTGGTATATTAACCTGCATACGCACATCACTTGTATTTCTGTATGGGGCCGGAGGGACGTTGAAGCGCCAAACATATTTCTTTGTTGCGGCAATGATGATGGATATGTGTATCGGAGCCGTATTTCTGTCTGTCCCGCTTCTGGCCCATCAGCTCGGCGCAACGGTGGTGCAATTGGGGCTTCTCGGAAGCCTTGGAGGCCTTTTCTATGCGGCCACCTGTCCGTTTGCCGGGCGCTTATCCGATCGCTTTGGCAGAAAACGACTGGTCCTTTTCGCTGTTTTTCTCTGTGCCGCTGTGTACGCGTGGATGTCTCAGGTAAAGCACCTGGCCCTGCTGTACGTGGGGATGCCGCTCGGCTTGGCCAGCGTGGCCTTGTTCTGGCCCCCCATCCAGGCTTGGGTCGCCGAGGGAAAAGATCGTCCCACCCTGATCAGAACCCTCGGCAACTTCAACATAGCATGGGCTCTGGGTCTGCTTATCGGTCCCTTGGTAGCTGGCAGGCTCTACACATGGAACGGACGGTTCCCCTTATACTTCGCGGTTTTGGGCATTTTGGGGTTGGGCGTGATGACCCTGTTCTGCGCCCCATCGGACACCATCGCCGTGCCTCAGAGGAATCTGTCTCCACCCACTGATGCCCGATCGGCCTCCGGCGAGGCCCGTACACATCTCCGTTTCTTGTATATCGCGTGGATTGCCAATTTTTCGGCGTGGTTCGTCAATGGCATTCTACGAAATATCTTTCCCAAACTCGCATTGGACCTGCACCTCTCGTCGACACTTTTGGGCATTTTTCTCTCCTTGGTGGCGTGTTTCCAGATCGTCGGATTCCTTGTCATCCGCAGAAGAGATCGGTGGCACTATCGGATCGGCCCCATTCTCCGGTATCAGACACTGGCATTGGGGGGGAGTCTGCTGATCTATGCGGCCACGTCTCCCTACCTTCTGGGCGCTGCGTTTGCGCTTTTCGGGCTTACCATGGCGATGACCTATCACAGCAGTCTTTACTACAGCGTGTATGTTCAGGAGAAGAAGGGTCGGAATACCGGATTTCACGAGAGCATCCTGGCCTGCGGCGGGGTGGTGGGCGCGTTCCTGGGCGGGTGGGTCGCCGGTCGTTATGGACTGAAAGCCCCCTATCTGCTCTGCTTTTGCGTGATCGCCTGCGCCATGGCGACCGAGTGGATGATCGCACCGGGACGCACCGGGAAAACAGAGTGGTCAGATTGAGAGACGCGCTCCGGGAAAAGTTCGGAAGAATACAAAACGCGATGACTCCTTTTTGAAGGGACTCTTCCCGCTATCGCACGGGATTGGGAAAAGGAGCTCTTTCCCTTTTCGTTTCTCGATGGTACCTTTCCTGCGCATGGATCAAAGCAACCAATATGAGGAAGATCCGCATGGCACATCGACTGTTCCCCATCGCAATTCTTGAAGTGGGACTTGCCCTCCTGGCCGCGCCCATTCGCGCTAACCCACAGTCCGACCTGTTGCTGGGAGCGGGACGGGACCAATACCTCCAGGGCAATTACGAGGAAGCCGCAGTGACGTTGGTCAAGGCGACCCAAGCCGACTCCTCGGATGCCCAAGCATTCTTCACCCTCGGGCTGACCTACCGGCATCTTGATAGGATGGATCGGGCGATAGAAGCCTTCAGGAAGGCGGTGACCGCGGATTCGACCTATACCAGGGCGTTTGCCGCGATGGGCGATGCGTATGTTTTGATCCACCAGTTAGATCAAGCCCGAACGAGTTACCAGCGGGCCATAGAGACCGATTCCACCTTCGCCGAGGGTGCAGAGAAGTTGGGCGCAGTACACTATAAGCTGGCGCTGGAAGCCCATAAGAAAGGAAACTTCAAGAAAGCCGTGAGCCATTACGAGACTGCGGCACAGCTGGACACCAAGAATGCGAAGGCACTTTTCGGGATCGGGGGAGCGTATAGAAAACTGGGACAACCCGACCGGGCCATCCGAGCCTATGAGGAGGCCTTGGCACGCGATCCCGGATATGTCAAAGACTACCTTGCCTTGGGAAGCGTCTTTGTCGCAAAAGGGGAATACGATCGAGCCGAACGTACCTATCGTCAGGCAGCCGGGATCGATCCTGCTGCCGCGAGGGCTTTCACGAAACTGGGCGTGGTCCTCGTGCGGGAACAGCGTTACGACCAGGCGATTCCCTTGCTCCTTGAGGCGATAGCTGCCGATCCTTCCGACAGCCAGGCACACTATCAGCTAGCGGAAGCCTACAAAAGCTCGGGACGCACCGACCAGGCGATCCTTTCCGCACAGGAGTGTCTGAAGAACGATCCGAAAAACATCCCCGCAAAAGGCATTATCGCAGAATGCTACGAACTGTTGGGAAAGACACAGGAAGCCCTCGCGGCCTACGAGGCGATTCGAGATGCTGCCCGGGATCGGACATGGCAGGAATATGCCCGGCAGAAGATCCAAATGTTGTCAGGCACCTCTTCTCCCTGAACGGCTGACAGAGCGAAGCGGTTTGACGCGGGCGGAAGTCTGCGGACCACCCAAAGATCACGAATCACCGGAAAGGATGTACCATTGGCTTGGTTTCAGGATTTTTTCGGCGAGGATTATCTCAAATTTGACCGGCACGAAGACACCGCACAGGAGGTGGATTTTGTCGAACGGGAGCTGGATCTGCCCCACGGATCGGCCTTGCTGGATTTGTGCTGCGGATACGGAAGACATGCCATCGAGCTGGCAAGAAGAGGCGTCCGGGTCACCGGATATGATCTCTCTTCGGTGATGTTGACGCGCGCTCAGAAGAACGCAAAGCAGGCCGGCGTGGGGGTGCAGTGGCAGGCGGGAGATGTGCGGGCGCTTGATTTCGAGGAGACGTTCGACGGCATCATAAGCATGTTCACGTCGTTTGGGTATTTTGAGGACGAAGACGAGAATTTTCGGGTGCTGGGTGCCGTGGGAAGGGCCCTGAAACCCGGAGGCCGGTTTTTGATCGAGACGGTGAACCGGGATTTTATCGTGCGGCATTTTGTCCCCCGGGTCTGGTTTCGCGAAGGGGAGATGACCGTGCTCGAAGAGCGGGCGTTCGATCCGATTTCCAGTAGATCCCGGGTGGATGTAACGGTCATCGAAGCCGGGAAGGAGAAGCGGCTTGAGCATTCGGTGCGGGTGTATTCCTACACGGAGATGGAGATGCTGCTCGCGGCCTCGGGGCTCAGAACACTGGAGGTGTTCGGAGACTTCGATGGTTCCGCCTATACCTGGGACGAACCTCGGATGATCGTGCTGGCGGAGAAGGGCTGAGCGGGAAGACCCGATGCGGCGGAATCCTCCCACGCGCGGGGAGGAAGCATCTTCCCCTTGCGGCTTCGCAGAGACCTCGACCCGCGAGTTTGCCTCGGTGACTCCTCGCAGGGAATCTGGCCACGTGATTCCATCGTCGAGAGAAAAGAACGAAACCCGCCACTTTCTTAGACCTTTTCATAAGGCCCCATTCTGGATGTTTTCCGCTGATAGATTCCGAAGCGGGGAGGAAATGTGGATCCCATGTGATCTATGTCACAACAAAAGACCGCAGAATTCCCTATTGTTGAGCACAACGCTGACTCCGGGGGTTTGAGGTGTTTCCCGTTCCCGGATCACGACGGAAAGAGTCCGTCTCGGGCCGCTGCATCCGACACCTCCAACAATATGGGGATAGGAGAATCCTTTCTGGACGGGACTGACTCCTACTCTACCCCGTGGAAGGACGCAAACATGTCCAAGGAGCATGCTTCAGCAGTCGACGAGATGCGCATCTCCCAACTGGTGGATATGCAAACCCCCGAGCGTGTGCTCGATGAAGTGGAAACGATTGTTCGCAGCATTTCTCCCAAATTCGACTTTGTACCCGTTCAGCGGGTGTTCAATGAGGTGGTTGGGCTTTTCCGCGGGGAATATCCAGGATATTGCAGGTGCGACACGGAATATCACAATCTGCAGCACACCACGGATGTCCTGCTGGCTATGGCAAGATTGCTTCACGGAGCGGTTCTCCGGGGAGGGAAATACTCGCAGAAGGACATTACGTTGGGGCTGATCGGCGCGCTGTTTCATGATAGCGGATACATCCGGACCTGGGATGATCACTCCGGAACGGGTGCCAAATATACCTTGGTCCACATTCGTCGCAGCATTGGCCTTACGGACCACTATTTCTCGGATGCGGCGATCAAACAACAGGGATTCTCCAAAAAGGATTCTGAAGAGTGTGCCCATATGCTCCGTTGTACGGGCTTCAGCGCGAAGATCAACGAGATCCCGTTTGAGACGGGCACCTACGAGCAGTTGGGGAAAATGCTGGGCACGGCCGATCTTCTCGGCCAGATGGCGGATCGCGCGTATCTGGAAAGGCTTCTTTTTCTGTATTATGAATTTGTCGAAGGACAGGTCCGCGGGTTCACCAGCGAATTTGATCTGCTCAGGAAAACCCTGGGATTCTATGATATCGTGCATAATCGGTTTAGCAAAGAACTGGGCCGCGTCAACAGCTATATGCTTCCCCATTTTGCGGACCGGTGGGGCGTAGACCGCGATCTCTACGCGGATGCCATTGAAAAGAACAGAGACTACCTCAAATATCTGCTGACCCATCACCAAAAAGAATACCGTGCCTATCTGAAACGCAGTGGTGTGATAGAAAAACTGGACGCAGCACAAAATGCGAAACCGCCCCCTGCCCAAAATCAGTGACTGACATCCCGCGTCCAAAGACGGCAATACCTCCGATTACCGTATCCTCAAATGGTTCTGGTTCCTGCGACACGCTTCGTGGGCGGCGGATAGGTCAAAGCACCCTTTTCATTGGACGAGGCGATTCCACCGCAGAAAAAGCACTGCGGCGCAATCGATTTTGCCTATATGACACCGCTCCTGATGGAAGCGGCGGGTACCCATTGTTTGGCTTGGCGGTACATGGATAGGAAGGGAGAACCCATGGAGATTACGTTCTGGGGCGCCAGGGGATCGATACCGGACCCGTTGAATGCCGAGCAGGTCATGGAGCGAGTCACAGGGGCTGTCGCGGGCGCAGACGGAGTGGATTGCTCCGACAGGGAGGCGGTTCGGGCTTACGTGGCAACACTCCCCTTTTGCAGGCGGGCGACCTTTGGGGGAAACACGGCCTGTGTAGAGGTTCGGAGCGGGGAGGACTTCCTGATCCTGGACGCTGGTTCCGGCATTCGTTTGTTGGGAAAGAAGCTGATGGCCGGAGCGTTTGGGAGGGGCGAGGGAACTGCGCATGTTTTGCTCAGTCACACGCACTGGGACCATATCATGGGATTCCCTTTTTTTGCCCCGGCCTTTGTTCCGGGGAACCAGATCGTCTTCTATGGCTGCCACGACGACTTGGAGGGCCGGTTGCGTTACCAGCAAAGCCGCGGTCATTTCCCCGTGGAGATGGACTCCATGAGCGCGGACTTCAGGTTCGTGACTCTGGACACGCGAGAGGAAATCCGAATCGGGCCCTTTTCCCTGCGAACGCTCAAGCAGTTTCATCCGGGAGCGTCCTACGGGTACCGGGTGGAGGCGGAAAGCGAGGCCGTGGTCTATGCGACGGATTCGGAATATGAGAGCCTGGATTCGAACTACCTGTCCAAATACCTGACCTTCTTCCAAAATGCGGACGTCCTGATCTTCGATGCCTTGGTGGGACCGAACGAGAGTATCCAGAAACAGAGGTGGGGACATAGCTCCGCCCTTTGCGGGGTGGACATTGCCAGGCAGGCAGGGGCGAAAAAACTGGTGCTGTTTCACCACGATCCCGAACGGGATGACGAGGCAATCCAGAGGATCGCGGACGAGGCGATCGAATATGCCCGACGCACGGGAAGCGACTCGGCCCTGGAGATTGTGCCGGCTTACGATGGGCTGAAGATGGCGGTATGAAATCCCCCAACACTCCGCGAACCCCAAAACGCCGAATGGGAGTCTTCTCCCGGACCGATCCCCACCAACAGCCATGATACCCCAACGCGATGGACGCGTCACCACAAAGGTCGATTCCCGGATCCGGCCCCGAGATAGGGCCTGTGGAACCGATGTATCCGCCCTGATGGAGAAAGGCACCTCCTCCCGGATCCGAGCGCTTTTTTCCGAGTTGCGCCAGTTGGCGGATGCGAGGGGCTGCGGTCTTTACGTGGTGGGCGGATGGCCCAGGGACTTGCTGCTGAATCGGCCGAATTGGGATATAGACCTGGTCGTAGAGGGCGATGGAGTGGCTTTTGCGAAAGCGTTCGCTTCGCAGATGGGGGGACGGGTCGTATCGCACGCGCGGTTCCGGACGGCAACGATGGTGCTGCCGGATGGATTCAAGATGGACCCCGCCTCCGCCCGGCAGGAGCATTACGAGCATCCGGGCGCACTTCCGGAGGTGCGCGTCAGTTGCATCGCCGAGGATCTGTCCCGGCGGGATTTTACCATCAACAGTATGGCGATCGGTCTGAGCTCTGGCAGGTATGGCACGTTGCTGGACCCTTTTGGGGGACGTCGGGATCTGAAGCGGAAAAGGCTGCGGGTGTTGCACGAAGGGTCTTTTGTCGAGGATCCGACGCGCATGATGCGGGCCGTGCGTTTTGAACAGCGCTACGGCTTTCGGATGGAACCGGAAACCGAGCGGCTGCTCAGGCAGGCCGCCGGGGACCGGATGCTGGAACGGGTGAGCTCCCAGCGCATCCGGGAGGAAGTGATTCTGCTACTCCGGGAGGACGAACCGGCAAAGCCCTGGGCTCGATTGGACGCGTTGGGCCTGCTGGATGCGCTCCATCCCGGACTGGCGATGGATCCGGATCGTATGGCGTTGTTCGCTCGGATCGAGGAGGTGCTGTCCTGGTTTGGGCAAAGGCATCCGGACGATGAAGTAGATCGCTGGATGCTCTTTTTTTTGGGTGCGGTGGATGGCTTAAGCTCGCAAGAAAGAGCGGCGTTTGCAGCAAGATGGAACATGCCGTCAAAGGTTCGGGATCTGGTGACCGCCTCTGAGCGTTTTGACGAAGTGGCACACGTTTTGGCGCAAGTCCGGATTCCCCCAAACCGGATCTATCGTCTGTTGGTACCCTTGTCGATGGAAGCGTTGCTCTTCCTGATGGCGCGAACAACAGACTTGCCGGTCAAAGAAGGCATCGTGCTCTATTTGGATCGGCTCAGAAAGCTGTCTCTGGAGATCTCCGGCACGGATCTGGTCGATTCGGGTATTCCAAGAGGACCGATTTTCCGAACGATCCTGGAGCGTGTGCTGGAGGCGAAGAGGGACGGGAGGGTCCACACCAGAGCGGAGGAATGGGCATGCGCCTGCCAAATCCGCCGGGCAATCGAGAAGCCCGAAATGGAGGGGTCAGCCGGCACTGGGTGCGGACCTGCAACAAGGGACGAGGATCACCCTGGCAAAGAAGGAGACTTACCGAATGGTATCGCTTGAAGAACAGAAGGAAATGGTTGGGTTGCTCATGAATCTTGTGGCCACCCGGACGGTCAATCCACCGGGAGACGAGGCCATGGCTGCCGAGGTGCTGAGCGCATTTCTGGACGGGCATGGACTGGAGGCCCAGCTGGATGAAGTGGAGGAGGGCCGCCCGAATCTGTTGTGCACAGTGGGACGGGGCACCGGGCGATCCCTTCTTTTCGACAGCCACTTGGACGTGGTATCTCCCGGGGATCCGAATTCCTGGCGGGCCGATCCCTTTGGCCCTTACGTGGAGGTCGGAAAACTCTATGGACGGGGCGCGTGCGATGACAAGGCGAGTCTGGCGGCGATGGCCATGGCGATGGTGCAGTTGGCAGCTCAAGAGGAACGCCTGTGTGGGCGGGTGACCTTCGCGGCGGTTATGGGTGAAGAGATTACCGGTGCAGGCAGCAGCCACCTTGCAGAGAAAGGCATCACCGCAGATGCCGCGGTGGTGGGCGAGCCCACGCATCTGAGGGTCATGACCGGGCAAAAGGGAAGGGTCGGCCTGAAACTGGGTATTCCAGGCCGCGCGGCGCACGCCAGTCAACCGCAGCAGGCCATCAACCCGATTGAACGGGCCGCTGAGGTGATCCAGGCCCTGAGACCATTCTGCCGGGAGATTCAAGAGCGGCGTCATCCGCTCCTCGGTAACTCTTCGCTCGTATTCACCATCCTGAAGGCCGGGGACAAGCAGAACGTAATTCCCGATCATGCAGTGGTGGAAATGGATTATCGCGTGGTGCCTCCGTGGACCCCCGAACAGCTGGTTGCCGAATTGAGGGGGCAGCTTGGGGAGCTCTCGAAACGATTGGGATACCCCATCGGTCTGGAGCACGAGGTGCTCTCCATGATGGCGTTTACGCCAGAGGACGAGCAGATCGTGCAGACCGCGCTTGGGCTTCTCCCCGAGTATGGGGTGAAGCAGAGCGAACCGGAGGGCTTTACCGCGTGCTGCGACATGCACTTCTTCCGGGCCATCGGCATCCCCACGATCATCTTGGGCCCGGGCGGGATCGAGCAGGCGCATACGGTAGATGAATATGTCGAACTGGACGAGGTGTTTCGGGCTGCGGAGATCTATCGGGAGATGGCGCTGCGTTTCCTGAGCGCCGAATAGTCAGGGACGCCCGTCCGCGCCCCCAATCACAAATCCCCCCAACGGAGTTTTGGATGCTGGACCTCGCTGCGCTCAAGAAGCAAATAAACAGGATGACCTCCGAGCGAGAAAACCGGCGCGTGGATTTCTCCGAGCGGGTGGGACGGGCGTTCGAGGAATGGGGCAGGTGGCGCGGGGACTGGAAATGCTTGGCGGATAAGGTGACCCGGAGCAGAACCTCGTGGTTGGTGGCCAGCATCTTAGAGCCGATTGGGACATCCTGTTCTCCGCCGGAGCGTCCCGAACAGCTGACGGTGGTGGCGTCGGACGGGTCGCCGGTTCACCCGGACCGGCACGAGATTTCGTCATGCTATCTGGTGAACGTCGGCCGCATTGCCTTCCACTATGGGACGCTGGAAAAACCCACCATGGCCAGCCGTCCCAGGTTGTTCTATCAGGAGGAAGACCTATACCCGATCTGGGGAGGACGTAAACGGTCTGCCAATTCGGAGATCGTCTCCACCCGGATGGCCGCGATGGAATTGGAGGCGTTGGCGGATCTGGCCGGGGAGGCCGCAGGCGCCGGCAGGATCACAGTGGCACTCTCCGACGGAACGCTGATACTCTGGGCCCTGGAAGGCAAGCCGCCGGATTTCCGGGAGGCGGCACTGGAAAATTCGCTGGCCCTGTTCGAACGATTCCGAAACTTGGGGATCCCCCTGGCCGGATACATCAGCCAGCCGGGGAGCCGGGATGTGGTCAATGCGCTGCAGGTGGGATTGTGCCCGCTGGATGCGGCGGACTGCGAGCGATGTCCCTATTTATCGGGTGAGGACGGGATCTCCCCGTCGGCTTCTCCTGCGACCGGGCACGGGGAGGATGTGGCAGCACTTCCCTGCGAGGCCATCGAGGGGGTCACGGATCGACTGCTGTTCGACCGAATACTAGGAGACGGAGAGCGATCGGGCCTATTTGGGAGTTCCTCGAAGATCCTGGCCGACTACGGCGTACACCGCACCCAGTTCTTCTATGTGAACGTGGGGCATGAGGTCGCGCGCGTGGAGATCCCCACGTGGGTGGCCAAGGACCCGAAAATGCTGGGACTGGTGCACACGTGCGTGGTGGATCAAGCCGCAAAGGGCAACGGATATCCGATCGCACTGGCAGAAGCGCACGAGCAGGCGGTGGTGCAAGGCCCGGATCGGGAGTTGTTCTATCGTCTGTTGGAAGGATCTTTCGTCCAGCACGGCATCCGTGCCCAGGTCTCCAGGAAAGGCCTCCGCAAGCGCACCATGGGCGTTTAGGAAAACGAGACGTTGGAGGTAGCGCCGAGAGAAAAGGCCATCCCGGGGTTCCCACTCACCGGAAACTCCTGTGGGCAATACCCCCGCTGAGCAAGCAATCGGCCCCTTTTTCCACTCATCCCTCCCACCCCGTATGTGCTGATGCGTCCCAGCGCATCCAAACCCAGATCGCAGCGACAGCCTCCATGATCCTTCCCTATCCCATCCTCTACGCAGAAACCCACTATACCTTCCCCTGCCTGCCAAGCTTCCTCAAACGGCGACAGCCCGAGATCCTGGCCGATGCGCCGTTTCGGGTGGAACCGTCCTCCCCGATCCCGATCCTCTGTCTGGTCAAAGATGCCCATCGTTATCCGATCACGCTGGACCGGGTTGCCGTGTCGGTGCACGGGACATCCGGCCCCATTCGGCGGATGGAGTTTCCCATCGGTGTTCTGATCTCCGAGCCGTTCTGGCATCGCGTGCTGGTTGTGACGGTGGCCCAGCCGGGAAGGCTGCTCCTGGACGTCCGTTTCTTTGGCACCCAGAAGGGCAGGCACTGGAGCGTTCAAAACGACAATTATCGTACCGCGTCCCACGATCCCCTGTGCGTGGAAGTCGCCTCCGATCCGCTGCCGCGGGCCGAGGGCTGGTACTATGGGGAGCCGCATGCGCATACGCGGTACACGAACGATCAGGTCGAGTTTGGCGCGCCGATTTCGGCCACGCTGCAGTTGGCCCGAGCGATGGGGCTTTCATGGTTTGCAGCCACGGATCATTCCTACGACCTGGACGATTGCCCCGACGATTGTCTAAGAAACGACCCCGATCATCCGCTCTGGCAGATGCTTCAACGGGACATCCAACAGGCGAACCGGGAGCACGCGGATTTCTCCGTGGTCTCCGGCGAGGAGATCTCCTGCGGCAACGCCCAGGGGCAGAATGTGCACCTGTTGGCCTACGGCCTTTCCGAGCTGATCGAGGGGAAAGGGGACAGTGCGGAGCGGTGGTTCCGGACGCGTCCGCATCAGAGTGTGCCCGAGGTATTGGCACAGGTGCAACGGCAAGGTGGCGTGGCGTATGCGGCCCATCCCATGGAGCCTGTACGCTTTCTTCAGAGGAGGCTGCTCCGCCGCGGGAATTGGCATCGGGAAGATCGTCTCCGGGAAGGCTTGTCGGGACTGCAGTTCTGGAACGGGAAGCACGACGAGGGATGGGTGCGAGGAAGGAAAGCGTGGATAGATCTGCTGCTTGCGGGAAAGCGCGTGTTTGCATTGGGGGGAGACGACGCGCACGGGAATTTCAATCGCTTCCGACAAATCGGCGTGCCGTTTGTTCGGTTGCGCGAGTCCGATCAGCAGCGATTCGGAGCGGTGCGCACCGCCCTTTTCCTGCCGGATGGACTCAGCGAACGAAGCATTCTCGACGCTCTTGGATCGGGACGGAGCATGGTCACAGAGGGGCCGTTTGTGACGTTCGAGTTGGAAGGAGAAGGTGGAGAGCAGATTTTGATGGGCGGAACCGCCGCTGGCGGGAAGCGTTGGCTGGATGTAGCGGCGGAGACCACCGGGGAGTTCGGGGATTTTGCGGGGATAACCCTATATCGAGGGGATCTGACACAGGGGGAGGAGTCGGTCTTTCTCAAATGGACGAAGATGGGGCCGTGCCAGTTTACAGCGCGGCTGCAGGTGGATGTCGCCGGTCCCGGCTATTTGCGCGCAGAGGGGGAGACGGTTTCCGGTCACCGGTGTCTGACCAATCCGATCTGGATAGAATAACAGTCCGCCGTCCTCGAATGACCTCGAAATGCTCCCGGCTGCCCTTGATGGCGATCTTCGGCCCACGCATCTGCAGACGAAAGAAGGGGACCCAACCGAGCGCGGCTGGATCCCCTTTCTCAATGCCTCGTGAATGGCACCATCCTGCATCGAACGCGCTGCCTTCATTTCCGGGGAGATCCCATATCTTCGCACGGAGTTTGACATGGCTTTTTCCCTTGAAGATGCTTCCCGTGCCGTCCACCCCAGCCAGGTTCACGGTCTTTCATGGAGGCACGCTGTTCGGGCGTCAATAATTCCCGAACGGCCAGTCGGTGGGATACCTGCTGCTTCCGGAGCTGTATCTTCAACGCGCCCATCTGGTCGATCACCGCATGGATCTCCTTGATATTCGGCTTCGCAGCCATCATCAGTGTGCGAAAATCCAATTGTTTCTTCTGTAGATCCGCCCGGAGATCGATCACCTTCTTCTGGTGTTCTGTTCGCATAGGGCCGATCTTCTCGGTTTGCTCCGGGGTCAATGGAGGGGTGATGTCCGTCCATCCTTTTCCCCCGTCCTGGCCGACTCCCGGGGGCATCATCCCACAGCCCTCCATCGGCTGCGCAAACGCGGCGGCGGCAATGCCCATGATGAAAAACGCCGCCATAATCCATCCGACCTTCTTACGCATGGTGTTCTCCTTGCCTGACCTGAATGAATGTCAACGTCCTTTCCGAAGTTCTGCGGAGCCTCCCGCAGGGCGGCCAGAACCTGTTCCTGATTTTGCGCTGCACAAGGTTAGATTCTACTTCATCTGACTCTTGACAGCTCCCCATGTTGCGGACTTTGCCGCAGTGGTGCTGGAAATCCTGGCCGATGGCGTGGTATCCAGCGTGGACTTCTCGGACACGCCTTCCGGCAGTTCGACACCGTATCCCGCAAGCATCGCCCTTACCGCCTCCCTGATCTCCTCACGAGTGGCGTCGGCCTCTTTCATCTCCTGCACCTTCGCTCTAATCCCAGCCCGCTGTTCCTCGGTCAGGCTGGACAAAGGACCTTCACCGCGTCCATGACGCGGACCGCGCCGCTCCGGCAGCTCAATCCCATACTGTTCGGACACCGCTGCGCGAATCTCCTCGGGCAAGGCACCCTCCGCCTCCATCGTGCTGATCGTCTCCCGAATCGCCGCCCGCTGCTCCTCGGTCAGGTTGGAGAAGGGGCCCGCACCACCTCCATAAGGCGGACCGCGCCGCTCCGGCAGTTCAATGCCATACTCTTGGGACACTGCCGCGCGAATCTCCTCGGGCGAGGCACCCTCCGCCTCCATCGTGCTGATCGTCTCCCGAATCGCCGCCCGCTGCTCCTCGGTCAGGCTGGACAAAGGACCCGCAGCACAATCCTGTCGCGAATCACCTCTGTGGAAACCAGGGCCGGCGTAGGTCAACGCGGCACCCACCATGGCCCCAGCCAGCGCCAGCATCAGTATGAGGGGTAGTGGTTTTCTCATTGGTTTTCACCTCCTTTTTCTTTCGTGTCAAAAGGGCGGGAGATGATGGCGCGATCTGCGACATCCTCCCTCTACCGAAGCCCTTCTACTGAGCATTATTCCGTCCGAGTCCCTGTAACTCTGGCTATTCTCCCATCCGTTTCCTGCCCGGACCAAAGCGGCCATCTTCCCGCCCGCGTCTGAAGTCTGGTCGCATGCGGTCCCATCCGGGTCTTCGCGCCATCATCCGCAACAATTTCTCCTGCTGTTCGGGCGTCAACTCCCGCTTCATCCGAAGAAGATTGTGAAGCACCTTGCGCTCCATGGCCATCTGAGAGGCCATTATCTCCTCAAGCACTTCCTCTACTGCCGTGCTGTCGGGATCCGCCGACCGGAGAAGCGCCATCATAGAGTTCCTGGCTTCCGAAAGTTCCTCTTGCAGGTGATCGATCTCCTGGGCCATCTGTTTCCTGTGTGTCTCGAGCTCCCGCATCTGATCGGGATCCAAAGACAACTCGCGGCGCATCGGTCCCCGCATGGGCCCACCGGGAGGGGGCAGGAAGGAAGCTGCGTGACTTGCCCGCCACCAATGGAATCCGATGGTTCCGATGGCCGCTACGTTCACCATCACGGAGAACACCAACGCCAAAATCAACCATTTTTTCCTCATGATTTTCTCCATGCGGGTTGCGAAGAATCCGCCCTGCAAATCGTCCTAATCGGAAAGGAGTTGCACGTAATCCGATCCTATGGAATGAGCGGGGAAGTCATCCAACGCATCAAGATAAAGAGAAGCCGTCACCTGCTCCCAGACCTCCGGTTGGTCTCCCCCTCGCGCATCATAGAGCGTGCCGCCGATCCAAAGGCCGACGACGGATGCGGCAACCACCGTGGCGGGCACAACCAAACGGCCCAGGAATCCCAGCACCGTGTCCAACGAGAAACTACGTCTTTCGACCTGAGTGATCCGTGCGTTCAGTCGCGTCCAGAAAAAGGGCGTGGGATCCATCGCGGGCATCTCTCCCAACTGCACCCAAACGGCGGAGAGGGATTCAGCTTCAAGCTGACACGGTGGGCAGCCGGCAACATGTTCGGATATTTCCAGAGCCTGCTTCCTGGAAACCTCTCCATCCAGAAACGCGGAAAGCGTTCTCTGAACCTTTTCACATTTCATCGGATCTCGCCTCCCTTCTTTAGCGTGGAACACCGGACTTGGGAGAAACTTGCGGTCTTTTTTCAAATCAATGGGACACGGATGAGCACGGATAAGAGACATGGAAATCGGTGAGTTTCCGTAAGATCCCGCAGGAAACGGTCATCCAAACTACGCCATATACCCGCCGAGCCTCTTTTTCAGGGACTGCTTCGCCCGATGCAGTTTGGACTCCACAGCGGACACGGATATGTCCATCACCTTGGCAATCTGGCTGTAGGACAGTTCCTCATACCGGCTGAGCACCACCGCGATCTTCTGCGCTGCGGGCAGCGTATCCAATGCGCGACGGACAACCTCCTCGCGCTCTTTTTGCTCCAGCGAAACATCGGGTTGATCCGCCGGTTCCGAGGGGAATTCCAGTCCAGGCCCGTCCTCTTTGGGAGCCTGCAACTGATCCAGCGAGAACCACCCGAGCCGCTTTCGTCTCCGCAATCGGTTCAGTGCCAGCCGGGTGGCTATGGTATAGAGATAGGTGAACAACTCGGCTTTGGGCTGATACTTCCCCGCCGAGAGGTACAGCTTCAAGAAGGTCTCCTGTGCCACATCTTCCGCGTCTTCCCGATTTCCCAGGATCCGATAGCCCACGTTGATCACACGCCGCCGATACGTTTCCACAATGCACCTGAATGCGCCTTTGTCTCCGGATTTTACACGCATCATAAGATCTGTGTCGGTCATGGAAGGCCCCTGACTGCTCGGATGGGACAACTGGGTTTGGACGCCTTTTCCGTTGAACACCGAATCGCTACGAAACTTGCGGTCCTACCACGCACAAAACTTCAGATGGGCCGTCCCTTCCCCCCGGCCAAACTCCCGCAAGGAGCCTCCTCCTCGCCGAAAGTCAGGGACCCCGTTCTCTTGGAAAGACCGGAGAGAGCGGGGATAAGGTGCCTGAGACAGGCTCTTGGAAAGGCCAGGGAGCACGGCGCCGGCCAAGAAAAAGGGCGACCCCAGGGATCGCCCAAACCCGCAGCTGGCCATCACGCACCCGGCAATCTTGCAGATGGATGGAGAAAGCTGCAGGATCCGTTGGCGGGAAGACATTCTATTCCCACTCGATCGTTCCCGGCGGCTTGTGCGTGACGTCGTAGAAGACCGCCTCAATCCCCGGAAGTGCCTTGATGTCCGCCGCCATCTTGAGGGCCACGTCCATGGGATCTCGGCGAAGCGGGCCGTCATCGCCTCCCTGGAATAAACCGGACGCAGCACAATGCACTCCTTTTCGCCATCCGGGGAGAGCGGAAGCAGCACGACTGGCATCTGCCAGATCGCATCCATCAGCCCGTGCGCTTCGAGCGCCTGCATCGCCACGGCATCGGCCTCCCGCAAGAGGTCCAGCCGTTTCCTGCTCAGATCGCAGCGCTTGACCGCAAGCGGAGGAAGCGTATCGGGAGAAAGCAGCAGCACCGCACGATTGATCTGTGGAATTCGATTGGTGATCTCTGTGGATACGCGCTCCAGGGCGCCCCAATCCGTTCGCCCAATGAGCGCAACGGGATGGGCATACGTTCTGAAGTCCCCCTGAACGCCTACACTCTTGATGGGGAGCATCCGGGCATCCAGACCGGCCACTTGCGCGATCTCCAGGGCAGCCGCCTCTGCGCGGCGTTCGGTATCCCCGAGTGACTCTGACCCGTCGGAGCAGAGCGCGCGCACACCCAATCCCGGTCCCGGAAACGGATGCCGCCATACCAGGTCCTTGGGGATCCCCAGCTGCTCTCCTACCTCGCGCACCTCGTCCTTATAGAGCTGGGAAAGCGGCTCTATGATCTTCCCCTGGGCAATCAGCTCCTCCACCAGCGCCACCCGGTTGTGGTGCGTCTTGATCACCGCCGCGTTCTTGGTGCCTCCGGACTCGATGGTATCCGGATAGATGGTGCCCTGACCCAGAAGCCACAGGTCCGGATCCAGCCCAAGCGCATCGAGCGCCTTGTCCCGCACCTTGATAAACTGGGTTCCGATAATCTGCCGTTTCTCTTCGGGATGCACGACCCCCGCCAGAGCGGAGAGAAAATCCGCTCCGGCATCCACCACGTGGAAGTTGCTGAAACCGTGTTCGAGCAGACGCTTGTGCACGAACGTGCTCTCGTTCTTGCGCATCAGCCCGTTGTCAATGTGCAGACCAATCACGCGGTCGGCGCCCAAGGCTTTCTCCAGCAGCACAAACGCCACGGTCGAATCCACACCGCCGGACACAAAGAGGAACACGTTTCGGTCGCCGATAGTATCCCGGATGGCCTGTACGGAAGACGCGATGTAGTTCCCCATGGTCCAGTTTCGCTCGCATCCGCAGAGCGTGACAAAGTTCTCCAGCATCTGCATCCCTTTGGGCGTATGCGTCACCTCTGGATGAAACTGGAGGCTGTACAGATTTCGCCCGGGATCGCCCATCGCCGCAATGGGGCAGGAGCGGGTTTTCCCCAGCACCTGAAACCCAGGAGGAGCAGCTGCCACCTGGTCCCCGTGGCTCATCCACACCGTCTCCGAGTCGGCCAATCCTCCAAGAATGCCCATTCCTGCCAGAATCTCAAGTTGTGCCGTGCCAAATTCCTTGGTCCTTTCCGGACGAACCACCCCCCCGAGTTGCTGAGCCATCAAATGATGCCCATAGCACAAACCCAACACCGGAACGCCCAGGTCAAAAATGGCTGGATTGAAGAGGGGCTGATCCGCATCGTATACGCTGGACGGCCCTCCGGAGAGGATCAGTCCCGCAAAATCCCGGAGCCGGTCCGTGTCGCTCTCTGGAGACACGATCTCGGAATAAACCTTCAGCCGCCGGATCCGATTGGCAATCAGGTGCGTGTATTGCCCGCCGAAATCCAATACCCCGATATTTTCGTGCATTTTGCTCTCCTGATTGTGTTCCCATCTATTTTCAAGAAACGCCGCACCTGGGAAATCGCGTGAGAGTGCGTGCCCCAAGGAATCAGCGCATGCCCTTGTCGCCCTTTCACCCCGTCTTGTTCGCAAAGCGGATCAGGCGGACGCATCCTGGTCCCGTTTCGGGACCATCCGTTCGCCGGTCCATCGGGATTTCGCTGACGCCCAAGCGCCCAATATAACAAAGAGCGCCCCCATTGTCAAAGGTAAAATGGGGTAGCCGTCCGGAGGGGCCGGAAAACACCATTCGAATCCACTTTCTACTTGACAAAGTGCGCGTGTTATCGTATTATTCGCAGTTGGGGCCGATGGTGTTCGGTGTACCTCCGGAGGGCGGCGCGGATTTCCCGGGCGCTCGTTTTTTTGTGTGGGCGCACCCATTGTGAATCTATTGGAAACTATTCCACGCATTACAGGTTGCGTGTCACGAGATTCCTTCATTTCGAAGATCATGTCAGGAGGATTATCATGTCAACGAAAGTCGTTGTGGGGGCGCAGTGGGGGGACGAGGCCAAGGCAAAGATCGTGGATTTCCTGGCCCAGAAAGCCGACATAGTGGCGCGTTTCCAGGGGGGCGCCAACGCCGGGCACACGGTGATCGTGGGAGACCGGAAGATAGTATTCCACCAGATCCCGGTGGCGGCGATGCACCCGGACAAAATCTGTGTGATCGGAAACGGCGTGGTGCTCGATCCTGTGGGACTCCTAGAGGAAATTGAGGCCGTGGAGGCCGAGGGCATCACGCTTGACGGACGGCTTTTCATCAGCCCGCACGCGCATCTGGTCATGCCGTATCACAAGATTTTGGATCGGCTCATAGACGAAAGCAAGGGAACGGGGAAAATCGGCGTCACCGGCCGGGGCATTGGTCCGTGCTACCGGGACAAGGCAGCTCGGACGGGCATCCGCGTCGGGGATCTGCTGGACTGGGGCCTGTTTCAGCAGAAGCTCCAGGCAAATCTCTGGGAGAAGAACCGGATGCTGGCCGCGCTCTATGAACACGAAGCCCTGGAGGAGAAGCCGATCGTGGAGGAATTCCTGCCACTGGGCAAGCGGATCACTCCCTGCGTGCGGGACGTCTCGTTGTTTCTGAATCGGGCCATGGCAGAGGAGAAACACATCCTCTTCGAGGGGGCTCAGGGAACCTTCCTCGACATCGATCATGGAACCTATCCCTTTGTCACCTCCTCCAACACCACCGCCGGAGGGGCATGCGCGGGCACGGGCGTGGGTCCCACCAAGATAGATGAGGTGATCGGCGTGGTCAAATCCTATACCACGCGCGTGGGAAGCGGTCCTTTGCCCACGGAATTTGAGGGGGATTTCCAGGAACAGATGCGGGCAAAGTGGGGGGAATATGGGGCCACCACAGGGCGAGGCCGGCGATGCGGCTGGTTCGATGCGGTGCTGGTTCGGTATTCGGCCCGCATCAACGGCCTGTCCAGTCTGGCGCTCACCCGATTGGATTCGCTCGACGAGTTGGATTCCATTCGGGTCTGCGTGGCGTATGAAGCGCGCGGAAAGCGGATTGAGGATTTCCCATGGCAGCCCGGCATGCTGGCGGAGTGCACGCCTATCTATGAGGAGATGGCGGGATGGAAGACCCCGACCTCCCACGTGCGCAGCATGCACAAGCTGCCGGATCGGGCGCAGGACTATCTCCGCCGAATCAGCGAACTGACCGGCCCTCCCATCTCGCTCGTGTCCGTGGGCCCGGAGCGGAATCAGACCATTACGGTCGCCTGAGAAGTCATCCAGCGCGGCAAGACGACCGGATAGGCCCACTGGGAATGGGAGATGGATGGGCAGAGCTTTTGCGGATCCCCTAGAGAAAGCCCCTCGCGAGACCCGGACCCGTCCCCTTTCCGCTTGCCATCAAATCGCTCGAATCAGACAGAATGGGGCAGGAGGCCCCACAGGGGGCAACGCATGGCGCGCCTCCTGTGTCTTTTCGTGGATTCGGCGGAGTACCCTGACCTGATCCCGTTTGCCTGGAGCACGGAGCCTTCTTTTTTTCGGCTCCTCTGTTCCTTGTGACCCATAGCGATCTACTCCTTCCCGCCCGGAAAGCAGTTCCAAGTCCCTGAGGACACAGCTGAGTGGTCCGAACTCTTTTGGCGGAACCCCTTTTCTTTGAGCGGAAGAAAGGCGCACCATGTTCTCAGGGCATGCCCTAAAGAACGGCAAACATCGCCTGTTGTGGCTGCATGCGCTGATTGGTGTGCTCACCCTCACAACGGTGGCATGGCGGATCTATTTTGACGGCCGGACCCACCGCGACACGAAACAAATGGCCACGGAGCAGTTCAGCCGGCAGCAGCTGATCCTGGCCCGTTCGGCGGCTGCCGGCATCGAAGCCTACCACAGGGAACTGACCGCCCGATTGTCCTCGCTGTCCAAGCAGCCCAGTATCCAACAGATGTCCCCGGAGTGTCTGCAGGAGATGCAGCATACCTACTGGGGTTTCCCACCGAGAACATCGCTTTGGGCATGGATCTGCATCCCGGTCTCTGGAGGACCGAGGGGGATGCCGGATCCCTTGAGCAGGTGATGATGAACCTGTCGGTCAATGCCCGGGATGCCATGCCGGACGGGGGAGAGATCTCCATCAAAACCCAGAATGTGGAGGCGGACAAGAAATCCAGCAGGGAACTCAGCCAATCCCATCCCGGGAAGTTCGTTTGCCTGTCCTTCGGCGACAACGGATCTGGGATGGATCAGACTACCATGGAGCGCATTTTCGAACCGTTTTTCACAACCAAGGAGGTGGCGAAAGGAACCGGCCTGGGCCTGTCCGTGGTGTATGGGATCATCCAGCAACACGAGGGATGGATTACGGTGGAAAGCACTCCGGGCATGGGAACCACCTTCAGGATGTATCTGCCAGCGTTATCGGAGAAGCCAAAGGACCCCGACCGGGAGGCGTCTGTTTTGTAGGATGTATTTGGCAAACAAGGGGTATTCTCATCTTCAGAAACCCCTTACGGCGTCCGATCTGTCTTTGTCGGCGCACGATACGAGGATAACCTCATGAAGAAAAAGGTAATGTCATTATGAGCAAGATGAAATTGGGACTGATTGTCGGGGTCTCGGACGATCCCAGAACGAATTTTGAGAAAGTGCTGGCGTTGGGCATTCCCACCTGTCAGCTCACCTGCACGGCGGAGTGGTTGGTGGATCGGATGGATCCCCGAAAGATCAGAAGGGCCGCAGAGGAGGCTGGGATCGAGATCAGCTCCTTTTTTCTCCTATTCGAGGGACAGCGCTTCGATCTGAAGGACGGACCGGCCACAATGGGACTGGTGCCGGAATCGTTCCGCGAAAGGCGGCTCAAGTTGGCCAAGCGGTTCTCCGACATGGTAAGAGATATGGGTGTGGATAGCATCACCTCCCACATCGGCTTTATCCCGGACGATCCCGAGGATCCCATCTACACGAGTTTTTTGGACGTGATGAGGGAGTTTGCGGAACACTGCGCAAAAAACGGGCAGATCTTCTGCTTTGAGACCGGGCAGGAACTGCCTTCCACCCTGAAGCGCACCATACGGGACGTGGGCACGGGAAATCTGTTTGTGAATCTCGATCCGGCCAACCTGATTCTCTATGGGATGGCAAATCCGCTCGATGCGGCGGAGATCTTAGGAGAATCCGTTCGGGGGATGCATGCCAAGGACGGCACCTGGCCCAACAGAGACGAAGTTTTGGGACTCGAGACCCCTTTCGGTGCGGGCAGGGTGAATTTTCAGCTGCTTATTCCGCGCTTGAAGGAGAAGGGCTTTTCGGGACCGATCACCATCGAGCGCGAAATCGCCGGGCCGCAGCAGCAGGCGGATATTCTCATGGCGAAGGCGTTGTTGGAGCCCATGCTCTGATCGTG
>JAZDJA010000189.1:0-4605 GCA_043804415.1 Candidatus Latescibacterota bacterium | reverse complement strand
CATTTTGCACTTTTCATTTTGCATTTCGGCGGCGTATCGGAGGAGATACATGCATCGTACTATGGCGTGTCTCTTGATGGTCGGGCTTGTCTCCGCAGGGATCGGGATCGGCGCCGCGGATGCGCAGGAACGGTCTGGAAGGAAGGCGTTCTTCCTGTCCTTGCTGGTTCCGGGAGCCGGACAGTATTATGCGGGCGAGCGCACGTGGGCTAAATCGTTTCTGATCAGCGAGGGGATGCTGTGGTTGGGATACGCGGGATTCCGGCGGTACCAGGCCTGGCGGGAGAACGATTACCGGGTGTTTGCCACCGTGCATGCGGGGGTCAATCCGCAGGGGAAGGACGCGGCGTTCTTTGACCATGTGGGCTTCTATGACAGCGCAGCCGAGCGCAATGGGGTGATAAGCTGGGAGGAAGGACCGGAGGCCCCCTTGTATGCGGAGGGATCGCAGTCCTCATGGGCGTGGGACAGCGAAGCTTCCAGACTCACCTTCCGTTCGCTCAGAAGCGCGAGCATGACGGCCCGGGAAAGATCGCGCTATGTGGTGGGGGGCCTTATCCTAAATCATGTGATGAGTGCGATTCAGGCGGGCCGAAGCGCTGTATCCGAAGGGAAAGAGGCGCAAAGGGGGTACTGCCGACCGGATGTGCGGCCGGGGAGGTTGGGGTTGGTGTGGGTTCGTGCATTCTGACTGCTGGTTGGGATTCGAGTGGGGACGATCCCTGATTGTGACCGATGCCCGTGGTCTTTTGCATAAGGGCGATCCTTGTGGTCGCCTCTTTTTTTTGGACGGAAGAGGGGTCAGTTGAAATCTCGCTCCTTGGGAAAAGGAAAATGACGAATATGAACAATCGCGAGGGAATCTGCACAGTCGATGCCGTCTGCGCAGGAAAGGGCCGGGGAGAAGAAACGACCGGTCTTCATGGTCTCACGCAAAGAACGCTTCCCAACGGGCTTACCATATATGTGAAGGAGGCGCACGACACGCCCATTGTGGCGGTATATTTCTGGGTGCGCTTTGGCTCCGCGAATGAGCCTGAGGAGCTCGGCGGAATCGCCCATTTCCTGGAGCATATGTTTTTCAAGGGCACCAAGAAGCGGGGGATGGGGGAGATGGATCGGGCGATCAAGGCGCTGGGTGGCGTCAACAATGCGTTTACCGAAATGGAATACACCGCGTATTTCGTGGTCGTACCAAGCGAGCACTTCGCCACCGCCTTCGATATCCTGCACGATGCCATGGTCGATTCCGTGTTCGATCCGGAAGAGATCGAGAAGGAGCGGCAGGTGGTTGTTGAGGAGATTCATCAGAGGGACGATTCGCCCGAGGAGTTGTTAGGCACGGCCTTTGTCAGCAAGATCTTCGAGGGGACGCCCTATGCGAGATCGGTATTGGGAACCAGCGAGAGCCTGGATCGGATAGATCGCGAGGCGTTTCAGCAGACTCTCCACAATTTCTACGTGCCCAACAACGTCACAATCGTCGTGGTCGGCGATGTGGCCACCGATTTGGTTTTCGAGCAGGTGGAGCAGACTACGCAAGGATGGGAGCCCAATCCCTCTTTGTCGGAGCGGACGGTTCCCATCTCCTTTGTTCCGCAGACCGGAATTCGAACCCGTGAGATGACGATGGATGTGAACCAGACCTATTGGATGATGGGTTTTCCGAACATGGGTCTGCTTGATCCGGAGGATCTGGTGGTGCTGGATGTGGCCTCCACGATCCTGGGAGGAGGCGCGAGCTCCCCGCTCCACCAACGCCTGGTGGAGCAGGAGGGGTTGGTGACCTCGGTGAGTGCATGGGTTTGGTCTCTCACCCGGGCAGGGATCTTTGGCGTGGAGGCGCACTTTCCCCCCCAACATGAGAAGCGCGTGGAGGAAATCGTGTTCGAGGAGATCGACCGGCTCAAACGGGAAACCGCCGATACGGACGCATTGGAGCGCGCCAAAACGATGCTGGTTACCGAGTTTGCCTATGCCAATGAGACGGATTCGGATCTTGGGGAGACCATCGGTCACTATGCCACCGTGACGACTGTGGAGGAGGCGGTGACCTATCCGGGCCGCATTCGAGCGGTCACGTCCGAAGCGGTTCGCCGCGCCGTCGCGCGCTATTGCGATTTTGGGGCGTATACCTCGTGCAGCGTGAAACCCAATGGTTGTGGGGAGAACAGGTAGCGGATGTGCGGCAGCAGAAAGCCATGTCAGGAGAACGTATGATAGAGCGAACCGTCTATGAAAACGGTCTGAAAGCATTGACCAAAACCTCCAAGGCCAACGATATCGTGGCGGTGGGGGTGTTGCTTCGGATGGGCACACGGTATGAAACCGACGAGCAGGCCGGCCTGTCCGATCTGACCCAGCATCTCCTGCTCAAGGGCACGGAGAGCCGGACAGCGGAGGAGTTGGCTGTGGAGATGGATTCGGAGGGGATCCGGCTGTCTGCCTCGTCGGGTCCTGACTTTGGCGCAGTGGCGCTGCTGACCACCTCGGAGCATCTGGGCAAGGGGCTCGAACTCCTTTTTGATGTGCTGAAAAAGGCCAGCTTTGCCCAGGACAAGGTTGCCCAGGAGAAAGAAATGGTCGTTCGGCGCATTCGGGCGCGGAATGATCACCTGCTCAGCCGCGCGATGGATCTTCTGGAGGAAACGCATTTTCAATCGCATCCCTATCACAAGCCCATCCTGGGTTATCCGGAAACGGTGGCGCGCTTTGATCGGGGCCAGATTTTGGATTTCCACCGGGCCCATTTCGTTCCCAACAATCTGCTTTTTTCAGCAGTGGGGAATTTCGACAAGCAGACGCTCCTCGAGCAGATCGGCGCCGAATGGGGGGAATTGCCGAGCTGTCCATTGCCGCCTTCTCCAGAGCCCGCGCTTCCAGTCCACGATGCTCCAGAGGAGACCTTTGAGGAGCGGGACAATCAAGCCGCGTGGATCGCCATCGGATACGATGCGCCGACGCTTGGGTCTCCGGACTATGCCGCGATGGTGGTGTTGGACGCCATCCTTGGAGGAGCCATGGGTTCCCGGCTGTTCACCGAGCTTCGCGAGAAGCGAAGTCTGGCCTATCAGGTGGGTTCCCACTATGCGGCGCACCCGGAGGCCAGTCTCTATGCGATGTATATCGGGACGAGTGAGGAACGATTTGCAGAGGCGCGGGATGGGGTGTTGGATGAGGTGAGGAAGCTCTGTGCGGATCGGGTGTCGGCGGAGGAACTGGAGACTGCGAAAACCTACCTGAAGGGGACCTTTGTGATGGGGCAGGAGCGGAATGCGGCTCAGGCCGCGTTGATGGCCGCGTATGAGTTCCTGGGGTTGGGATACGGTTTTCTGGAGGAATACCCGAGACAGATCGAGGGTGTTACCCGGGAGGATGTGCTGCGGGTGGCTCAAACGTATTTTGCCGGGCCCCATACGCTGGGAGCAGTACGGCCCAGGACGGGGACTGCGGAGGAAATTGTGAGAAATGGGGTGGGTGAGGGGACTTGAACCCCCGGCCCCCAGGGCCACAACCTGATGCTCTAACCACCTGAGCTACACCCACCACAAAAATGCCTGCATTTGAAAATGTTCAAAGAGTGCCAAGATTGGCGGCAAAGGGGAGCTTCCACGTTCAAACATTGAAAGCCTGAAGGCTGAATTCCGTTCGGGGGCGGAATTTGCCCTTTAGGGTTTCATCGAGGAAATGGGGTGAGTGAGGGGACTTGAACCCCCGGCCCCCAGGGCCACAACCTGGTGCTCTAACCACCTGAGCTACACTCACCACAAAAAGTGCTTGAATCTGGAAAAGTCCAAAGATTGCAAGAAGTTCGAATGTTGGCTGGTACGCCCGGCAGGACTTGAACCTGCTACCCTCTGCTTAGAAGGCAGATGCTCTATCCAGATGAGCTACGGGCGCAGCATAAGGATACTCTTTGTTATTCTGCCTGGAGAATCGTATGGAAGGAGATATCTCGGTTGTCAGGATCACAAGTCTTCTCAAGAGCAGGAGAGGAAATGGTTGATGTTCGCTGATCCAGTTCCTGAAAGAGGAACATGCCTTCGGTTCCCCAAGCACATCCTGCTCCAAAACAGCAGATTCGATCGACTATGGCATTCCAACTGCTGGTGTTCGTGGAAGTCTCTTCAACCGTCCTCTGACTCTGAGTGCAGACGATTCGTAAAGCATCCGTCAGAAACCAAAGCAGAGCCAGTATCTGGTCGGGGTGAGAGGATTCGAACCTCCGACTTCGTGCTCCCAAAGCACGCGCGCTAACCGGGCTGCGCCACACCCCGAACGGTTTCTAAAGTACCTAAAAATGAACAAAAAGTCAAGAGAAAACAGACCGGACGACGAGAGGCCCTTTTCTGTCTTCCTTGCGGTCTTCACGTTCCATGCCCTTTAGATTGAAGGAGAAATGACCGATGGCAGCACCTCGCATTCAGGTAGCATTTCAGGGGGAGTTGGGGGCCTACAGTGAACTGGCCGCGCGGGAGTATTTTTCGGGGGACATCGAGGTGGCGCCGGAACAGAGTTTCGACGACGTGTTTGAGAAGGTGGAGACGGGTGCCTATCCGTACGGGATTGTGCCCATTGAGAACTCCCTGGCGGGCAGCATTCACC
>JAZDJA010000188.1:0-26649 GCA_043804415.1 Candidatus Latescibacterota bacterium | reverse complement strand
ACTGCAATTCCAGGGGCAATTCTGGACGCAGAAGAACGGTAAAAGCTGGACGCCCTTTGCGTTTTTTTTCGAGTGCAGATGGCGGTCTCGGGTTGGATGTTGCTGGCGATCAGGACACGAAGAAGGCGATTCAGGAGAGCTTACCAAAGCTGTTGAAAGAGGAGTTGGATGTGCTGCAAGGGCGCAAACTGGAAGCTGGAGACTTTCGAGCTATCGTCACCACAGACCCAGCGAGGACGATTTTGCGATGGATGGGTGATCCAGTCAAGATCAAACGGGAATTGGAGAAATCGGGATCGAAGTGGGCCAGTTTCCGTGCCGTCTGCCGGGATGCCTATCAATTCGATCCGGAGAAGGATGGCGCAATTACCGCAGCCGAAAAACTGCCCACTGGAAAGACTGCCTGGGAATTGGTATGGGGACGCTACAAGGAAGCTCCGCGCTCCTATCCGGGAGTGAAAGAGCTGCTGGATTCCAAGGGACAGTTGGCCTTTCTTGAGAAGGTGAGTGAATACAAGCCGGGTACGAATCGGCAAGAGGAAGAGCATTTGGGAACAGAACTCCTCACGCTGTCGTCGGTTTCGCACAAGGATGCCATCACGAAAACAAAGACACTGGCCACTGAGCACGCCTATCGCGCCACCTGGGTATGGGCCACCCTGGGGGAATCGCCATTGGCCATAGCCATCGGTCACTTGCGAGATTTGGCTGAGATCGTACAAGCGTCCGGGAATCCTTCCACCTGGGAGGCGCTGGCTGATTACTACTCGACGCTTGGCTGGAAAGCCGACCGCAGTATCTTGCGAGTCCTGGATGCAGCACGCACCACTGCCGCCACCAAAGCAGTGACCGCCGCCATCCGCGCGGTCTATCTCCCGTGGCTCGAAAAGCTCTCTATGCTGACCCAAAAGCTGGCAGCCACCTATCCCGCCACTGGGCCGCAGACCTGTCGCATCCTGCCTGCCGAGGAAGGCACAGTCTATCTTTTTGCCGACGGCCTGCGCATGGATCTGGCGAGAAGCCTGGAAGAAAAACTCATTTCCTCTGGAGTAGATGTGGGATTTGGATATGAATGGTCCGCACTGCCGACGGTTACTGCAACCGCCAAGCATGCCTGGATGCCGCTTGCAGGAAAACTGAGCGGCCCGCTGGAAGGGGAAGGGTATGAACCGAAAGAGCAATCAACGGGGAAGGCAATTACTCATGCACGGTTCAAGCAACTTATCGAAGAACTGGGGATATCCTTTCTGAAAAATGATGGAACCCTTTTCCCAACCGGGTGCGCCTGGACGGAGTTCGGTTCACTCGATACCTACGGTCATGCTCAGGAAACGAAATTGGCGTGGCGTGTGGAAGAAGAGCTGGCCGGATTACAGCAGCGGATACTCGAACTCATGCAGGTTGGTTGGACAAAGGTGAAAGTAATCACGGATCACGGGTGGCTCCTTCTCCCCGGTGGGCTGCCCAAAGCTGAGCTGCCCAAGCATCTTACCGTATCCCGCTGGGGGCGCTGTGCCGTTCCAAGCGCAGGTGCCCAGCACGGATATCCGATGACCTCATGGTTTTGGGACACCGCCGAAGCCGTCGTCTTGGCTCCCGGTGTATCGTGTTTTATAGCGGGGATGGAATACGCCCACGGCGGACTCACCTTGCAGGAGGCTCTTATTCCTTCTTTGACGGTCTCAACCAAAGAAGGCGGTACCAAGTCTGTGGTCCTGAAAGAGATGAAGTGGTCGGGAATGAGACTGAACATGATCTGGGAAGGCGCGGCAGGACTCACTGTTGATCTCCGCAGTAAAGTCGCTGATGCCTCAACCAGCTTTGCTACATCCACAGTGCCTGCGGCAGAAGACGGCCAGAAGACCAGCCTTCTGGTGGAAGATGATGCGCATCTGGGCGCGGCGGCCTTCCTCGCTGTAATTGATGAAAACGGCCAACCCATTTACAAACATTCGATAGTTATTGGAGAAAACTGACATGCAACTCGACGCACTGGACCAAATCGCTGCCGAGGCATTCGAGGGATATCTCGTTCGTAAAGACCTTGTTCGCCAATTCAAAGGACAGTATCCCGTCCCCACCTATGTGGCTGAGTTTCTTCTCGGCCGATACTGTGCCAGCGTGGACGAGTCAGAAATCCAGGAAGGGCTTGCCATCGTGCAACGGCAACTGGCCAGCCGGACGGTCCGGGCAGGCGAGGAGGAACTGTTCAAAGCTCGCGCCAAGGAGCAGGGCCGCGTCAAACTCATCGATCTCATCAAGGCCCGTTTGGATGCCAAGAACGATTGTTTTCTGGCCGAACTCCCCAGTGTGCGGCTCAACGATGTTCGCATCGCAGATGACCTGGTCAACACCCACGATCGTATGCTGACGGGAGGGTTCTACGCAGAGGTTGATCTCACTTACGACCCCAGCATCGCTGAAGAAAAGAGTGGACGTCCGTTTGGCATCGAGTCCCTGCGCGAAATCCAACTCTCGAAGAGCGATGTATTGGAAGCCCTATGCAAAGGGAGGGCACTCTTCACGTTCAAGGAATGGAAGGACTTACTTCTGCGCAGCGTGGGGCTGGAGCCGTCGGTTCTCGGAGAGCGAACGTGTGATGTCATGCTCCTCCGCATGGTCCCATTCGTGGAAAACAACTACAACGCGGTGGAGCTTGGCCCCCGTGGAACAGGCAAGAGCCATCTTTACCAACAGGTGTCACCCTACGCGCACCTTGTATCAGGCGGCAAGGCCACTGTGGCAAAGATGTTCGTCAACAACGCCAATGGCCAGAGGGGACTCGTTTGCCAGTACGACGTGGTTTGCTTCGACGAAGTCTCTGGCATCTCCTTCGATCAGAAGGACGGAGTGAACATCATGAAAGGCTACATGGAGTCGGGGGAGTTCAGCAGAGGCAAGGAGAGCATCCGCGGCTTTGGTGGGATGGTCATGGTGGGCAATTTCGAAATCGATGTGGAATATCAGCAACGGATTGGTCACTTATTAGGACCGCTCCCACCAGAGATGCGAGATGACACGGCCTTTATGGACCGCATCCACTCCTATATTCCTGGCTGGAACGTGCCGAAAGTAAACCGCGAACAGTTGACCGAGCATTTCGGCCTGGTCAGCGATTTCCTTTCATCATGCTGGAACCATCTGCGTTCCCAAAGCCGGGTCAACAAGCTCCAGGGACGTATCCAATTCGGTGGAGCCTTGAGCGGACGCGACACATCCGCAACGCATAGAACGATGAGCGGATTGCTCAAACTGATGTTCCCAGATCCTGAAGCCGATATCCCAGACGATGCCATCGAGTGGGCAGCCAAGCTCGCGCTGGAATGTCGCCGAAGGGTGAAAGAGCAACAAAAGCGCATCGGGGCTGCTGAATTCCGAAATACCCATTTCAGCTTCACCATGATCCCCGATGGGATGGAGCAGTTCGTTTCCACACCTGAACTCCACAGCGAGAACAGCATCGGAAGCGACCCGCTCCCTGCCGGTCAGGCATGGGCGTTGTCTCCAGGTGGCACGGATGAAAATCCCGGACTGTTCCGCATCGAGGTAACAGAAGGACCGGGAGGTGGGGTGAAGATTCTCAATCAAAGCCCTCCAGGGCCGCTCAAGGAGAGCGTACGCTGTGCCGAACAGAATCTCTACGCCAGAGCAAAGGAACTGGTCGGTGATCGTGATCCGCGTGCCCATGAGTTCACCATTCAGTTCCGCGCCTTTGACGCCTGCAAGAGCGCTGCGGCTACAGGGATACCCATTTTGCTCGCCATGAGTTCCGCGCTCGTCGAGCGCAGCCTGGAAGGGGGGCTCGTTATCGTCGGCGGACTCAATCTCGGAGGATCAGTCGAACCCATTTACAACGCCGTCAGCATCATCGAACTGGCAGCCGATAAGGGAGCGCAGAAAATCCTCATGCCTGTCTCTGCCCGCAAACAGCTTTTTGAATTACCCGATGACTTGGCCACCAAGGTGATTGTTGTGTACTATGCAGATGCAAAAGATGCCCTGCTCAAGGCGCTCAGCGAGTAATCTCAGCGATGAAGGTCGAGGGTGGGAATACATCACGGATATACTGGCATCGGTGAGGGTTCGTTTGGATGGGCTGCATGAGTTAGAGACACCGTTTGCCGTAGGAAGATTGGAAACGGCGATACAGAGAGGGGCGTGGTCATGCCAAGAGACTGGGAAACACAATTCCGCGACTGGGCAAAACCGCCAGGCAAAACTGAGGAAGAACGGTGCAACAACGCAGTTTCCGCAATCCGCAACGCAATCAAGGCCAGCGATAAACTCCGTGTTCGTGGGATCTCTGTCTTTGCCCAAGGCTCCTACCGGAACAATACGAACGTCCGAAAGGACAGTGACGTTGACATCGGAATCCTTTGTACGGACACCTTCTTTTATGACTTTTCCGAAGGTGCAAACCGTGAGACGTCCGGTATCATTCCGGCAACGTACCCATACGGGCAGTACAAGAACGAAGTTGAAGAAGCCCTCGTCAGCTACTTGGGACGATCCGCCGTCAAACGAGGAGACAAGGCTTTCGACGTTCACGAAACAAGTTACCACGTAGAAGCCGACGTGGCGGCCTTCTTTGAGCATCGGCGTTATGACACAAATGGAACCTATCTTGAAGGTGTTGAACTTCTGACCGATAGAGAGAGCAGCCGCGTAATCAACTGGCCCGAACAGCATTACACAAACGGATGCCAGAAGAATGTGGATACAGGGACGCGATTCAAGTCGATTGTGCGGGTCCTGAAGGCCCTGTCGAATGAGATGATAAAACAGGGTGTGTACGGTGGAGATATACCGAGCACACTCATCGAATGCCTTGTGTGGAATGTCCTAAACGACCGATTCCAGAACAGCACTTACACAGCCGAGGTGACAGAGGTGCTTGTCTTTCTGTATGAGTACACAAAGACGGATGAACCTTGCCGGGAATGGGGCGAAGTCAGCGAACTGAAGTACCTGTTCCGACCTGCTCAGAAGTGGACTCGCGCACAAGCGAACGCATTTACAGCCACCGCTTGGAATTATGCCGGTCTTGGGGGGCAGGCATGAAGAATCTGAATCACAAGCCCTTTCTCTTATCCTCTTGGTGTTCTCCGGCCTGGTTTGGTTCGGCATTGCCACGGCAAGCGGATTGAATATGCAGAGCTTTTTCGATTTCATGCGACCCATTCCGAAAGTTATCACTGCCGACCTACTCCTTGTCAGCGCCTTTATGAAATGGCTCTGGCGATGGAAATATCTTCAAGGCTGGCTTATACCGTTTCCCGATCTGAACGGCACATGGCAAGGCCACATTCAAACAAACTGGAAGGATGCCAAGGATAAGCTGCCTGGTCCCATCCCCACGATACTGACAATCAAACAGAGCTTCTCGCGCATAAGTTGTGTCATGCGCACCGGCGAAATGGAAAGCCACAGTTACCTTGAAGGATTCTGTATCGACAAGGAGGCCCAGATCCGGCGGCTGTGTTATTCCTACACGAGCAAGCCGAAGGCCGCCCTTCGAGACAGAAGCACCCCCCATGATGGTACGATACTCCTTAACATTGTCGGGAGCCCTGTCCGCAAACTCGAAGGCGAATACTGGACGCAACGCCATACAACCGGCACAGTAACTCTGACCTATCGAACTGTGGAAATCCTCGACGAAATTCCCGCCGACCTACCGACACACCCGCTGAGGACCAGAGTCGCGCAAATCGGCGGTGACAAGGCCAAATGAACAGGAAAAACCACAGCAAACCAGGGGGCCGGGAGGGGCTCCCACAGTCCCCCACCCAGCATGAGGGTCCGAAACGGTAGTATTTTCGACAAAGACACATCCAGACAGTTTTGTTGATACATCGGAAGAGCTTGCAGATCAAGCGGGGATAGGCCCAGTGCTTGTCGTTAAGTTGGTCAACGACCAAATCATTGTGCCGATTGGTAATGCGGCATCCTCGGAAGCGATGCGATTCCACGGGAGTGCGGTCAGGATCCTCCAGCGGTGGAAAGAAAGGATGTAGAGAGCTTCACTTCAGACGTTGTGGATTTTCGGGAAGGCACAGGCGTGGATAGAAAGGTATAAGTTAACGTGGGGAAGGGAGCAGGGGGTCCATACTCTATTTCGAAAAGATAGAGGCGTACAGAGGCCGAGAGAGCGGGCATGCTCTGCTTTGTGAGGGATGTACAGATGAAACGCTTGCCTCAGATCTTGGACAGCGTGCTTTTGTGCGGTAGGCCCACTGCCAAAACCGACCTCGGCACCCGGGCGCTTGTCCTATTTGCCGCGGTGATCCGGGGGGCAGGCTGGTGACTTCCTTCCGCCGTGGTTTCTGACTGGGGCGTGGGAACGGAGCATTTCCCCCCACTGCATTGGCAGACCAAACCGTGCATTAGCTGACAAAGGTCCAATTGGAAAGCAGAAGGAGATCCCACCCCTTGAAGCCCAAGAAGTGGAGGACCCACTGGATCATGATCGGGATGAGCCTCTGCGTCTTTGCGCCGACAGGTTGTGCGGGGACGGCTCGATGGACCAGGGGAGTTCCGGACGCACTGCGACCGTATTACGATCAGGGCGTGGGAAGCTCCCGATCTCCAGAGCAGGCCGACCGGAATGCCATGATTGCTCTGGTGGCGGAGCGGGAGGGGATCCAGGTGGTGAGCGTGACCGAGGACAGTGTGCGGTCCGTCCAAACCGAGGGAGGAGAATCCTATACCGATGTCTTCACCAGCAGAGGCGTAATTCGGATCCAAGGAGATATTCCAGAGGGGGCCCACATTGCCGAGCGATGGCAGGGCCGATCGCTGTACTGGTCCTATGCCTTGCTGGAAAAGTCGGGCCAGCAGCGCGCCATCGAACAGATTCGGACGGAACAACTGCGCGGCGAACTCGAAGTCGTGAGAGAAACTGCGCCGTACTTAGGAGCGACTCCCTGACGACAACAAGAACCGGAGCAGCTATGCAGACTGGCCTTTCTTCACTTGTTTTCTTGATAGGGAAGATCAGGTTATTTGCAGAACACCCTGAAAACCATTGACTTCATACATCTTGGGACCGGAGCGAAAGATGGCCACAGAAAGACGACGACCAATGGACGACATAGCGCTACTGAGACTTCTGGAGGCTGGTAGTATTCAGGGGAGGGACATGAATTGATGAAAGAACTCTCCGGGGGCCTATTCCTACTGTGCAGTGTAGTTGCCTTGCTATGCACGAACACCTTCGGCATAGAGACCGTCAAACAGCTCTCTCAACCGGACCCGATGTTTACTATTCGGGATATGGTAACAACGGCACCAGATAGCAGCGTGACCACCTTCACGGATGGGCGTGCTATGCTATGACGTTGGGTTTGCGGAAAGCCTGAAGGGAAACTATAGGGGAGCACCTGCGGAATACGAAAGGGCTCTGGAGTATGACCAAAACGCCTACCCAGTGCACTACAATATGGGCGTTTCCTATGTGCGCCTGAAGCAGTATGCGAGGGCCATATTTGAGTTGGAGCACTATTTGGAGTTGAAGCCGGATGCGGAGAATCCAGAGGAGACGGAGGGGATTATTGAGCAGTTGAGGGAGAAACTAAGAGAGAATAAGTAATGCAAATGGATATTGTTCACAGTGGTGGTCTGGGGCATAGAGTCTGGGCAGTGCGGACGGAGTGTTGCGGAAGCTGAGGAACTCCAAAAAGTGTAGTAAAGTCCTGAGCCCACCAGCCCCGCAGAGGCGGGGTTTTTTTTGACGTCATATTACAGCTTGCTTGCGCTGCTTCTTGTGAGGAGAGTGTGAACGCTATGAGATCTTCCATACTGTCTGTTTCTGTCCTGGCCACAGTGCGCGGGCACCCACTCTTGCAGCGTCGCCAAGAAGCTGCTGTGAGGCCAGTTTGTTCCATGCTCAGATAAAGGAGATGATGATGCAGCCAGGGCTCCAGACTATTCAGGCTTGGAGACAACTGCGCACAGTTGTCGCGGGAGGCATTTGTGCCTATCGAAGTGACTCGATATATCAAGCGGGGAGTAGAGCGCGAGCTGTGGGCGCGCGCAGCCGGACGCTGCCAATTTGATGGCTGCAATAGGGTCGTGTACAAATCCCCTGTGACCCAGGGACCCGTGAACATTTCGGACAAAGCCCATATCTACTCATTCTCAAAGGATGGGCCTCGCGGGTGGGGACCATTCAAGGAGAACAGTGACGGCCTGAATGACACAGGAAACCTGATGTTGGTGTGTCACGACTGTCACAAGAAGGTTGACAGGGAGAAGGACGGTGGCCGCTATCAAGCACCACTACTCATCAGGTGGAAGGAGGAGCACGAGAAGCGGATCGCGGTCGTGACGGGAGTGGACCCGGGCAAGAAATCGTACGTCGTCCTGTACGGAGCAAACATTGGCGAAGAAACATCAGTTCTTCAACCTGAGCATGCGAAATGGGCCCTTTTCCCGAAATGGTATCCGGCAGAGGAGCGTTCCATCGCCCTTACCATGACTTCGGAAGGCAGGGATGAAGAACCCGACTATTGGTCAACGAAGGCATGCAACCTCGAACGGGGCTTCGAGCGACAGGTTCGTTCTCTCATAGCGGACGGATGCCATTTCTCGATCTTCGGGTTTGCACCAATGCCCCTCCTGATTCGCCTCGGTGCGCTCTTCACGGACAAGGTGGCGGCACAGGTGTACCAACTTCAACGTGAACCAAAACAGACGTGGCAGTGGAGCCCCGTGACTTGCCACACAGACTATACGATTCTTGAACCTGACTCTTTTAGTAACCCCCCAGCCCTCATCATCTCGCTCAGCGCGACAATTGCACGGGAGCGGATCACGTCTGTTCTAGGTCCGGACATCTCAATCTGGGAACTCACTATCAACCAACCGCACAATGATTTCCTTAAGACGACTAGCCAACTCTCCGATTTTCGAAAGGTATGTCGAAAGCTGATGGTGCTCATCGCCAATAGACACGGCAACATCCCGTCGGCTCGCCTCCAGGAAGATCGCATACTTCTCTCCCGGAGATAGATTTTTTTGCCTCTTCACCGGATCGCCAAGGGAAGACAGTGGAAAGGAAGAGTCTTCCCCGGGTGACGGTCTCTGTCCCATAGTATGCCTCCTGCGTGTAGAGGGGATAGCCCAAACATGCATCTCCTTCTCCAGGAAGGCAACCGAAAACTTGCTTCGAGCTACACCCCAATTTGTCCGGCGAACTCAGACAAAAGATAAACCCCGCTGGCTCGACAAAGAGGAGACTGGCCGGTTATTGGAGGAGTGTCCTTCCCACATTTACGCCCTTGTGGCAACGGCGCTCAACACTGGCCTGCGGCGAGCGGAGCTGTTCCATCTGGAGTGGTCAGATGTGGACTTCACAAGCGAAAGCATTACCGTCAGGAACAAAGCGGAATGGCACACCAAGAACTACGAGTCTCGAACGATCCCAATGAACTCGTTTCTTTACGGGGTATTGCGTAAACACCCCAGACGGATCAACAGCACTTTCGTCTTCTCCAATCCCGAGGGAAAGCCCTGGGATAACGTCAGACAGAGCCTCTCAAACGCCGCTGAGCGAGCGGGAATCGGACACCTCGGATTGCATGCTTTGAGGCACACTTTCGCCTCGCAGCTGGTCATGGCAGGAGTGGACCTGAGAACGGTGCAGAAATGGATGGGGCACAAAAACATCAAGACCACGATGCGCTACGCACATCTTGCCCCAAGTCACGAAAGAGCGGCCATTGAGATGCTGAATCTCAGCACAAATTCAGCACAACCCTCTTTTCGGGAGAAAAAAAGCACTCAAGCTGTATCAGCCTAAGTGCTTGTTTTTGTGGTGCCGAGGGCGGGAATCGAACCCGCAAGGGCGCTAAGGCCCAACGGATTTTAAGTCCGTCGCGTTTACCATTTCGCCACCCCGGCCATAGCGGGCTCTGTGTTGATGCAGTGTCAGGTGATCTTGTTCCGACGATCCACGGGTTGATGTCGGAGAAAGCCCGTCACCTTAGAGACCACATGGTTCTGCTGGGTCGTTGTCAGTTCTGGGTACACCGGAAGCGCCAATGTTTGCTTGGATGCCAGCTCGGAGATTGGGTAATCTCCTTCACGACGTCCCAACTGGCGGAAGCATGCCTGTAGATGAAGCGGCACCGGGTAATAGATCTCACATCCGATGTTCTCGCTCTTCAGATGGGCCATCAAGGCATCCCGGCACGAAACTCGAATGACATACTGATTGTATATGGACACGTTGTACGAAGCAACATGCGGGGTTGTCACGGTTACATCGGAGAAGGCGGCGTCGTAGATCGCGGCATGTCGCCTTCTTGTGGCGCTCCATCCTTCGAGATACTTTAGCTTCACCAGGAGTATCGCAGCCTGAAGCGCATCCAGTCGACTGTTTATCCCCACCACTTGATGATGATATTTCGGCTTGCTTCCGTGTACTCGCAATATCCGTATCCGTTCCGCCCAATCCTCGTCGTCTGTGACGACCATTCCGGCGTCGCCGTATCCCCCCAGGTTTTTGGACGGAAAGAAGGAAAAGCAGCCCGTATCCCCAATCGCTCCCGCTCTGCGGCCCTTATAAGTCGCACCGATGGACTGTGCGGCATCCTCCACCACTTTCAGACCATGCCCCCTTGCCACGGCCATGATCGGGTCCATATCCGCCATCTGTCCAAAAAGATGCACCGGCACAATTGCACGGGTGCGGGGCGTGATCTTCTCCTCAATGGCGTTCGCTTCGATGTTATAGGTCCCGGGTTCGATGTCCACGAACACGGGCGTAGCGCCTAATCTCGATATCGCGCTGGCTGTGGCAAAAAACGTATAGGGTGAGGTGATCACCTCATCTCCCGGCCCGATATCCAGTGCCATCAAGGCCAGAAGCAAGGCATCGCTCCCGGAGGCCACGCCCACCGCACTCTTGGTATGCGAATAGGCGGCAATCTGTTGTTCCAGTTCCGCCACTTTTGGGCCCAGGATGAAGCGCTGGGAATCTAGTACGTCATCTATCGCCGTCCGAATCTCTTCGCGTATGTCCGCATACTGCGCCCTCAAATCCAACAGCGGTACGTTCATTTTAACCCCCGTAAAGACGCAGAAATCTAGACCAACAGTTAGCTCTCAGCAATCCCGCCTCCCGGTCCCTGAGATTACAGTCCGGCAAGACTCGTAGCAACGATAATGAACGTTGCCAACTGCCCAAGAACGGCAGAAGTATCCCGGAACAATTCCCACCAATCTCTCTCCTCCTTTCCGGGACAAAAATGGTGTCGCCGGCCTCCACCTGTTCCACCTTATCCAGCCTCATCCACATTCCCGTTTTTCCTTTGATGACGCGACCCTGTTTTTGATCGGCATTCCAGGAAAAGCCTCCTGTTCGATCAATGTAAAAGCGAGTCCCTTGTCCGCGCTCGAACGGAATCAAACCGGGATATCGTACTTCGCCGGTTATGTTCACCATTTCTGATTTTCTGGGAATGACGATACTGTCTCCATGCCTCAACAGCACGTCCTGGGTCAAGTCTCCCTCTGCAAAAAGTCGCTCAAAGTCCACGGCCATCATTCCCCGCTTCTCCCTTGACTTGGTCTTGAAATAGGAATACTCCAGCCCCTGCATCCCCTCGATGCCGCCTTGCACGCTGGCCATCGCCTGCAGCCGCGCAAATTCGGGATCGATCGTCCGACGGCTCTCCCACCTGGAAATCTCAGACTTGGTCAAAAAGGCATCCTTTGTGAAGCCGCCCGCTTTCTCAATGACCTCAGTCAGGGTGGTTTCTCCCTCGACGATTGGATAGGGGCCGTGGTACTTCACTTCGCCATATATCCACACGACCGCTTTGCGATGCCAATCCGGGATATATCGGATGAAGATCTGATCGTCGCTTTTGAGAGGGAACTGTCCATCGGGATTCCCCGGATCGCCCTGCAAGACCTCGGTCAGATCCAGCCACAGACGCTCCTTTGCTATTCCGTCCTCCTTAAACCGTACGACCTCAACACCGCTCCATTGGGCATTCTCCATGAGCCCACCTGCTAATTCTATCAGATCTTTCAGGCTCTCACCTTCCTTAAACTCGTAGATCCCTTCCGACTTTACCGCCCCGAGAAGGCTCACCATCCCCCCCTTCGCCGGCACGTAAATCATATCTCCAGTCTTCAGATAGGGATTGGCCTCCAGGTCCCCGATTCTCAGAAAACGATCCAGATCCACCACAATCCTCTGCCCATCCTGACGCGAGACCTGGATTTTTCTCAGCGTACCTATTCCCCCAGCCTTCTTAATCATGTCGGATACCCGATCCACTGCCCAGGCTTGATAGGTCCCAGGGTTCCTCACGCTTCCCGTAACAAAAACGCGAAACCTTCGCACATTGCTCAACTCGACGGAGACCTCTATTTTATCGTAGCGCGTCTTTACGCGCCGAATGATCTCCTCCTTGGCTTTGGCCAACGTCTTCTCAGCCACCTCGATGGGTCCCACATAGGGCACCAATAGCTTCCCCTCTGGATTTACCCGGAGCAGCTGTCCCTGATCGAGTTGTCCCCAGAGATACAGCATAAACTCGTCGCCCGGTCCCACTATATATTTTTCGGGGTCAATCCGCCGGTCTAGAGCAGTCCTTTCATCCGGCGCGGCAATGATGGGCATCTCAGCAGGCTTCTCGGTAACATCTTTCAATTCCATCGCACTGACATCCGGTCTCTGACTCTCTTGTTCGCTTTGCCTATACTGGTTTTCCCTTAGCAGTTCCTCCAAGGTTTGAGGAAATGCGGAGCCGCAAATAACCATCAAAATCACCACGCCCAAGAGCACACCCAACATTCCTTTTGAAATCTTCGGCATCGTACTCTGTCTCCTTTCCCGGCGGTGTCTTTCCGACAAACGCGTCTATTCAGCTGACGAGATCGCAAAGAAACCATTCCCGGCGTTTTCGATTGCCCCCGTGCAGGCCTTTTCAACGGACATTATCCAGTCACAATCATCTGCAAATATAGCGCAAAATCGGCGGAGAGTCAACCCTTTTTCTCACCTGAGAGCGCACGAACAACCTTCGCCATGTTGCGCACGGCCAGGGAGGAAGGCGGAGAGGACAATGCAGGTTAATTCGGCGGAAGAGAACAGAAATGGAATACCCATTCATGGGCTGACACGCCAGATTACTGTTGGTTCTTCACTGCCATGTTCCTGGCGCAATATGAAAACCAGGCATATGACGAAGGGGTGCTCACCCACCCCACGGTGGGGTAGGTGAAGTGCATCAGCATCGTTGCACTCAGTGCGGCGATAGACTCTGTACACCTGGCGAAGGGAATTCTTTGGATACGGCTCAGCGGAAAGAGCCCCAGATGATCAGCCCGTACCGAGGTCGGGCGAGGAAACTGCGAAGGGAAACGGCGCGAACAGCACCTTCTGCCCCCCTCAGTTCCTGAGCTTGGGTATCGCCTCGACGCATTCTCCTGGCCTCTGACAATCGGTGACATGTCCCTCTTTGACCGTGCGGTCTAGTCGAAGTGCATTCGCTTTAGGCTCAAGGAGTTCGATACTACCGAGACAGAGCTTAGCGCCATGGCCGCGCCGGCTATCATGGGATTGAGGAGCCCGATCGCCGCAAATGGGATGCCCACTGCGTTGTAAAAGAATGCCCAAAACAGGTTTGTCTTTATTTTTCGCAGCACTCTTCTTGAAAGCACTATGGCGTGTACGACGCTCGTCAAACTGGAACGGACGAGGGTGATATCCGCTGACTCCATCGCCACATCGGTCCCAGAGCCGATGGCCATTCCGATGTCCGCAAGGGCCAGTGCAGGCGCATCATTTATCCCGTCTCCCACCATGCCCACCAGATAGCCCTGCGCCTGAAGCTTTTGGATCTCCGCTGCCTTGTCTTCTGGGAGCACCTCGGAAATGACATGCTGGATTCCGGTCAATCGAGCAACAGCTTGAGCAGTTTTCGCGTTGTCTCCGGTAATCATGTAGAGGTCGATTCCCATGTCTTTCAAGAGGGAAATCGCCTCAGAAGAATCCTCCCTGATGGTGTCGGAAATTCCAAAGATGCCCACAACGATCCCGTCTGCAGCCATGATGACGGCGGTCTGTCCATCGTCCTCCATTTGGGTCAGTGACATTTCTGCCTGCTTCATGCTGATGTGTTCTTCGAGCATGAATCTGCGCGTTCCAATGAGTATCACATTCTGGCCGACGACCGCTCTGACGCCCTTCCCAGGGAATGCCTGAAAGGAGGAAGGTCCCGGCAGTTCCCCGTGTTCGGCTGCCGCCTTCTCGAACACAGCCCTGGCCAGCGGGTGTTCTGAATTTTTCTCGGCAATACCTGCCGTTTTGAGCAAGGCGCTTTCTGTCGCGGTCCCAAGCGGTATGATTCTTGTAAGTGAGGGCTTGCCCTGCGTAATGGTCCCTGTCTTATCCAGCACAATCGCCGTTATGCGGCATGCCCGCTCAAGACTCTCGCCATTTTTGATGAGAATGCCCTTGAGTGCTCCCATGCCTGTGCCCACCATGATGGCCGTGGGAGTCGCCAGGCCAAGCGCACATGGACAGGCAACAACCAGAACTGCAACGGCACAGATCAGGCCCTTGCCGGGATCATCCAGGAAGAATGTCCAGCAGGCCAGCGTCACCAGCGCCACCACCAAGACAGTAGGCACAAAAACACCCGCAACCCTATCGGCTATCTTCTGGATAGGGGCTTTTGACCCCTGGGCGTCCTCGACGGCCTTAATGATGCGTGCGAGCAAGGTGTCGCTGCCCACCGCTTTGGCTGCGAAGGTAAACGAATTGTGGCCGTTTATAGTGCCTCCCACCACGTTGTCAGTGGGATGTTTTTCGACGGGCATGCTCTCCCCGGTAACCATGCTCTCGTCAACGGTAGAGTACCCTTCGGTCAGGGTGCCGTCGACCGGTATTTTCTCTCCGGGCCTCACCACAATCAGGTCACCGGGGATAACCTCTTGGATTGGGAGGTCGAATTCCTGGCCATCCCGCACGACGCGGGCGGTCCGTGGCTGTAGCCGCATGAGCTGCTTCAGCGCCTGAGTGGTTTTACCTTTCGCGGCGGTCTCAAAGTATTTGCCCAGCAGAACCAGTGTAATGATCACCGCAGAGGCTTCAAAATAGAGGCCCTCTGCATGCCCGGTTGCGGTTTTGAGTAGGAAGGCATTGTATACGCTGTAACAGTATGCCGCGCTTGTGCCCATGGCCACCAGAAGGTCCATACCGGCGCTGCGTGCTCGCAGGCCAAAGAAGGCATTCCGGTAGAATCGGAATCCTATGACAAACTGAACCGGGGTGGCCAGACCGAGCTGTATCCAGGGATTGTGTAGGAGGTGAACGACTGCGGTGTACCACGCAGCAGAACCCGGAATCATCCCAAGGATCATGGCAAGCACGAGCGGGGAGCTCAAAATGATAGAAAGCAGGACCAGAAACTTGAGATTTCGGAGGGATGCATCTTGAGTCTGTTCCGACAAATCTGCCGGGTGTTGTTCTTCCTGGACGCTTGCCTCGTACCCAAGGGCCTTAACGACCGCAAGGATGCCCGGCAATTTTTGCTTGGACCCATCGAACCTGAGCTTGGCAGTCTCTGTCGCGAAATTGACAGTAGCCTGGTCCATTCCCTCCAGGCTGCCCAGTTTCTTTTCTATCGTTTGCGCACAATTGGCACAGCTCATTCCACGAATCTGCAGTGTCACCCGTTTCGCCGAGAGGTTGCCGGTGTCTGAGGCGAGTACCTGATACCCCAATTCTCTGATGTACTCATGCAGGGGGGCGATACCCGTGGCTGTATCGTCGTATTGGACAGTGGCTTTTTCTGTGGCGAAATTTACGGTTGCACTGCGCACCCCCTCGGCAGCTTTCAGTTTGTTCTCAATCCTGAGTGCGCAGGATGCACAGGACATTCCACCGATCGGGATCGCTTCCGTGACAGTCATGGATACTCCTTCTTCGATCTGCAGTTGCGCGTCCTAAATGGATACATCCGCCGATGGTGTGACGTTCCCCAGCGACATCTGACTATCGCCATCGCAGGCGCCACACTGGGTTCCTCTCTGGAAACGAAAGTGTCGGGTTTATCCCCATGTGCGGTACTCCGGCGTTTCTCCTCTGGCCGAACATCCTCTCCCCACAGCAGCGTTTCCCCACTTGCAGCCACAGCCGGCCACCTTGCCGAGTCCGTTTCAACCGGTCACCTGGGAAGGCTCCCATTATGAGTGTATTTGAGGCTGGAGGGAGACCTGCTTGGGAGGAGTTCGTGGATGTGAATCCACGGCGGTACATCTGGGCACAACGAGGAAATATCGGAGTACGAAGCTTTGGACTCACCGCCCAAACTGCCAGAAACAGCGCAATGCCAATGTGGTAGTCTCTTCGCAAGAAGGCCACGCATGCCATGTCGCCCTGTTTCGTCCAGCGAAGCACGATGCAGGTTGGCACATCCGATTATGCGACGATCCTGCGCGGAAGGGCTCAACTCGGTCGGAGAGGTCCTCTCCTGAGCGGATAGCTGGAGCGATCTGTTTCTCTCGTTCCCCCGCAGCGCACAGGAACGAGAGAATGGATGCTCCGCATCCCCAGGTTGAGATTATCGGCCGAATCTTGCCGTTTCTGAAAAGCTGCCATGTTCCATCCATCGAATGGCATGGGCCAATCGCCGTCTCCAAAGAAAAAGGTGGAAACGGGAGATCGGTTTTGGGGACGTATGGGCATGGAAGACGCGCGGCGCTCAGAAGGACAACAACAGCTCTCGGGCGTCCTCCGGAAAACCGGGTGCGCAGGCAGTCTCTCAATACTCGGTGTAAAGGATGTCTGTGAAATCGATGGAAGGCTTTGAAAACCGATCGATCCCGTATTGGCTCCACAATTCGTCGATCTTCTTGCTGGCCTTCTCCCAAGTCGGAATGTCGCCCAGGATTCTCATGGTTTCCTGATAGCGCTCCCGGTTTCCTGTGAACAATTGGTCCACAAAGTACCCCTCCTGCTTTTTGGCGATCCGCTCGTTCAGCGGAATGCTGATCATCCGGATGTGCTTCAGGAAGATCGCCAGATCGGCGTCCGTAATTTTCGAAAAGCGCGTTCCAACTATATACGCATCGGGCGCCAACTGCTTGATGAGAGCGACTTCTACCTCCGCTTGGATCATGTCGCCATGAATGCTCAATGCGATTCCCAGGGTGGAAGCCTTCTCTATGCCATCGATGCTCTGCACCTGGATGCCCATCCCGGTCCGAGATACATCCGCGGTGGTCGCCTTCTTCTTTTCCTCTTCCTTGCCAGCAATCCAATATACCACTGGAAGCTTCATATCCTGCCGGATGGATCCTCGAATGTCCGGTGCCCGTTTGATCATCTTTCAGTCCCTCCTTATGTTGATGATAACCGTCAGCCCTCAGTGCCCCACTCCGCCTGCCGGTAAGGGTGTCTGGCAGCTGACAATCAAGTGATGACCATTTCTTTCCGATTGTTGAGAATGTCCGATCTGAGATCTGAGTCTTCTCACCCCCTCGTCAACGTTTCTCAAATACTGGCCGTTCTTCGGCCAGCACCACCAACCGATCTCCTTGGCAAGTGACCACACTTAGCTTCGGATTGGTGATCGATTTCCCATCATGCTCCAACGCGATGAGAATCGTATTGTATTCCCGTTTCAGAACTCCGAACAATTCCTCCATCGTTCTCCCCACATAGGCCGAAGGTACATCCACCATATAAAACGCATTGCCGTACGATCCACATACCAACTCCGACACCACGTCCGAAATCCCGTGATCCAACGCGGACCGCACCAGCAAACGACTGGACAGTTCGCCCGTCACCACGATCTCGTCCGCCCGAGCCCGCCTGGCATGTTGCACATTCTCCGGATCCAGCAGTTCCACACATGTGTAGACCTCCGGAGAAAGGGACTCAATGGTCAGTACCGTCAAAATGGCCTTGGCATCCCGGGCCTCAGGTTCCACCTCCTCATCCAGCAGCACGATGGCTGTGGCGGCTTCTTCAATATGCGCGCGCAGGAGCACAGTTTCGCCCGTGGGATCTCCCCTTACGAAGAAGATGTTCTCATCGTCCACGGGTTTTTTTTCCGTCTTCGCAACGATGACAATGGGCATTTCCGCGCTCTTCGGGTCCGACCGCAGCTCGCTGATAATATCCTCTGCCTTAAAATTCCAATTGCAGAGGACTATGTGCCCCTTTGTCGTGATCTGATTCATTCCGCGTTCCTCCTTGAGTTTGCGATCGAACAGCTCCCCCGTAATCGTCGAGATCAAGAGTCCCAGAAAGCCGATTCCGAAAAACATCACCAATACCGCAACGATTCGGCCCCCAACGGTGATGGGGACTTTGTCTCCGAAGCCCACCGTCGTCACCGTCACGAATACCCACCACAAGGAGTCCTGGAAGCTTGTGAATTGTTCGTTTCTGCCAAACTCAAAAAAACGGATGCCGAACACCCCAATCACCACCACCAGCGCACTGAGAACCACCAGCCGCCGATAGCGATTCCGGGCGATCTTTTGGACCAGATGAAGCCATATCTGAAAAAACATGTGCCGGTTCCTGAGGGGAAGGCGGGAAACGTGAAGTGGAAGGGAGGATGAATGGATCCTCCTCTTTCCCATCGTGTTGGCGCAAAATCAGTTTTCGCTATGTTCCACCTCTGGCGGTATGTTCAGTTCCAAGTGGTCGTCCGGGAATCCACGGTTGACGCGTCGAGAAAGGAATGTGATCTCGATGTGGCGCGCGCCCTGCGTGAGTTCGATTTTCTCGGGCAAACGCATGCCGTCCACATCTTTCATGTGTGTCATTGTTCTCCGGCCCACCAGTCCACCGGAGCGATCCCAGACTTCTTCCTCTGTGGGCGTCAGATCCCATCCATCCACGCGCAGATGCCGGACGAATGCCCCTTTCTCCACCACAAGCAGATACCCTTCCTCCGTGCGCCGGAACTCGGATACCTCCGGGGAATCGGAACGGCTCAGACTGGATGTTCCCAAAAGCATGCCCCGCATCTCGGAATTGTCGATTTTCAGTCCCACCCAGTTTTGCCAGAACGATTGGCCTGGCTCGTCGATGAATCGATCCAGGGTTGGCAAATAGGCCCGCAACTGATTTCCCGAAAGCGAGAGCTCCAACACCCGAATCCCGAACGCGCCGTCCACCTGAAGTTTCATCTGATCGGGCTTCCTGAAGAACATTCTCAGCCATGCTGTCTGATTGGGCCCGATTCCCCACATCCGGATCTGCGCTCGTCCCTGGAAATCTTCGATGCTGGCGGACTGCGCCTCTATTCGGGTAAGGACCTCGCCGATCCCGACGCTGGGAAAAGCCCCCTGTCTTTTTAGGAGGGCGCAGCCGTCAAGCCCCAAGAGCAGAAAGAGGAACGCAGGGAACACCCGTGTCCCGCCAAATCGCAAGCAGAAGCGCACGTCATGTCTCCAGATTACAGGGAGCACAAGCGGGGAGCCCGAAGCGAAAGATCTGAAATTCACGATTGTAGCCGAAACATCTTTCATCGCCTACCAGTGTTGCCTGTCCGCAAGGTCAAGAGGCAGAAACAGGCTCCCGCTGCCCTTCTTTTCCCATGCGCATCCCGGACATTCGCCCCGCTTCTGGAAAGTGACAGCAACATATCCCTAAAGTAACATCTTGCATACCGTTTGTCAAGCATGTTTTTTCGAGCGGGTTCCCTTCGGAGGGAAAAATCATTCGGCTTTGCTCATTCCACGGATGATCCGGGTATTCACAACGTCTGATGCCCATTCCCCCTCCGCCCTTCTCTGGAATTCTCCTCCATTTCTGCTGGGATTCTTCTCATCCTCAGGTGGAATCCTTGCTTGCTCCCTTTCCAGGAACCCCTGGATTTTTCTCTTGCATACAAGCTCTCTTCTGCCTATATTTAGTTTTTCGAGATAGTAGCGGTTATTTCAGGATCTTTCACTGCTTTCGAACCAAGGGGAACCCAGCCATGTTCGACTTTGGCCACTTTTACAGCGGAATCACGGGTCTTCTGGATGGAATGCTCGGTCTCTATATGTGGGTTATCATCATCCGGGCCTTTGTGTCGTGGATTCAGCCCGATCCCTACCATCCGATTGTGCTGTTTTTGTGCCGAATCACCGATCCCTTTCTGAACAGGATTCGAAGGTTTCTGCCTCAGTCACTATGGAGCACCGGGATGGATTTTTCTCCGCTGGCCGGAATTCTGCTGATTCTCGTGGTGCGATTGTTCCTAACGTCCATTCGACTGTGAGGGGATGGGCAGGGGAAAACATCGCCATTGCCGCAGCGGTCCGTGGGGCAGAAAGCCCACTAGTAAAAGGGTTTGTGGCCCGCCGCATTTGAGGTCGCTGACCATTTAGGCCGAAGCCCTGCCTGTTCGGCCCTGCAGCTCCTTCAGCGCTTCTCTTTGTTTGCGTATCTTTCTGGCCGATTCGTTGTCCGACGTTTTTCCGCACCAAGGTCAACTTGCACGATCGGTGGCAAGTTCTTCCCGCATGTCCTTTTCCCTTTTGTTTTGGCTGTCATTTTTGCGCGCTGCGAACATCCGTGGTGAGGCGTTTTGTTCCTAACCACTGAGGAGGCAATCCCATGAATATCACCGCGTCGGACATTCGGAAACAGGAGTTTAGAAAGACCCTCCGGGGTTTTGATGCGGAGGAGGTGCAGGTTTTTCTGGAAAGCGTGGCCGATGCCTTCGAGTCTTCAAGCAAAGAAAACGCGGCGTTTCGAGAAAGAGTCCGCGGTCTTGAGGATTCGCTGGGCCACTATACCCAGCTGGAAAAAACCCTTCAGGACACGTTGGTGACCGCACAGCAGGTCACCGATTCGACCCGCCAAAACGCCCGAAAGGAAGCCGATCTCATCATTAGAGAGGCTCGCGTTGCAGCCGACGAGGAGATAGAGATTGCCCGCCGAAAACTGGTGCAGATCAAGCGAGAGATTATCGATCTGAGCAATTACAGGGACACGCTTATCGCGCGGATCCGGGCAATGTGCCGATCTCACATGGAGCTTCTCCAGGCTTTTGAGAGGGAGCAAGACGAAGCGCCCATCCTGCTGGAAGGATTGGATCTTATCGCCGGGGATGGCCGGATCGATGACGAGGCGCAAGCAGGGCAAACTGCGAATGGAGAGACCTGATGGGGCGTTTCCGCTCCCGGTCGGCACCCCGAGGTTTCCACGATGCGAAGGATTTCCCAATGGATGAATTCCAAACACAGATCGAAGAAGCCGTAAAGTGCGTAAGATCCTTTACGGAGCGTTCCCCGGAAATCGGGATTATTCTCGGAACAGGGATTGGCGGACTCGCGGATGAGATTGAGGCACCCGTTGAGATTCCTTACCAGGACATTCCTCATTGCCCCGTCTCTACCGTAGCCACGCATGCCGGGAAATTTATCCTGGGGAGGCTCGGAGGGAAAAAGGTGGCCGTGATGCAGGGGCGCTTTCATTTTTATGAAGGCTACTCCATGAAGCAGATCACGTTTCCCATCCGTGTGATGAAGGCGCTCGGGGTAAAGCATCTGATCGTCTCCTGTATCTCAGGGGGGATGAACCCGAATTTTGCCTCCGGCGATCTCGTGCTCCTCACCGATCACATCAACCTGATTGGAGACAATCCCCTTATCGGTCCCAACGACGACGCCCTCGGCCCCCGATTCCCGGATATGTCCGAACCCTATCATCGCAGGCTGATCCAGTTGGCCGAAGCAGTTGCGCTCGAGGAGAAGATCAAGGTGCAAAAGGGCGTCTACGTGGCCGTCGCCGGCCCGAACCTGGAGACTGCCGCCGAATACCGTTTTCTGCGCCTTATCGGGGCCGATATGGTCGGCATGTCCACCGTGCCCGAGGTGATCGCGGCCGTCCACGCCGGCATGAAGGTATTGGGCATCTCCGTCATTTCAGATGTCTGCTTGCCCGATGCGCTGAAGCCCGTATTGCTTTCCGATCTGCTCGAGGCTGTGGGGGCTGCCGAGCCCGATCTGATCCGTCTGATCCGGCAGGTGGTGGAAAGGATGTAGGATTTGTTGATCGCAGAGCACGCGGAGGACTTCAAATGCCGTGTCCGATGCGCTCAGATCCATATCCCAGAGAGGGGGATAAGACTACGCAGACAGTGCTTACAGAGCAAAATGGCAAATCTATCTCCGACAGCCGGGGTCACAAAAAAGAGGTTCTTCTCAGTTACCACAAGTTCCCGGGGTTACAGGATCTATTGGACGAGATCTTTTGGACGAGATCTTTCCGGAGAGAGAATACGATCTGACCGATGCCATCATCGAAGGGGTTAAGGAGATCGGTTGCATCCAAAAGGAACAATCGGCCGAGATGCAGACTTCAGGGGAGTTTCTTGATTGTCCTATACCAGGATCACCGGTAGTGTCCCTGCATTGTTGTGTTCTCTGTCCCAGGTGAACCTTTCAGCCTTGAAGGAAGTTCCGTTATAGAATTGGAGGTGAAGATTATGGCATCTACACAGTTGCTGGAAATCATTGAAGGCAAACTCCGAAAACTTCCCGATGATAGGTTAAGGGAAATCGCCCACTTTGCCGATTTTCTGCTCGCAAGGCGTTCTATTGCTCCAAGAGCCCATCGTTTCTCCGATCTTTGTGGTACACTCTCCGATGGAGACGCAGGGGCTATGAGGTCAGCCATTGAGGACGCCTGTGAAAGGGTCAACAGCGATGAGTGGTAGGTATGTGGTGGATACCAACATTGTAATCGCTTTTCTAAACGGCGACAAGGAGATTGCCGTTTCCATGGAGGAGTCGGATGAAATGCTCCTTTCCGTCGTGGTTTTAGGCGAACTCCTCTATGGTGCCCGCCGCTCTGCTCGATATATGGAGAATAAAGAGAAAGTGATGGCATTCTCCGAGCGATGTTACATCCTTGAAATCAATGGAAGCGTCGCGGAGAATTACGCAGGAATTCGCGCTGCATTGGCTGAGAAGGGCCGCCCTATTCCAGAGAATGACATCTGGATCGCGGCTTCGTGTTTGTCTGAAGACGCGATATTGGTGAGCCGGGATCAACATTTCGAGAAAATTGATGCTTTAGCTTACGAAGTCTGGTAGCGTTCTATCTTTCTATGCCCTGAGCTATACGGCGAGAAGAGCTCAGCACCTTCCCGCCGTGTCCGATGCTTTTAGCATGGGATAGCGTACCGGACACATCGGGACGACGCGAAAATACACTCTCTTCCATCTGGGCAGGTTTGTCCGAAGCCTATGAGAAGCGTCCGCGTTTTATGTATCAGCGTAAGGGGGAAAAAATGAGATTCCAGACAGTACTTGAACCCAGTGCGGAAGGTGGATACACCGTCTGTGTGCCTTCACTTCCCGGATGCATCAGCGAAGGGGACACGGTTGAGGAGGCCTTGACGAACATCCGGGAGGCTATAGAACTCTATCTGGAGCCTGTGGAGGATGATTGGCTCGTCGAGGAGAGAGGGTTCGTGCGGGAGTTGGTATTGTGAGCAAAATTCCGAGTTTGTCCCATATCAAGATCATCCGCGCCTTGCAGAGGGATGGTTGGACGGTCGTACGCCAACGGGGTAGTCACATCAGATTGCAGAAGAGGCTGAGGGATGAAGTGTTGAAGTTGACTGTTCCTGCGCACCGCCCTGTGAAACGATCCACATTGTCCCATATTTTGAAGCAGGCTCGCCTGGATCTTGAGGAATTTCTGGAGCTACTGTAAGCCTTAGCACCGGATACATCGGAGCGACGCAGAAACACCACCGCGTTTCTGGCGATCCAGGAATGGTTGTTGAGCATTCCCCGCGGAGAGCGGGTAGAGGAGACGATTCAATACGTGGTCATTCCGTAAATCCTGCTGCAAAGACGCAGAGAACGCAGTGTGAAACCCTAAAGGGTGAATTCCGTTCCCCATCTTCCTCCTTATGTTTTACCTCCAACAACAAGGACGCAAAACATGTTTGAACCGGTTCCAAACGAACTCGATTTTCCAAAGATAGAGCACCGCATCCTGAAATTCTGGGAGGAACGCGACGTATTCCAAAAGTTGCGCCAGAAAAACGCGGGGCGCAAAAAATACTCTTTCCTGGACGGTCCGATCACCGCCAATAATCCGCAGGGGATGGGCGTTCACCACGCCTGGGGACGCACGTATAAGGACCTCTATCAGCGCTACAAGGCGATGACCGGTCACGATCAGCGCTATCAGAATGGATTCGACTGTCAGGGACTGTGGGTCGAGGTCGAGGTTGAGAAGGAGTTGGGTTTCACCTCCAAAAAGGACATCGAGGCCTATGGGGTCGCTCCCTTTATCGAGAAGTGCAGGGAGCGCGTGCGCCGTTCCGCCCAAGCCGTAGTCGCGCAGTCCACTCGGTTGGGTCAGTGGATGGACTGGGACCACTCCTACTGGACGATGTCCGAAGAGAACAATTACACCATCTGGCTGTTTCTGCGAACATGCCACGAGAGGGGCTGGATCTACAAGGGACACGATGTGATGCCTTGGTGTGCCCGGTGCGGAACGGCCATCTCAGAACACGAGATCGCCACGGAGGGCTACAAAGAACTCACGCACCGCAGTGTGTTTCTCATCTTCCCACTGATCGATCGGGAAGGGGAATCTCTGCTCATCTGGACGACGACGCCGTGGACGCTCACCTCCAACGTGGCCGCGGCCGTGCACCCCGATTTGACCTATGTCAAGATTCGGCAAAACGGCCAGGTTCTCTACCTTTCCAAAGGTACGATGCCCGTCCTGAAACCCGGGTACGAACTCCTTGGCGAGATCAAGGGCGCGGCAATGCTGGGATGGACGTATAGGGGACCGTTCGATGAGCTTGGGGCGCAGCATGGCGTGACGCATTCGGTGATCCCATGGAAGGACGTGACCGAGGAGGAAGGCACAGGTATCGTGCACATCGCGCCCGGATGCGGCAAGGATGATTTTGCCCTGAGTCAGGAACACAAGCTCAGTGTGATTGGCCCTCTGGACGAGGCCGGGATTTATGTGGATGGATTCGATTGGCTCACCGGTCGGGAGGCAGCAGATGTTGCCGAAGACCTTTTCGCGGATCTGGATCGCAAGGGGTTGTTCTACAAAGTCGCGGACTATACCCACCGCTACCCGGTATGCTGGCGGTGCGATACGGAGCTGGTATTTCGGCTGGTGGATGAGTGGTTCATCTCGATGGACGAACTTCGCCACCAGATTATGGGGGTGGCCGAGAAGGTGGAATGGATGCCTTCCTTCGGACTGGCGCGTGAGTTGGATTGGCTTAGAAACATGCACGACTGGTGCATTTCCAAGAAACGCTATTGGGGGCTTGCACTGCCCATCTACACATGCGCGTGCGGGCATTTTGAGGTCCTCGGCAGTGAGGACGAGCTGAAGGAGCGCGCTGTTGAGGGCTGGGAAACGTTCGAAGGAAAAGCGCCCCATCGCCCATGGATTGATGCGGTGAAGATCGCCTGCCCCCTATGCGGCGCGAAGATCTCCCGCATTCCGGATGTGGGCAATCCCTGGCTGGATGCCGGCATTGTCCCGTATTCGACGCTGGCCTATCGCCAGGATCGGGACTACTGGGAACAGTGGTTTCCCGCCGAGTTTATCACCGAATGTTTCCCCGGACAGTTTCGAAACTGGTTCTATGCCCTGTTGGCGATGAGTACGGTGATGGAGAATCGCCCCCCCTTCCTTCGGATATTGGGCCATGCGCTGGTACACGACGAGAACGGCCAGGAGATGCACAAAAGCAAGGGGAATGCGATTTGGTTCGACCAGGCAGCGGATCTTATGGGTGCGGATGTGATGCGGTGGATGTTTGCCGGAAACAATCCGTTCAACAACATCCATTTCGGATTCGGCCCGGCAGAACAGATCAAGCGTAAGCTACTGACCCTGTGGCACTCCTATAGTTTTTTCGTCACCTACGCGCGCCTGGACGGTTTCGATGCCACGGCCGAAGCCCCTTCTGTCGCGGAGCGGTCTGTGCTGGACCGCTGGCTTGTGGCCAAGGTGAACGCTCTGATCCGGGATGCCCGCAGGGAACTGGACCGCTACAACGCGATGGCGGTGATCAAATCCGTGGAGTCATTTTTGGAGGATTTGTCCAACTGGTATATCCGCAGAAGCCGCCGGCGTTTCTGGAGAAGCGTAAGCGATTCCGACAAGGCGGCCGCCTATTCCACGCTGTATGAGACACTGGTCTCTCTGGTGCAGGTGATCGCTCCGATCATGCCCTTCTTCTCTGAGGAGATCTTTCGGAATCTGACTTCCTCCGATCCTTCCGCTCCGGAGAGTGTGCACCTGTGCGACTATCCGGAGGCAGATGAAGCCCTCATGGACGAGGCGCTTCTGGAGGATATGGCTCTGGTCATCCGGATCGTGAGCCTCGGAAGATCCGCCCGGAAAGACGCAGGACTCAAGGTGCGCCAGCCGCTCTCTGAGATTCTGGTGGTGCCCAAAGCGGCCGAGGAGCAGGAGCGGATCGAACGGCTCAAAGAGCAGATTATCGAGGAGCTCAATGTCAAGGAAGTCGTCTTTGTCGAGGATGCCTCCGTTTTGACGGAGGCTGTTGTGAGCCTCAACTTCCGTTTGCTGGGTGTCAAGTATGGCCGGGATGTCCCGGCCCTGCGAGCTGCGATTGAGGCGCTTGATCCGGCAGAGGTAGC